>JBEPUM010000022.1:0-30087 GCA_041691515.1 Pseudomonadota bacterium | reverse complement strand
GCCGCTTCGTCATTTCCCGCGCCTCTGCCCAGCGGCAGCTTCTCGCGCTGATCCGGCCTGATGGCCGCCGCTGTTGACACGCCGTCCGTAAAGGGGGCACGGAACGCCGATGTCCTTCACCATTGCCATCATAGGCCGGCCCAACGTCGGCAAGTCCACCCTGTTCAACCGCCTGGTCGGGCAGAAGCTCGCGCTCGTCGATGACAAGCCCGGCGTCACCCGCGACCGCCGCGAAGGGCAGGCAAGGCTCGGCGATCTGGATTTCACGATTATCGATACCGCCGGCCTCGACGAAGGTCCGCGCGGTTCGCTGACGGCACGCATGCAGGAGCAGACCGAGGCGGCGATCGCTGCCGCCGATGCCCTGATGTTCGTGTTCGATGCGCGTGCGGGACTGACGCCGACCGATCGTTCGTTTGCCGATTTTGCGCGACGCGCCAACAAGCCCGTGGTCCTCGTCGCCAACAAGAGCGAGGGCAAGCACGGCGAAGCCGGGGCGATGGAGTCCTACGCGCTCGGGCTTGGCGATCCCGTCGGGGTATCGGCCGAACACGGCGAGGGCATGAGGGACCTCTACGACGCGCTGCGCGGCATCATGCCGGAGCCTGCCGAAGAGACAGAGGAATTCGACGACGACGACGACATCATCGAGTCCGATGAAGACATTTCGCAGCGCCCGATCCGTGTTGCGATCGTCGGCCGCCCAAACGCCGGTAAATCGACGCTGATCAATCATCTGCTCGGAGAGGAACGGCTGCTCACCAGCCCGGAAGCCGGCACCACCCGAGATTCGATCTCGGTCGAGCTCACCTGGAAGGGTCGCGATTTTCGCATCTTCGACACCGCCGGATTACGGCGCAGATCTCGGATCGAGGAAAAGCTTGAGAAGCTCTCGGTGGCGGATACGCTGCGCGCCGTCCGCTTCGCCGAAGTCGTTGTGCTGATGATGGATTCGCAAAACAAGTTCGAAGAGCAGGATCTGCGCATCGCCGACCTGATCGAACGCGAAGGCCGCGCTTTGGTGATCGCCGTTAACAAGTGGGATCTGATGGATCGTGGGGCCAGCCGGATCGCCTCGCTGCGCACGGACGCCGATCATCTGTTGCCGCAGGTGAAGGGTATGCCGATCATTGCGGTATCGGGTTTGATGGGCGAGGGGATCGACCGGCTGATGATCTCGATCCAGGACGCTTACGCGGTCTGGAACAGAAGGGTGCCGACCGCGGCGCTCAATCGCTGGTTCGAACAGGCCGTCGATGCCAATCCGCCACCGGCGGTGTCAGGGCGGCGGCTGAAGCTGAACTACGCAACGCAAGCCAAGGCGCGGCCGCCGAGTTTCATCGTGTTCTGTTCGCGGGCCGATGCGGTCCCCGAATCGTATCTGCGCTATCTCGTCAACAGCCTGCGCGGCTTCTTTGATCTGCCCGGCACGCCGATCCGGATCACGCTGCGCGAAAAGGCCAATCCGTTCGCGCATAAACGCAAGCGCAAGTCATGAGCGCGTCGTGCGTAACGAACCAGCCGCAAATTTGATCGAAAAACCTCTGGTGGATACGCCGCGCCGGGCCGCAGCGGGAAGGTTCGGTTTCCCTCAGTGGCTGCGGGGAGGCTGCGCGCGCTGTTCAAGCCGGGCCTGGTATTTTTCAAGCAGCTCAGCGGCGAAGTCGGTCACTTCCTGACGAACGGCTTCGGCCTTGTCCTCGGACAAATGATGTTTGCTGATAAAGGCGCGCATGACGCGTTCGACAACGGCTTGCATCGATAGCTCCTGACCTGGACGGAAACTCCTTATCGCGCGGAAGGTTCCAGCCTTTAAGTCAGACGGCCAGGCAAACGGTTCAATGCGCTGTGCTGATGGAACGTCGTGAACGGGATGCCAGGTGCATCCCGCTCGCTATCTCGGCTTCGTACTGCGTGCCGGCTGGATTTCGTTGGTCCGGCCGGTTCGGGACACTACTTCTTCTTGACGAGCGGACACTCGCTCTGCGCCAGCGGCTTCGCCGCATCTTCCGGCGAGATGGTCGCAACGGTTTTATAGTAATCCCACGGTCCCTTCGATTCTTCGGGCTTCTTGACCTCGAAGAGGTAGGCTTTGACCATGCGACGGCCGTCCTCACGCAGCGGTGCGTTGCCGAACAGCGGATCGACAGCGGGAATCTCCTTCATCTTGGCGACGACCTTGGCGCCATCGTGCGGATTGCCGCCCAGCGCTTCCATTGCCTTCAGATAATGCAGCACGGCGGCGTAGTTGCCCGCCTGCGTCATCGAAGGCATCTGATGCTTGTTGGCAAGCGCAGCAAACCGCTTGGACCAGGCGCGAGTCTGATCGTTCAGATCCCAATAGAATGATTCAGTGAAAGACAGGCCCTGCGCAGTCTTGAGACCGAGCGAATGCACGTCGTTGATGAACAGCAGCAGCGCCGCGAGCTTTTGTCCGTGCGCGACGATGCCGAACTCGGCTGCCTGCTTGATGGCGTTAGTGGTATCGCCACCGGCATTGGCGAGGCCGATTACCTTGGCCTTCGATGCCTGTGCCTGAAGCAGGAAGGATGAGAAGTCTGCGGTATTGATCGGGTGCTTGACGCCGCCAACAACCTTGCCGCCGTTGGCGGTCACGACCGCAGACGTGTCGCGCTCAAGCGCGTGACCGAACGCGTAGTCCGATGTCAGGAAAAACCACGTGTCACCGCCGGCCTTGGTCAAGGCCTTGCCGGTGCCGTTGGCGAGCATATAGGTATCGTAGGTGAACGATACGCTGTTGGGTGAGCAGGCTTTGCCGGTCAGGTCGGCCGACGCAGCGCCCGAGTTGAGCATCACCGCGTTCTTCTCGCGGATGAGGTTGCCTACGGCCAGCGCCACACCCGAATTTGGCACGTCCGCGATCGCGTCCACCTTCTCCGTATCTATCCACTGCCGTGCGATGTTGACGCCGACGTCAGGCTTGTTTTGATGATCGCCGCTGATGACATCTATTTTCCAGCCTTTCTTGAGCAGACCGGAATCCTCAACCGCCATCTTGACGGCCACGACCGAGTTCGGGCCGCCGATGTCTGCATAGAGGCTCGTCATATCATTGAGCACGCCGATCTTGACCGTCTTGTCCTGGGCAAGTGCGGGCGATGCGAGTGCAATCGTCAGCGCCACGCCGGCCAGCAAGTGAGAACGCAAAGTGGACTTGAACATCGTTAAGGACCTCCCCGAGTGGTATGGCATGGGCAATGGCCGTCTTCCGCGACTTGTGCTTTTGCCGGATATGTCGTGCCGCGATCACCTGCGCCACCAACCAGTGGGCACGTGCGGGCCAGCATGAGCCTAGCATCGCCCATTCGGACTTCCTACGGGGCAGGCCTATGGTGGTTGTCCAGGGGAATTGACCAATTCGTCTAAGGGGCGGTACCTAAAAACCCTAGTTTGATCGCGTCCAGGTGGCCGATTTGCAAATCACAGCCATGACGCAGCCCGCGGTTGTCAGGGTATTGCCGGACAGCGTCATCTTGCCGCTGTAGGTCTTGCCGTCCTCGGGATTGAACGCGCTCCCGGCCCATGCATTGGCGCCATTCGGCTTCATGCCGAAAAATACACGCTGTCCGACCTTGGCTTTCGGATCTGCGCCTTCCTTGAGCCAGACGATCGTGCCACAGAGCGCATCGCCGCAACGTCCGAATTTGACCTTCGATGCTCCGGTATCACGTAGCCATATGCCTGTGAGGTCGTCGGCGAAAGCTGGCTGCACGGCAAGAAGCGATCCAGCGAGTATAAACGCGGTGGTCACATGACGGCTCATGACGATCTCCGGAGGGTTATTGCAACATTCAATTCGAACACAGACGCTGTGCGGCGTGGCCTGCGTGCACAGCGTCAGCCGTCATTGTCGCGATTTAATGACCGCCTGCAATCTCGCCTTGCGGGGAAGTTTAGTGCAAGGCGTCGGAGATCAGCTTGAATTTCTGCACCCGCTTTCCGGTATCGACCTCGGCGGTATAGACATTTCCCGCCTTGTCGATCGCCATCGCATGGATCCAGTGAAACTGACCGGCTTGACGGCCATTGCGGCCGAAACTGCCGACCACCGTACCGTCGTCGCGTTTCAGAATCCGGATTTCATTGTTTTCGCCATCGGCGCTGAGCAGGTAGCTCTGCTTCGGATCCGGCCAGATCGCGACATCCCACACGGCGCCGTTGCCAAGCGTGCTTTTCTCGTAGAACCATTCCTTCACGAAGGTACCGTCGGTCTTGAACACCTGAATACGATCGTTGACGCGATCGCAGACATAGACAAATCCATCCTTGCTGACCTTCACGCAATGGACGGGATTGCCGAACTGCTGCGAGATCGCGGCTTTGGGATCATAGGGCGGCTGTTTGTCGTCATTCGGCTTGTGACCATAAGCGCCCCAGTAGCGCTTGAAGGCGAGCGTATCCGCATCGAACACGATCACTCGGCGATTGCCGTAGCCGTCGGCAATGTAGATTTCACGCGCCGCTTCGTCGACGAAGGTTTCGGCGGGACGGCCGAGACCGGTGGTGTCGTTGCTACCCTTGATTGGGCCGACTGCGCCGATCTGCCCGACATACTTGCCGTCGGTCGTGAACTTTAGAACTACACCGTCGGTGGCTGCATTTCCCGTGAGCCAGACAAATCCCTTGTCGTCGACTTCGATGCCATGCTCGTTGCCGACCCAGGTGTAGCCGTCACCGGGGCCGCCCCACGAACGCAGCAAATTGCCCTCCGCATCGAATTCCAACACGGGCGGCGCCGGGACACAGCACTTCGAGCGTGGCGGTGTCAGGGTCGCGCCTTTCTCGTCTTCGGTCAGCGAGCGTGGCCGCTGGAAGACCCAGATACGCCCGTCCTTGTCGGCGGTGATGCCGCCGACCTGACCCAATACCCAGTTATTCGGAAGAGGCTTTGGCCATGACGCGTCGACTTCGAATTTTGGAATGTCGCCCGCGTGGGCCGATGGTAGATGCACGGTTGCGATGAGGACAATACCAACAATGAGGGCGAGAACACGTCCGCAAGCGCGCATGCTTGTCATGGCAACCTCCCTGGCTTTTCCACGCGGGTTCGATCCCGCTTGAGGGAAGTCAATCGCGCTGGCCCTTTCAAGTCAATCGACAGCGCGCGCAGCACCCATGCGCAAAGATCTTAAAATCTTTTGGGATCATGCAGACGGCGGATGAAAACTCATAAGCGTTCGACTCTTGTAGTCGTAGAGTTTGCCGGTCTCGCTCCAGGACGCAAGACACATCGGCACGATGAATTCCGCCGCCTGCTCCGGGGTGTCAAGGGTTTCGGGATCCTCGCCCGGAAACACCGTGGCGCGCATCCGGGTGCGGATCGGACCCGGGCTGAACAGGTTGACGCGGATCGGGGTGGACGCGGTCTCGTTTGCCCAGCTCCGTACCAACGTATCCAGCGCGGCCTTCGAGGCTGCATAGGGACCGCGATAGGCGTTGGCTTTGCTGGCCGCACCCGAGGTGATGAACACCGCGCGTCCCGCATCCGATTGCTGCAACAGTGGCTCCATGCAACGGATGAGTTGAAAATTCGCGGTGACGTTGATCGCCATCGCATCGGTCCATTGCTTCAGTTCGATATGGCCGAGCGGCGACGACGGACCGGCAACGCCGGCATTGCCGACGAGAATGTCGAGCTTGCCGTGGCGCTCGTTGAGCGCGGCGCCGAGCCGCGCGATGCCTTCGAAATCGGTGAGGTTGAGCGGCACCAGCGTTGCGCTCCCGCCATCCCTGCGAATGTCGTCGTCTAACTCTTCGAGACCGCCCTGCGTTCGGGCAACGGCAATCACATGCGCCCCGGCTTTCGCGAGCGCACGCGCGGTTGCGTAGCCGATGCCGCGCGAGGCCCCGGTGACGAGAGCGATACGGGAAGCGAGGGGATGGGTCATAAGCAGATTCACTTTCGTCATGCCGAGGCTAAAGCGCGAAGCGCGTCTTCGCGCGGTCCCAGGCATCCACGTCTTGCAGCAAGGTTTTATAGAGGTGGGTGGCCGGGACAAGCCCGGCCGCGACAAACTTTGGCACAGATGGCGAGCGGCTCGGCTCGGCTAGCTAGCTTCCGCGAGCAGCGAGAGCTGATGCTGCGGCGGTTCGACGTCGGTCTGATCGGTGAGGTGTGTGGGATATACACCGGTGAAGCAGTGATCGGCATATTTCGGGTTCGCGGCATCGCGGCCGGGCTCGCCCATGGCGCGGTACATGCCGTCGATGGAGAGGAACGCCAGCGAGTCCGCACCGATGATCTCGCGCATCTGCTCGAGGCTGTGGGTCGCGGCCAGCAGTCCGCTGTGATCCGGCAGATCGATGCCGTAGTAATCGGGATGAATGATCGGCGGCGAGGCGAGGCGGAAGTGCACTTCCTTAGCGCCGGCGTCGCGCATCATGCGGACGATTTTCTTAGAAGTAGTGCCGCGCACCAGGGAGTCGTCGATCAGGAGGATGCGCTTGCCTTCGATCGCGGCGCGGTTGGCCGAATGCTTCATGCGCACGCCGAGTTCGCGAATGCTCTGGCTCGGCTGGATGAAGGTGCGGCCGACATAGTGGTTGCGGATGATGCCGAGTTCGAACGGCACGCCGGAGAACTGGCTGTAGCCGATGGCGGCCGGCACGCCGGAGTCCGGCACGGGCACCACGACATCGATGTCTGGATGGCTTTCACGGGCGAGCTGCGCACCGAAGGCCTTGCGAACCTCGTAAACGGAACGACCGCCGACGATCGAATCCGGTCGCGAGAAATAGATGTACTCGAAGATGCAGGGCCGCGGCGGCATCGGCGGGAAGGGCTTGTGGATTTCGGTCTGAATGGTCTCGCCCTTGCGGTCGAACACGATGACTTCGCCGGGCTCGATGTCGCGGACGTATTTTGCGCCGATGATGTCGAGCGCGCAGGTCTCCGAGGCAAGGATCGGGCAACCGTCGAGTTCGCCGAGAACGAGGGGACGGATGCCGCGCGGATCCCGCGCACCGATCAGCTTCTTGTTGGTCAGTGACACCAGCGCATAGGCGCCTTCGATGGTGCGGAGCGCTTCGATATAGCGCTCGATGAAACGGCCGCGCTTGGACTGCGCGACCAGATGCAGGATCACCTCGGTATCGGTAGTGGACTGCATCATCGCGCCGTGGCGCACCAGTTCCCGGCGCAGCGTCAGCCCGTTGGTGAGATTGCCGTTGTGGGCGACGGCAAAACCGCCGGCATTGAGTTCGGCGAACAGCGGCTGCACGTTGCGAAGGATGGTGCCGCCGGTGGTGGAATAACGGGTATGGCCGACCGCGACGGTGCCCGGCAGGCGTTCGATCACTTCACGGCGGGAGAAGGTGTCGCCGACAAGGCCGAGGCGGCGTTCGGAGTGGAAACGGTGACCATCGAAGGTCACGATGCCGGCGGCTTCCTGGCCGCGATGCTGGAGGGCGTGAAGGCCGAGGGCGGTGATGGCAGCGGCGTCGGGATGGCCGAAGATGCCGAACACCCCGCATTCCTCGCGAAGCGCGTCGCCATCCAAATCGAAATCCAGATCGGGCGTATCGGCGTCGCTGGAAGAGCTCTGCTGATAGTCCATAACGCCTCGCTTTTCGACGGGACCTAGCGGGCCGCCGGTTTGCCGTCGATCAGCTTTTTAAGGCTGTCTCGGGCAGGTTTGGAATAGCCGTCGGAGCCGGGGGTAGCCGGTTCCGTGTCGGATTGTTCCTCGTCGGGCTTATTCTTTTTGAATTTCTTTAAGATGGTGTTCTCGGGATCGTCCGGCAAGAGCGACATCAGCCAGTCGCCGGTCGATTTCAGCACCGTCAGCGACTTCGCACTGGAGACCCAGTCGGGCCGCTGCTTGTCCGGAACCAGCCAGGTGAAGAACAGGAAGGCGACGACAACGATCAGCAGGCCACGCGCCAGTCCGAACAGGAAGCCAAGGGTACGGTCGAGCGCGCCGATCCGGGAATCAAGGATCATGTCGGAGATGCGTGTGGTGATGATCGAGACCACGATCAGGGTACCGATGAAAACGCCGCCGATCACGGCGG
This sequence comes from Pseudomonadota bacterium, assembly GCA_041691515.1. Classification (GTDB taxonomy): domain Bacteria; phylum Pseudomonadota; class Alphaproteobacteria; order Rhizobiales; family Xanthobacteraceae; genus Nitrobacter. The sequence goes on along the minus strand of JBEPUM010000022.1, from coordinate 22,053 downwards.
CTGTGGCAACGGTGTCGTTGTTGAAATAGGTTTTTGCGGTCGGCAGCAGCTTTTGAAACGAATAGAGCGTCACCAGCGCGGCGATGCCCCATGATGCGATCGACAGGATTTCGCGCATGAAGCCGCGGATCATGGCGAGCAGGCCCGAAATCAACATCACCGCGAGCAGAACGAGGTCGAGGATGGTTATCGGCATCGGCTGGTCAGGTCCGCTCGTAAATCTCAGAAACCGCGAATCGGCATCTCGCTTCCGGTCTAACTGACGGTCATATGACACGTCTCGCAAGGCCGGAAAACCGCTAAGGAACCCGTCACCACATCATTGTTTCGATGCCTTAACGGACCGTATCGCGGCAACATGCCCTCGGCCTTGCTACCGCGCCGGATGTATAGCGGCGGCGGGTGCCGAGGTCACGCCGCTTTAGCCGTCCTGACGACGGAATCGGGCCGGTGTGGCATTTTTCTCCGGATCGGCGGCCTTTCCGGGCCGCGCTTGGCCGCGCGCGGCGATATCCGCCACCAGCGTGGTTAGCCCGGCCACAGTACTGAGCGACAGCCCGGCATCGCCGCCGGCGTCGCCACGGGCCGATTCCGGCAGCACGGCGCGCCCGAATCCGAGCTTGGCGGCCTCTTTCAGCCGAGCGGAGGTTTGTGCTACGGGTCTGACGGCGCCAGACAGCGAAATCTCGCCGAAATAGACGGCATCGGTCGGCAGTTGCGCATTGGTCAGAGAGGATACCAGCGCCGCTGCGGCGGCGAGATCGGCGGCCGGTTCGTTGATGCGCAGGCCGCCAGCGACGTTGAAATAGACGTCGTAACCCGACAGTTTGACCCCGCAATGGGCTTCCAGCACCGCAAGCACCATCGACAACCGGTTCGAATCCCAACCGACAACGGCGCGGCGCGGGGTGCCGAGCGTGGTCGGCGCCACCAGTGCCTGCAATTCCACCAGCACCGGCCGTGTGCCCTCGATGCCTGCGAACACCGCAGTGCCGGGACTGCCGAGATCGCGCTCCGACAAAAACAGTTCGGACGGATTGGAGACTTCCCGCAGGCCGAGCCCGGTCATCTCAAACACGCCGATCTCGTCGGTGGGTCCGAAGCGGTTTTTCACCGCGCGCAGGATGCGGAATTGCTGCGAGCCTTCACCTTCGAACGACAGCACGGCATCAACCATATGCTCGACCACGCGTGGGCCCGCGATCTGACCGTCCTTGGTGACGTGGCCAACCAAAATAAGCGCCGCGCCCGATTTCTTGGCGAAACGAATCAGCGCCTGTGCGGAGGCGCGGACCTGTGTCACCGTGCCCGGCGCAGATTCCACGGTATCGGTCCACATGGTCTGGATCGAGTCGATCACCACGAGGCGCGGCACTGCGCCTTCCGATAGGGTCGCAACGATATCCTCGACCGAGGTCTCGGCCGCGAGCTGCACCGGCGCATCGGCAAGGCCGAGCCGTTCGGCGCGCAGCCGGACCTGCGCCACCGCTTCTTCACCGGAAATATAGACCGAGCGATGGCCGGCGCGCGCAAGCAGGCTGGTCGCCTGCGTTAGAAGTGTCGATTTGCCGATGCCAGGGTCTCCGCCGACCAGCAGCACCGAGCCGCGGACAAAACCGCCGCCGGTGACGCGATCGAGTTCGGCCATCCCGGAGGGCAAGCGTGGCGCGTCCTGCGTTTTGCCGGTCAACGTTTCCAGGTTGAACAGCCGGCCCTTGCGCTTGGAACGGATGCTGACGGGCATGGTCGTGGCACCCGTGGTATCCTCCTCAGCCAGCGTATTCCACTCGCCGCAGGACTCGCACTTGCCCTGCCAGCGGTTGTACGCCGCGCCGCAGTTCTGGCAGACAAAGGAGAGGACGGATTTGGCCATGTTTCAGCGACCGGGTCAGGTGATCTCAAGAGGCATGTACGGCATTCCATAGCATGGATAACCCGGCCATGATCATGATCGCGTCCAGCACCAGCCGGAATACATTCGGATCGAGTTTCAGCACGAAGCGCTTGGCGACGAAGGCGCCGACCATCAACGAAGAGCCGGCGATCAGTCCCTTGATCGCCACGTCCCAATTCAGCGCACCGAAGCGCTCGAAGGTCACCGATTTGCTGAAGTAAAGCCCAAGCGAACTAGCGGCCTCGGTTGCCAAAAACGCGCCCTTGGTGAGGCCGTAAAACACGAACAACGGGACGCTCAGGGGTCCGGTGGAGACCACGATGCCGGTTAGAAATCCGATCAGCGCGCCGCCCAGAGCCAGATGCCACAACGAGAGTTTCAAGTCGTGTTTGGCAAGCCAATGTCGGATCGGCACCATCGCGATCAGGAACAGACCGATGGTGATGTCCACGGCGCGAGACGGCAGCACCAGCAGCGTTCGTGCGCCCAACGCCGCCGCCGGAATTCCTGTCACGGAATAGGCCGCGCAGGCGCGCCAATCGACCTCGCGCCACCATGCCAGGATGCGAGAAAGATTCGCCATGATCGCGGCGACCGCCATGATTGGCACGGCCTGCTTCGGGCCGAACTCATAGACCAGCACCGGCACCAGCATGATCGACGAGCCGGTGCCGACGATGCCGCTGATGGTGCCGGCGACAAGTCCGACCGCGAGGACAAAAATGTAATTCAAGAGGGAGAGTCTCCGCGATTCGCCGGGCAGGCGAGGTGAGGGTAGCAATTTTCACACTCGGCGACAGCGCCTCCGCATTCGTTGGCCTGCGTGGCAGGGTGGCCTCGGGTGTTTGCTGCTGACACCATGCTGTCAGCAGACGCCGGCTAGAGATCGTCGCGAGTTACGGACTTCAAAGTAACGGGTGACCATCAAGGGAAGCTGTCATTGTGGCGGTACACAATTCGAGGTCGGTAAAGCGCCAGCCAGCGTGACGCGATGCACGTGTTCGTATTGCTCGAAAAGCGGAGCATTGTGGGCCTATTACAAGCCGGCGCAGTTTCGTCTGACGTCGCCAGCCGAAAAAGTCGCCACATATCGATGGGGCAGCCGCACCGTAAAGCATCATTTCTGCGCGGGATGCGGTGGTACGACCTATTCGGAATCGCCGGACTGGTCGACGGGTAAGCCGGATTTCGACAACATGAAAATCGGCGTCAACGGCTGGTTGCTGGACGACTTCGATCTGGCCGCGGTACCGGTAACGATAATCGACGGCAAGAATTTATGGTGATGCGAGACTAGCTTCGAAATTAATTGTCGCGCAGCTCGATCCATGTCGGCGCGTGGTCGCTGGCACCTTCCTTCGCCCGGACGGCGCGATCGACGCCGGCTTTGCGGAGGCGGGGTGCGAGTTGCGAACTCAACAGCAGATGATCCAGCCGCAATCCTGCATCGCGCGGCCATCGCTGTCGCTTGTAGTCCCAGAAGGTGTACATCCGCTGCTCCGGATGCAGCGTGCGGACGGCATCCGTCCATCCCTGTGCCATCAGCGACTGGAAGGTCGCGCGGCTCTTCGGCTGGATCAGGGCGTCTCTGTCCCAGGAGCGCGTCGGGTAGATGTCGAGATCGGCCGGTGCCACGTTGAAGTCGCCAGCCAGCACGATAGGCACATTTTGCTTTAGAAGTTTGGCTGTATGCCGCCGCAACCGACCCATCCAGGCCAGCTTGAAATCGAATTTTGGCCCGGGTTGCGGATTGCCGTTCGGCGCATAGACGCATGCGATCAGGACGCCACTCACCGCGGCTTCGATATACCGTGCCTGAAAGTCATCGCGGTCCCCGGGGAGCGCGCTGCGCGTAAGAATTGGCTCGGCGTTGCGGGCAAGGATCGCGACCCCATTCCAAGTCTTTTGCCCGCGCCATACGGCGCTGTAACCCGCCTTGCGGATGGCGGCAGCAGGGAAGTCCGCATCGGCAGCCTTCAACTCTTGCAGGCAGGCGATGTCCGGTTTGGACGTCTGCAGCCATTGCAGCAGGTTCGGCAGGCGCCGGTTGATATTGTTGATATTAAAAGTCGCTACCTTCAACGAGGTCAGGCCGGGCCGGATGGTTCACCGGGGTGGACCTCGGAAGTCTCGCTTTTGGCGCCGCCACCACCCTTGTAGATGCGCTTGTAGCGGCCGCCGAGGCTCGTCAGCACCTCATAACCGATGGTGCCGAAGTGATGCGCCAGTTCGTCCACGGTGATACCTTCGCCGATTAGCGTCACCATATCGCCGCGCCGCGCTGCGTTGTTCGGCAGATCGGTGATGTCGATCGCCATCAGATCCATCGAGATGCGGCCAGCCACCGGGCAGCGCTTGCCGGCGACGATAACTTCGGCGCTGCGGACGCCATCGACGCCGCCACCGGCGCGGAAATAGCCGTCGGCATATCCGGCCGAGACGATCGCAAGCCGGGTTGGCCGCCGCGCCGTCCACGTTGCGCCGTAGCCGACGCTCTCGCCCTTGTCGATCGTTCGGGTTTGCACGATCCGCGCTTTCAATTCGACCACCGGCTGCATCGGATTGTCGGCTTCGGGCGTGGGGTTGACGCCGTAGAGCGCCGCGCCCGGCCGCATCAGATCAAACTGGAATTGTGGACCGAGGTAGATCCCGGATGAGTTCGATAGCGACGCTGGAACGCCGGAAAACAGGCTGGCGATTTCCCGGAAGGTCATCATCTGTTTGGCATTGAGCGGATGATTGAGGGTTTCGGCGCAGGCGAGGTGGCTCATCACCAGCGTGATGCCGTGATCGCCTGCGTTGATCCTTGGAATGATGCCTTGTGCCTCGTTGATCGTGAGCCCGAGGCGGTTCATGCCGGTGTCGATGTGGACGGCAGCCCCACCCGCCCAGCCGGTGCGGCGGCAAAACACGTCCCATTCCGCGAGTTCGTTGAGGTCGCCGATCACGGGGCGGCAGTTGATCTCAGCGAAAGCATCGCCGCTGTTCTGGAAGAAGCCATCCAGCACGTAGAGATCGGCGGAGGGTGCAGCGGCGCGGGCTGCGCGCGCCTCGTCGAGCGTGGCTACGAAAAACGTCTTGCATCCGGCGGCGGCCAGTGCACGCGCCACGGGATCAGTGCCGCAGCCGTAGGCATCGGCCTTGATCACGCCGGCGCATTCGGCCGGCACGGCGGTCTTTTCGAGTTTGCGCCAGTTGGCAACAATCGCGTCAAGATCGACTGTGAGGATGCCGGTCGCCGTGGCCGTCGCAGCCGTGAAAGCTGCCGCGGCATTGGCTTCGGGCGATAACAAACTGCCGCCGGACGTCGTCTTGGGATCGGGAACCAAATTCATGCCGCATCGTACGCCCGGCTGCGCGGCGGTTCAACCGCGCGAGCCCTAGGCCTATGCCGGTTACAAAGGTTACTAGATGCGGTCGGGCAGGTGGCCGTCCTGCGCGAGATCGCTGAAGCGCGTGAACTGGCCTTCGAACTGCAACTCGACGGTGCCGGTCGGTCCGTGACGCTGTTTGCCGATGATCACTTCCGCCTTGCCGTGTACCAGCGACATCTCGAGTTGCCATTTCTCGTATTCCGGCGTGCCGATCCGCGGCTCCTTGTTCTGGAGATAGTACTCCTCACGGTACACGAACATCACGACGTCGGCGTCCTGTTCGATCGAGCCGGATTCGCGGAGGTCGGAGAGTTGCGGACGCTTGTCGTCGCGGCTTTCGACCTGACGCGATAACTGCGACAATGCGACGATCGGAACGTTCAGCTCCTTGGCGAGCGCCTTCAGGCTGGTGGTGATTTCGGTGACTTCCTGAACGCGGTTGTCGGAACGCTTGCCGCTGCCCTGCAAAAGCTGGATGTAATCCACCACGATGACGTCCAGTCCCTTCTGGCGCTTCAAGCGGCGAGCGCGCGCCGTGAGCTGCGAGATCGAGAGGCCACCGGTTTCGTCGACGAAAAGCGGCAAGTGTTCAAGTTCGATGGTGTGATCGCGGATCTTTTCGAAGTCGGCCTCGGTGATGCCGCCGCGTCGGATGCTGCTGGAGGCGATGCTGGTTTGCTCGGCGAGAATACGCGTCGCCAGCTGTTCGGCCGACATTTCGCAGGAGAAGAAGCCGACGATCCCGCCGTTGACCGTCTTCATCGTGCCGTCGGGCTGAAGTTCGGATTGATGGGCCCTGGCGATGTTGTAGGCGATGTTGGTCGCAAGCGCCGTCTTTCCCATACCCGGCCGGCCGGCGACGATAATCAAGTCGGACGATTGCAGTCCGCCCATCTTGGAGTCGAGATCGCGTAAGCCAGTCGCGATGCCGGACAGTTTTCCATCGCGGCGATAGGCATTGGCGGCCATATCGAGCGCGATCTTCATCGCCTGTGAGAATTTCTGGAAGCCGCCGTCGTAACGTCCGGATTCGGCGAGCTCATAGAGTCTGCGCTCGGCGTCCTCGATCTGCGCGCGCGGCGCGAAATCGACCGGCGCGTCATAGGCGACGTTGACCATGTCCTCGCCGATATTGATTAGGTCGCGGCGCAACGCGAGTTCATAGACGGTGCGCCCGTAGTCCTGCGCATTGATGATTGTGGTGGCTTCTGCGGCCAGCCGTGCGAGATACTGGCCGACGGTCATGCCCCCGATGTCGGTATCGGCCGGAACGAATGTCTTCAGCGTGACCGGAGTCGCGAGCTTGCCTGCGCGGATGAGGCTGCCGGCGGTCTCGTAGATGGTCTGATGAATGGGTTCGAAAAGGTGTTTCGGCTCCAGAAAATCCGAAACGCGGTAAAACGCATCGTTATTGACCAGAATCGCGCCGAGAAGGCTCTGCTCCGCCTCGATATTATGCGGCGCAGTCCGGTACGCCGGTGTTGCCGAGTCAGGCGCAAGTTTCAAAATGTTCGAATCGAATGCAGCCATGGTTTTTAAATATCGGCTCTCGGATTTTGATCTGGAATTTGTCGGATACGGGGCAGCATAAAGCGCCGGTCCAGCCGACGGCGAAAGCAATGCTCCCCCCTTATGCCCGATTCCCACATAGCTTTGATTGAAACTTGAGGCGAAAGAATAACGAACTTGACGGCATTTCTACCTCTTGCTGCCTCTTTTGGGACGCTGCCGCGAAAAAATCCTTTCCGATCATGAACCTCATCGCCGTTTTCGCCGACTCACGGTGAGGTAGCGCGTGCGACTGTGAGGGCGATCACATCGTGTGACAGTTCCTCATGCGATCTGGAACAGAACCCCTGGTTTTTGAGTTAATCAGCAGGGCACAGCACAGGACCACAGGTAATAACAGCACAGGACCACAGGTAATAAATGGCTCAGTTCCCACAGCAGTGGCGTTCCGGCACAGGCGAAACCGGCTGGCTGTCGATGCTGGTGGCGACGTTCGAAAAGCTCTCCGATCCGAAAGAACGCAATGTGCCCTGCGATCCCGCGATTTTGATTGCGGTGAAGGCGCATCTTGCGCGTCCGGATTGTCGTCACGGTTTCTATGGATCGCGTTTCAGCCTGCGAAACTGAATTTTACCGAGCAATCCGAATGCCGCTCACTCGCCCGCGATCTGGAGTCGCGGACGCTGTCCGCGTTCGACGCCACGCAGTTTGGCCTCGCCGCGTGAAATGTAGTCTCGCGTCATCGGAACGATGCCTTGTCGCTTGGTAATCTGGATTTGGAAATTCATCACGTTCTGCTTCCGGAACGACATTTCCGAAGATGCCAGATAAAATTCCCACATCCGCGCGAACCGCTCGTCGTAAAGCCGCACGGCTTCCTCGCGCCGCGCCATGAAGCGTTCGCGCCATGCTTTGAGTGTCTCCGCATAATGCAGGCGCAGGATTTCGATGTCGCAGACCAGAAGTCCGGCGCGTTCGATCGCAGGCAAGACCTCCGATAGGGCAGGGATGTACCCGCCCGGGAAGATGTGCTTGGCGATCCAGGGATTGGTGATGCCAGGGCCCTCCGAGCGGCCGATCGAATGCAGCACCATCACGCCATCGGCGTCGAGGAGTTCGGCGCAGCGCTTGAAGAAGGTATCGTAGTGATCGACGCCGACGTGCTCGAACATGCCCACCGAGGCGATGCGGTCGAACGGGCCGGGAATGTCGCGATAATCCTGGAGCAGAAACTTCGCCGACTGCGTCAGGTTCTTTTCGCCGGCACGGGCGTTCGACACCTGAAGCTGTTCGGTCGATAGCGTTACGCCCGTGACATTGGCGCCGGTCATTTCAGCGAAATACAGGCCGAGACCGCCCCAACCCGAACCAATATCGAGCACGCGGTGGCCGCGCTCGATCAGAAGCTTGGCCGCGACATGCCGCTTCTTTGCGAGCTGAGCATCGTCCAGCGTCGTATCGGGCGTTTCGAAGTAGGCACAGCTGTATTGTTTGTCGGCATCGAGGAAAAGCGAATAAAGCCGCCCGTCGAGGTCGTAATGGCGGGCGACGTTGTTTCTGGCACGCCCGCGCGGATTGAACTGCTGGACGTTCCGGATGAGATAGCGAAGCCACCATTGCAGCTTTGCCCAACGCGGCACCATATCTGGCTGGTCGAGGGCAATCGCCAGGACGTCGGCGATCGATCCCTGTTCGACCACGAACGTGCCCTCCATGTAGGCTTCGCCAAGGGCCATTTCGGGGTCGATCAGAAGCTGCCGGGCGGCTTCCTTTGTGGTCAGCCGCACCCGAACGGGCTCTCCCGTACCGTCACCGCAGGTAAAGGTCGTCCCGTCCGCGGTGATGAATGTGATCGAGCCGCGCCGAACAAACCGGTCCAGAAAAAACCGCAACAAACGGTCCATCGAAACCACCTATGATCCACCAGGCCCGGCCGACATCACGATAATCCGGTCAGCCGCGCATGGCTTGCAACGTGTCCCAGCTCCGTGAGAGAAAGATAGTATCGGAAAATCCGTTGACCAATGCGCATTCTGCAAGGCGGATATCCGAATTGTTCCGATCACGCCCTTGCGTCATCTGTGCGCTTCCATTCGCGGCACAATCGGCTAAAAGGTGGGCGCCGCGACCACGGCAATTTCCGCACCCCGGAGGATGGAATGTTGAGCCGAGCGCTCAGTTTAGCGACGGTGATGCTTGTGATCGGCTGTTTCGCGGCAGATCCCGTGCGGGCACAAAATCTCGAGGCCGGCAAGACCCCGGCGCAGATCTTTGCGGGGAGTTGTACCGCCTGTCACAAAGGCTCGCGGGGGCTGCTTAGGACAGTGCCGCCGGGATCGCTGCCGGGCTTCCTGCGCCAGCATTATACTACTAGCCCTGACATGGCGAAGATGCTCAGCGCCTACTTGATTTCCAATGGCGCGACCGACACGCGCTACCGCGTGGAGACGCCCAAGCAACAGCCCGGCGATCTGAAGCCGGCGCCCCGATCAGAACCGGAGCAATCCAAGCGGCACAGCCGCAAACCGTCCCAGGAAGCCGCGCGGCCGCCTGATGTCGACGGGACTGCAGATGAGCCGCATGGCCGCAAGAACCGGCATGGCAAGCGCTTGGCTCGGCCCGGTACCGAGAACCCAGAGGCGGCGAAGCCCGCCTCGGAGGGACAGCCGCCGAAGGAGGCTGCCAGCGAGCATGAAGGGCGGAAGCACGGGGCCAAGCAAAAGCTGTCCAAGCGCGGTAAGCACGGCAAGGAAGAGCCACCGAAAGCGGACGCCAAGCAGGAATCACCCAAGGATGAGCCCGTGACAGAGCCGGAAACGGCCAAGGGCGAGCCGGGTGCAGAGACCGGTAAAGGTGAAACTGCCAAAGGCGAAACCTCCAAGGGTGAAAACGCCAAGGATGACACGTCCAAGGTGGAAGCCCCCAAAGAGCAGCCTGCGAAGGAGCAAGCCGCCAAGCCTGACGCGGTCAAGCCTGACGTATCCAAACCTGATGCGTCCAAACCTGAACAGGCCAAATCCGAAGGCGGAAAAACCGAAACTGGCAAAGCCGAAACGGGAAAATCTGAAACAAGCAAGTCTGAAGCAAGCAAGTCCGAAAACGGAAAACCAGACAGCGGCCCGGCTCAAGCGGCGATTCCTAGCGAATCGAAGGGCGTCCCGCTGCGCGCCGATCCTGTTCCAGCGGTGACACCTGCTCCGAAGGCCGGCGAGGGTGATGCCAAGCCACCCTCCCAGGCTGCGAGCCCCGCGTCGACGCCAGCCGCGTCCGAGCCCGCTGCGGCGCCATCATCGCAGGCGGAAACGTCTGCGGAGCCTGTAAAGCCGGCCACGCCTGCAGCAAAGCCTGACTCGCCGCCATCCGTGGCCTCGTCCACGTCGCCGCCTGCACCCACGGGACCGCCGGTGCCACCGATTTCGAAATAGCCGGCTCGCAGGCCACGACCGGAACGCCGCTCGCAAACTTGAGCGACATCCTGAACTGCACCGGCGTCGCGTCGGCTCGCTCGGATTGCGAGGCGCTCGCTATCGAGGCAACAGGTTCCTGTCCGGACAACAAAAAAGCCCGGCCTGATGGGCCGGGCTTTTTTCGTGATTTGCGAAGCGGGAGTTATTTCTCTTCTGCGACCTCAGCGGCCTTGGGCTCGGCGTCATCGTCGCCGTGCTGCGCTTCCGGATCGAAGAATTCACCGGCAGCGGCGATCGCTTCCGCGGCGGCATCGCGATCCTCCCGACGGGTGCTGATATCTTCACCGCGTTTGATGCGTTCGGCTTCATCGGCGCTGCGCGCGACGGTCACTGTGATGTGGGCCTCCACCTCGGGATGCACCGCGACCGTGAGCTTCTGCTGACCGATCGCCTTGATCGGCGCATCGAGCCATACCTGCGGGCGGCTGACGGTGATGCCGTCGGCGGCAAGCGCGACGACGATGTCGCGCACTGAGACCGAACCGAACAGCTGACCGGTCTCGGACGCTTGACGGATGATGATGATGTCGCGACCGTCAATCTTCTCGGCGACCTTGGCGGCTTCGCCCTTGGCCTGGATGTTGTTGGCTTCAAGCTCGGCTTTCATGCCGTCGTATTTTGCGCGGTTATCGGCAGTCGCGCGCAGGGCCTTGCCGCGCTTGAGAAGGAAATTGCGGGCGAACCCGTCCTTAACCTTCACGACTTCGCCCATCTGGCCGAGCTTGGCCACGCGTTCCAGCAGAATGACTTCCATGTTCGATCTCCTTAGTTTGTTATTGAGATGGTTGCGTTGAATTCACGAGGTAGGTGCAAGCGGCGGAGGCGTCCGCCGTTGCAAGTAGCGTTGACGAAATCCAAAAAGCGCATCGGCGATGCCGATGCCGATCATTGCGATCACGGGCCAGAGGAACACCAGAACGACGGCGTAGACGCAGCTGAGCCATATCGCGCGGCTCTTCATAGCCAGCGTTATCGTATGCAGCACAGCGAAGCCCACGAGCGCATATGTCATCATCAAGGACGCGGTGACGATTTGGGCCAGGATGCCCGACAGCCCGCCGGTAAAGCACAGCGCCAGCGCCACGGTCGTCGCAACCAGCGTCATTGGCGGGAGCATCGTCGTCTTCATGTCGGGCCAGGAGCGGCGCAGCCGGCCGGATGTGGCCGTGACCTTGGCCGCGAGCCACAAATTGAGCGTCAGCGTCATCATGGCGATCGTCGCTGCGGCCGCGGGCGCAATGCGCACAAACGCATCGACGACCTCAGTCGCGCGATCCTGCGACGCTGCATCCCGTACATTGATGATGTGCAGCAATCCACGGCGCAGCGTACCGGTAATCGTTGGAGCATCAGTACCGAGGGTGAGTAGTGCCGCGGTGGTGGTCAGTGCCGCGAAACATGCGACCCAGATCAGGATGCGGCCGAGCGGATACCATTCGATGGGCGGGGTCGCGGCCGCCGCGGCGCCGCTCACGTTGGAAGTATTGGAGGTCGGGGCGAGGGGGCGCCCGAGCAGCGCCAGGTGACCGAGCCACCATGCAGGCAGCGCAACCGTCAGCACGAACGCGGCACAATAGGGGATACCAAAGATGCTGCCGAGACCGGCGCCGGCCATGGCGCCGCCGATTGCCGCGTAAGTCGGTCCCCATCCCATGGCCGCGACCATCAGCGGCAGGGGAGCCAGATAGAACAGCAGCAGTGAGACCAGCGCGCCCGAGACGATCGAGGCGAACATCAGCGCCGACGCGCTGCCGGCTGCACCTGCGATGAGGAAGCTCATGATCATCAGCTGTCCCGCTCCCTTCGAGCGGTTAGAGGTCATTTGAACCCCAACCATCGGCGACCGGACGATCCGGAAGCCTTATGAAAAATGACAACCGGCGGCGCGTGCGCCGCCGGTTAATCGCCAAACCAAATTAGCGAATAACGTAGGGAAGCAGGCCGAGGAAGCGCGAACGCTTCACGGCGCGCGCGAGCTCGCGCTGCTTCTTGGCGGAAACGGCCGTGATGCGGCTCGGCACGATCTTGCCGCGCTCGGAGACGTAACGCATCAGCAGCTTGGAATCCTTGTAGTCGATCTTCGGCGCATTCGGGCCCGTGAACGGGCAGGTCTTGCGGCGGCGGAAAAACGGACGGCGGGCACCTGCATCAGCCATGATTCTTACTCCTCAACCGGTGCTGCTGCTTCAGCGTCTTCCCGAGGACGGCGCGGACCGCGCTCGCCACGGAAGCCACCGCCATCGCGATCACCACGGAAACCGCCGTCGCGGTCGCCACGGAAACCACCGCCACGGTCGTCGCGTTCACGGTCGCGATCGGCCTTGCGCATCATCGCGGACGGGCCTTCCTCGTGTTCTTCGACCCGAACGGTGAGATAGCGGATGACGTCTTCGTGGATGCGCTCCTGGCGCTCGATCTCATTCACGATGGCCGAGGGGCCGTCGATGTTGAGCAGCACGAAATGCGCTTTGCGATTCTTGTTCATGCGATAGGTCAGCGAGCGCACGCCCCAGCTCTCGGTCTTTGTAATCTTGCCGCCCAATCCCTCGATCACGCCGGTGATCTGGGTGGTCAGCTCTTCAACCTGCTGGGTGCTCGCATCCTGACGCGCGAGAAAAACATGCTCATAAAGAGGCATGGATGTCCTTTCCTAGTGTTAGCGCGGACCTCGGCGGCAAGCCCTTCGAGGCCTTCGGAAAGGACTCGGGATAAGCTCAGAAGGCGGGAGCACGGGACGACGGACCGACTGGTCCTGCCGCATCAAATTCGCCTGACAGGTGAAATTGCTGAGACCGTCCGTTCAGCTCCCGGCCGGGATCCACGGATGGCGCGGGTTATACGGATTTTCAGGCCGGTGGCAAGGGAAAGCGCCGGTCTCATGACGCGCAGACGGCGTTGACTTAATTGTTTGTATATCATACAAATAAATTCGAGGACTGATGGTTTAGCAGGCGAGGACCGAGTGGTGAGTGCTCCCGCAAGGCGCGCTGAAGGCCCCAGACACGGCGTTCGGGCGACCCGGACCGCCGGCCGGCAAATGCGGTCGCGGCTGCTCGACGCCGCGAGTCGGCTGTTCAAGGAGCGCGGCCTGGTCGGCGTATCGATTTCGGACATTGCCGCGGCCTCCGACGCCTTCCCAAGCCAGATCACCTATTATTTCCGGACCAAGGAGGCACTGTTTGTCGAGGCTGCATGCCGCGACGTGCTTTACGTCGGCCGGGCGGCAGAAGAAAACGCGGGTAAGCAACTCTCGCCGCAGGCCTATACGCGCTCGCTGGTCGAAAGCGTGATGGCGTCCGATGCCGTCGGGTTCTTTATCGAAGCGCTGACGCTGACTCGCCGCCGGCGGGATCTCGCACCGCTGGTAGAACGAACGGTGGAGCGGCTTCATGCCGAGGGTCTGCGTGCCTATGCCGCTGAAATGATCGCGCGGGGCTGGCAATCGCGTCTTGATCCGGCGGACAGCGCACGGCGGTTCTGGGCGATTGCAATCGGCGTCACGCTTGAGGGGCATGCGATAGGCCGGGCACCCGCCGATCTCGTGACGGAGATGGTCCGCCTGCTTGGTCCGCAGGCAGATGCTCCGGTGCCGGCGCATCTGCGGCTTGTCGATGCCAATGGGCCTGCTGTCACACCCAGCCCTGATGACAGGGAGGAAGCCTCATGATTGCGCTTCGAATCCGTGCACGCGACTTGATGACCGATCAGGAATTAATCGAGGTTCGGACACGCGCGACCTGGAAGGGCATGGCGATGATCGTCCATGCGTGGATTTTGATCTTCGGCGCAATTGCGCTGGTCGCGATCTGGCCGAATCCGCTGACATTCATTCTGGCGGTCGCGATCATAGGCTCGCGCCAGCTCGGACTAGCGATCCTGATGCACGACGGCGCGCATGGCGCACTCGCCAACGGCGATCGGACGAACATGTTTTTGAGCCAATGGTTCTGCGCTTATCCGGTGTTCGCCGAAACCCGCGCCTATCGCCGCTATCATTTGCAGCATCACGCCCGGACGCAGCAGGACGACGATCCGGATCTGATTTTGTCGGCGCCGTTTCCGATCACGCGGCCAAGCTATCGCCGCAAGTTCATTCGCGACATTACCGGGCAGACCGCCTACCAGCAGCGCAAGGCACAATTCCTGAATGCGCTGGGAGATCCGTCGTGGCCGCTGGCGCGGCGTGCGGCGCATTTCTGGTCCAAGCTCGGCCCGCAAGTTATCGTCAACGGACTGCTGTTCGCCGGGCTCGCGCTGGCCGGTGTTTGGTGGGCCTATCCGTTGCTGTGGCTGTTGCCGCTGGCGACATGGATGATGGTGATCACGCGCATCCGCAATATCGCCGAACACGCGGTAGTTCCCGATAGCAACGATCCCTTACGCAACACGAGAACCACCCGCGCGGGATTTCTGGAGCGATTGTTCATCGCCCCATACTACGTGAACTATCACCTCGAGCATCACCTGCTGTTTTACGTGCCCTGTTACAACCTTCCGCGCGTGCATCGCATCTTGTCGCGCGGCTCGCATGCCGGGCGGATGGAGGTGCAGCCGAATTATGCGGCGGTGCTGAGGCTCGCGACCGCGAAGTCCGCAGATCTCGATCGGCCCGGCGAAATTGTCAGTAATGTCAGGCGTGCCCGGGACGGCGCAGCCGTCGACGGCAATCAAGCGGCCTCTGGTTTTTAGAGCCGGGCTAGCGCGCGTCTTGACATCATCCGGCGCGCGGTGTCTCTCCGCCCGGATTCAGGGGGCGTACGCATGACAGCGGCATTCACTTTTCCGGGGCAGGGTTCTCAGACCGTCGGTATGGGCAAGGCGCTGGCCGATGCCTTTCCGGCCGCAAAAGCTGTTTTTGACGAGGTGGACGCAGCGCTCGGCGAGAAACTGACCGCGATTATCTGGGACGGTCCCGCCGAAACTCTGCAACTCACCGAGAACGCCCAGCCGGCTTTGATGGCGGTTTCGATCGCCACACTGCGCGTGCTGGAGAGCGAGGCCGGATTCTCGGTGGCGCGCGACGCCGCCTTTGTGGCCGGGCATTCGCTCGGGGAATACTCTGCGCTGGCGGCCGCGGGAAGCCTGAGTGTCAGCGACACGGCGCGCCTGTTGCGGACACGCGGGCTTGCGATGCAGAAGGCAGTTCCGGTCGGGGTCGGCGCAATGGCCGCGCTGTTGGGTCTCGACTACGAGACCGCGGTAGCGGTCGCCGAAGAGGCTGCGCAAGGTCAGGTCTGTCAGGCCGCGAACGACAATGGCGGCGGCCAGGTCGTCGTGTCGGGCGACAAGGCGGCGGTCGACCGTGCGGTCGAGATCGCCAAGATCAGGGGCGCCAAGCGCGCAATGCTGCTGCCGGTGTCCGCGCCATTCCACTGCAAGCTGATGCAGCCGGCTGCGGACGCAATGGCCAAGGCGCTGGCTGATGTGACGATCAACAAGCCGGCCGCGCCGCTCGTTTCCAACGTGCTGGCGTCGCCGATCACCGACCCCGGCGAGATTCGCCGTCGGCTGGTCGAGCAGGTCACAGGAACCGTACGCTGGCGCGAGTCGGTGTCGTATATGGCTGGTCACGGTGTGACGCGCTTTTTCGAAATCGGCGCCGGCAAGGTTTTGAGCGGTTTGGTCAAGCGCATCGCGGACGGTGCTGTTGGCGTCGCCGTTGGCGGACCGAACGATGTCGCACCCGCCAAGGACGCGCTTGCCGCTGCGCGATCGGCGTAAGCAAGACGAGGAGAGACAAGATGTTCGATTTGACCGGCAGGACCGCGCTTGTCACTGGCGCAACCGGCGGCATCGGCGGCGCCATTGCGAAGGCGCTGCATGCGCAAGGTGCGACGGTGGCCATCTCCGGCACCCGGCGCGAGGTACTGGAGACGCTGGCAGGTACGCTTGGGGAGCGGGTCCATGTGCTGCCTTGCAATCTGTCGGATGCTGTTGAGGTCGAGGCGCTGGTACCGGCGGCCGAGAAGGCGATGGGGCAGGTCGATATTCTCGTCGCCAACGCCGGTGTCACCCGCGACAATCTTTTCGTGCAATTGCGCGATGAGGATTGGGATGATGTGATCCGGATCAACCTCACCGCGACGTTCCGGCTGGCGCGGGCCGCGACAAAATTGATGATGCGCAAGCGCTTCGGCCGCATCATCGCGATCACCTCGGTGGTTGGAGTCACCGGTAACCCGGGTCAGGGGAACTACACCGCGTCGAAGGCGGGGTTGATTGGCATGATCAAGACGCTGGGTGCCGAATATGCCAAACGGAATGTCACGGCCAACTGCGTTGCGCCCGGATTTATCGCAACGCCGATGACAGATGTGCTGAACGACAAGCAGCGCGAGGCGATTTTGACGAAAGTCCCGGCAGCCCGTCTCGGCACGCCGGAAGACATTGCGGCTGCGGCGGTGTATCTGAGTTCGAATGAGGCAGCTTACGTCACCGGCCAGACCATTCATGTCAATGGTGGAATGGCAATGATTTGAGGGACTTTTGACCCGTCCGCCGGGGCTTGTGGTCAAGGCTTTCGATGTGTGATAACCGGACCACGAATGGGTGGGCAAAGAACGCCATTGCAGGATTTTGAAACCCTGTATATTGGCGGTGCGGGTCCTGCCGACGTCGGTCAGGTCCGTGTCTGACACGGCCGGGCCGGTACCGGGTCTAGACGCGATTGCGGCGGGGATTTAACGAGTAGACGCACCACGATGGCTCGTATCGTCTTGTGGTCGAGTCCAATGGAACAAGCACGAGGTTGAATAATGAGCGAGATTGGCGAGCGGGTGAAGAAGATCGTGGTCGAACACCTTGGTGTTGAACCCGAGAAGGTCGTCGACAATGCGAGCTTCATTGACGATCTGGGCGCCGACAGCCTCGATACGGTCGAGCTCGTCATGGCGTTTGAAGAAGAGTTCGGGTGCGAGATTCCCGACGACGCTGCGGAAACGATTCTGACCGTCGGCGATGCCACCAAATTTCTTGAGAAGAACGCGAAAAGCTGACGCTCTGGCGCGGTGCAGGCGAAGCCGGAGGGGCCGTAAATCAGCGGTCCACCGGCTTTCGTTATGACGGGGGGCGTGAGGCTGGAGTTGTGGACATGAGACGGGTTGTCGTCACAGGTCTGGGCATGGTGTCGCCGCTCGGCTGTGGCGTGGATCACACCTGGAAACGTATCCTCAACGGCGAAAGTGGTGCGAAGCAGATCGAGACGTTCGACGTTTCCGATCTTCCGAGCCGAATTGCCTGCGTCGTTCCACGAGGTGACGGAGCCAGCGGAACCTTCAATCCCGATCAATGGATGGAGCCGAAGGACCAGCGCAAGGTCGACGACTTCATCATTTTTGGGATGGCCGCGGCGAAGCAGGCTCTGGATGACGCGGATTGGCACCCAGCGACCGAAGAAGATCGTTGCGCGACCGGCACCATGATCGGTTCCGGAATCGGCGGCCTCTCCGGAATTGCCGATACGGCGATCCTTCTCAAGGAGCGCGGGCCGCGCAAGGTCTCGCCATTCTTCATCCCGGGACGCCTGATTAATCTCGCGTCGGGCTACGTATCCATCCAGCACGGACTGAAAGGCCCGAACCACGCGGTCGTCACGGCGTGTTCGACGGGCGCCCATGCCATCGGCGACGCCAGCCGGCTGATCGCGCTCGGCGATGCCGACGTCATGGTCGCCGGCGGCGCGGAGTCGCCGATCTGCCGTATCGGGATGGCAGGCTTTTGCGCGGCGCGCGCATTGTCCACCGGCTTCAACGATACCCCGGAAAAAGCATCGCGGCCTTACGACAAGGATCGGGACGGCTTTGTGATGGGTGAAGGCGCGGGTGTGGTTGTGCTTGAGGAGTACGAACATGCTCGCCGGCGCGGCGCTCGAATTTACGCTGAAGTGACGGGTTACGGCCTCTCGGGGGATGCCTATCACATCACGTCCCCGTCGCCGGACGGTGACGGCGCTTTCCGCAGCATGAGCGCAGCGATGAAGCGCGCCGGGTTATCGGCGGCCGATGTCGATTACATCAATGCCCACGGCACATCGACGCAGGTTGGCGATGAAATTGAACTGGGCGCGGTCGAACGCCTGCTCGGCAACGCTACCTCGAGGATTTCGATGTCATCCACCAAATCGTCGACAGGTCATCTGCTGGGCGCCGCCGGTGCGATCGAGGCGATTTTCAGTGTCCTTGCGATTCGCGACAACATCGCACCGCCTACTATCAATCTCGATAATCCGTCGGTTGAGACCGGAATCGATCTCGTCCCTCACAAGGCGCGGGCACGGGAAATCAATGTGGCGCTGTCGAATTCGTTCGGATTCGGCGGCACAAACGCGTCCGTGATCTTGCAGCGTGTTGTCAATTAACGCGTAACCGGGATTAATCCACCGTTTCGCCGCATTCGGTGATAAATCCTAGAGATGGGCGTATGCTGTTGGCCGGGGCAGGAATTTTGCCGGCCGCGATTGAACCGACAGGATTCAGGTTACATCGATGAGTGAAAGGCCGCCCATTTCTCCGCGCAGTCCGCGCGCCGCGCTTGAGCCCGAGCAGGTGCCGCCGCCGCCGAAGCGCTCGCAACGTGCCCGCAGTCCGCTGGTGATCGCCGGCAACGCGATTATTACCCTGCTGCTGATCGGCATGCTGGGCGTCGGTGGAATCTATGTCTACGGCAAGCAGAAGATCGAGGCGCCTGGACCACTGCAGCAAGACAAGATCGTCAACATTCCGGCCCGCGCCGGAATGGGCGATATCGCGGACATTCTCCAGCGCGAAGGCGTGATCGACAATAATCGCTGGGCGTTTATCGGGAGCGTATTCGCACTGAAGGCGCGCGCCGATCTCAAGCCGGGCGAATACTCGTTTCAGAAGAACGCCAGCCTGCGCGACGTCATCGGCACCATTGTCGAGGGCAAGGTGGTACAGCACTCCGTGACGATTCCGGAGGGCCTAACCTCCGAGCAGATCGTGACACGGCTGTCGGAGAACGATATTTTTTCGGGGACCATTCGCGAGATTCCGCGCGAAGGAACGTTGCTGCCCGAAACCTACAAATTCCCGCGAGGAGCCAGCCGGGAGCAAGTGATCCAGCGCATGCAACAGGCGCAGAAGCGCGTGCTTGCGGAAATCTGGGAGCGCCGTAATCCCGATGTGCCAGTCAAGACGCCCGAGCAACTCGTCACGCTTGCATCGATCGTCGAAAAGGAAACGGGCAAGCCGGACGAGCGCAGCCGGGTTGCGGCGGTGTTCATCAACCGCCTGAAGCAGAGAATGAAGCTGCAGTCCGACCCGACGATCATTTATGGTCTGGTGGGCGGCAAGGGGACCCTCGGACGACCGATCAAGCGCAGCGAAATTCAGCAACCGTCGCCTTACAATACCTATGTCATTGAAGGGTTGCCGCCCGGCCCGATAGCGAATCCCGGCCGCGCATCGCTGGAAGCTGCAGCAAACCCGGCGAGGACGCGCGATTTGTTCTTCGTGGCCGATGGAACTGGCGGTCATAGCTTCACCGAGACTTACGAACAACATCAGAAAAACGTCGCCAAATTGCGGACGATGGAAAAGCAGATCCAGAACGATACGGTCGAGCCGGCAGACGAACCGCCGCCCGCAGCTGCGGCACCCGGCGCAGATAGCGACGCGACGGGTGCTGCGCCCGCTGCGAAGCCCGCACCGAAAAAGCGCGCCCGGCCTGCTCGGCAGGGCGCGGCGGCAGGGCATTCGCAGCATATTGTGCAGCAATAGGCGCTGTTTTTCACCTCGTTGCCGGATTCGCCATCGGAAGCGAATTCCACTCGCCCGCAAAACGCTCTAACGTAGCAGCGGTTCGCTCCCGCGAATCTCACATTTGAAACTTCGGAGAAATCAACGCGATGGCGCTGTCGAGCATGACCGGCTTTGCGCGAAGTCACGGCACCAGTGGACCTTATGCGTTCGAATGGGAATTCAAATCGGTCAATGCCAAGGGCTTTGATCTGCGCATGCGATTGCCGCCGGGTTGGGACGATATCGAGGCTGCGGCGCGCAAGAAAGCGGCCGAGGTTCTGTCGCGCGGCACGGTCTATGCCAATCTCACCGTGAAGCGTGCGAATGCAGCGTCGGTGGTTCGTATCAATGAAGACGTGTTGGCTTCGGTCCTGAAGGTCATTGGGGCTCTCTCGGGCAAGATCGACGCGGTGGCACCGAGCATGGATGGCCTGTTGTCGATCAAGGGCGTTCTCGAAATTGTGGAACCCGAGGCTGATGCAGCCGAGGAGCAGGCCGCGAAATCCGCCGTGGCCATCGCTTTTGACGAGGCGCTGCGCAGTCTGATCGATATGCGCAAGCGCGAAGGCACCGCACTCGGCCAGATCCTGTCGCAGCGCATGGATGAAATCGAGCGGCTTGCAGCGAAGGCCGAGGCTGCGCCCGGCCGCCGCCCCGAGGCCGTAAAAGCGCGACTTGCCGAGCAGGTCGCAGTGCTTCTGGAAACGTCCGACCGCTTCGACCAGGACAGGCTTAATCAGGAAGCGATCCTGATCTCCGCGAAGGCCGACATTCGCGAAGAGCTCGACCGCATTGCCTCGCATATTTCGCAGGCGCGTGAATTGATCGGCAAGGGCGGCCCGATTGGACGGCGGCTGGATTTCCTTGCGCAGGAATTCAATAGAGAGGTCAATACCTGCTGTTCGAAATCGAACGACCTCGAATTGACCAATACCGGCCTCGAAATGAAAAACGTGGTCGAGCAATTTCGCGAACAGGTTCAAAATCTGGAGTGATCAATGGCGGCGGATGGTCACGGCTTCGATGGAGTTGAACGGCGCGGTCTGATGTTCGTACTGTCGTCGCCATCGGGTGCCGGCAAGACCACGCTGTCGCGCCTGCTGATCGAGCGGGTGCAGGGATTGAGCCTGTCGGTGTCCGCCACCACGCGGCCGATGCGGCCGGGCGAGGTCGACGGCCGCGACTATACGTTCGTCGACAAGGTCACGTTCGAGGCCATGGTCAAGCGCGATGAACTGCTGGAATGGGCCACCGTGTTTGACAATCGCTACGGTACTCCGCGCGAGCCGGTGGAGGCTGCGCTGTCATCTGGCCGCGACGTGCTGTTCGATATCGATTGGCAGGGCACGCAGCAGTTACGGGAGAAAGCGCGGGCTGATGTGGTCAGCGTCTTTATTCTGCCGCCGTCCGCCGTCGATCTCGAGAAGCGTCTGCACACCCGCGCCCAGGATTCGGATGCAGTGATCCGCGGACGAATGGACCGGGCAGCACATGAACTGAGCCATTGGGCGGAGTACGACTACATCGTCATCAATCAGAATATCGATGAAGCCTTTGCCGAAGTGCAGTCGATCCTTAAAGCCGAGCGGCTCAAACGTGAACGCCGCACCGGATTGACGGCTTTCGTGCGTGAACTGCAACGGCAACTCGAGAAATAAATCGCAGTTACGTCGCCGCCTCACGTGAGGCACGCGACAGGATTTGCATGATATCGCGGGATTGTGCCTCGATCTCCCGGCGCGTGTGGAGCGGGTTGTTATTTGGCTCCGGCGCGATGTCCATATCCCGGGGCTGCCACGGTGGCGGGTGCCCGGCATCGGCTACATCCCAGATCGACTCTGGACGGCGACGTATTTGGTTGAACCTGTTCAGGCTCCCGAATTTCACAACTGCAAATCCAAGAAGTCCTGCGAAAGCCAGTGCGCCGCCAAGGCCGCCTAACAGCATCGGCATCGAGTAAGATGAGGTCTCCAACGCCGGGGCACTGACAACGCGGACCGCGGGGCCGGGCTCGGTTCGTTCGCCCCGCAACTGCGGGTTGGGTTTGGTCG
>JBEPUM010000021.1:0-30676 GCA_041691515.1 Pseudomonadota bacterium | reverse complement strand
ACTTTTAATCATGGGGTCGTGGGTTCGAGTCCCACCGCGCTCACCATGAAATCAATACCTTAGCAGCAAACCGCCCTCCTCTCTTCGATTCTGTGTCGGCGCTGTGTGGGCAAATCAGTTGCAGCGTCTGCCATGTGATGTGGGGAATTGATCGGCTCCTTGCGACTCGCCGCACGCCTAGCTAGAGCTACAAGAAATAACAACTGTGGAGGGACCTGCGTGACTGTCATCGTCACGGCGAAGGTCAATGACGGCATCGTCCTTGCCGCCGACAGCGCCGCAACTTTTTTCGCGGCTGACGGCCATCCGCTGAAAATCTACAACAACGCTAACAAGATATTTAATCTGGTGAAGGTTTGGCCAATCGGCGCATGCGTATATGGCAGCGGTGGCATAGGCTCGGCATCCGTCGAGACGCTATCGAAAGATCTTCGAAAGCGATTCTGCGATCCCGCGGACGCCGATTACTTCCTCGATCGCAGCGCTTACACGGTGCAGGAGGTCGCGATCAAAGCCAGACGGTTTCTGTTCGAGGAATGCTACCGATCCGCCTACCCGGAACCTCTGGACCACTTTGTGATGGGGTATCGGGTCTGCGGCTATTCCGCACAATCGTCAGGTTCCGAAATTTGGGAGTTCATGATTGTCGGCGCAGAATGCGCAGAACCATACAGGGTTCAGGCGGAAAACCAGTTCGGACTGAGGTGGGCCGGCGACAATGAGGCTCTGGATCGGCTGATTCTGGGTGCAAGCGGCAGCTTGCGGGAGTGGACCGTGGAAAAGGGCTTTGCAACTCCACAGGAGGCGGAGGACTTATATTTAGAGATTATTAACCGCGCCGGAGTGAGCTGGATAATACCCGCGATGCCGATTCAAGATGCGATCGACGTAGCCCGATTTGCCGTGGAGACTTCGGCCAAATTTGCCCGTTACGGGATAAGGGCCGAAACCATTGGCGGTCCTACGGAGCTTGCTGCTATTACGAAGCACGAAGGGTTCAAGTGGGTTTCTCGGAAGCACTACTTTCCCGGCGACTTCAACAGGGAAACCAATCATGGGCAATGAGTTGATGGCGCGATATGCGGCCGAGGCACAAGCAGAGGCCAAGGCTGACCGACACGAGAGCCCTAAGTCGCCAAGACGTGGCGACTACGCCGCTCAAGCCATCCTTGACTACCGTGTGCCCGAGCGCGGCACTGTCGGAGGTATTGTCGAGTCGAACCGCCGAGCAGAACGGCCTACCGCTTCGCGCTAAGGAGCGGGCAAGGAGCTCTCGACCCGCCGTTTGTCACCCATCAATCCGCGGTGTGCTTTCCCAATCGATGACGTCGAACATCATTCCACGACCCAGCATCTCAGCATCCAGGTCGGCCGCGGGCCTTCCTTCAGTCTGGTGTGCTTCAGGAAGGCGCCCCTGTTTCAGATGCAAACGCAATGAAGCGCTCCATGTATTCTGTCGCGTTTTTGGGCCACCATAATCCCTGCTGGATGGATTGCTTTAAGGCCCTGCCAACTTGCCTGTGTTCGATCTTCTGAAATACCTCCACATAAGCCTCCAACAGTTCGGGCGAGACGCCGTCAACGCTGTTCGCTAATGCATCGAAACAAGACGCCGATTCGGACCTTTCGCTCTCATGTCTCACAGAATTTGCGAAGGCTTCGAATTGCATCCTGAGCACTCGTCTATTTTCGATCAGATTCTGCATGTTATTTTCCTCCGCGAGTGTGGGCCCGGGCGCCAACGTGCGATCACGGGCGCCCAGGATAAATATCGTCTATCGCCTCAGCCGTCTCGCGCGATCCACTGCCGGTTGCGGGCTCGTTGTGATCGGCGCCGACGCTTCATGATGTTGCCTCCGCTGCCAGAAAATCCTCGACCTCTCGGGCGAACACCCGAACGAAACACCGCTCGCTTGGCGTCAGTTCTCCCGCGTGCTTGTCCATGATCTGGCATACCCTCGCTTTTGCCTTGAGCTCGGCTTGTGAGAGTGGCTTGCTGCCGGTCCGCCCCACCGGGCTCAACCCGACGAGTTTGAGGATAGCCTTGTCCGCGCGACGGAAGTGCTTTCCTCCAAGCGCACCTTTGCTGCAGCCGGCAAAGTCGCTATCGCCCGTAGCGTCGGCCTCGAAGCCGGCGTGGTAAGCCGCGATCGACTGCGCATAGATCACGCACTGTTCGATGATCGAGGATGAAGTCGCTGCAAGTTTTTTTGGCCTTTGATGTTTTCGACATGACGATCACTCCTCACACGCGGCGTAAAAGGCGGCTTTGAGTGCCTGCACCTTTTCATGCAGGATTTCACTGAGCAGCACGGCGTGGCTTAACGCTTTCTCGTCCTTCGGGTCCTGGGCGTAGTGGATGGCCGTCAACATGGAGAGTTCGGCCAGACGTGCGAGATCGCACACAGTGCTCTCTAGGTCACGAAAAGCAGACGTGTTTGTGGGTGGCGTGCTATGCACGCTGTCAGCCTGGGTCATGTGGATTCAAGCCCTTCATGGTTCGGGTTAGAGCCGGGGCGGAAGCTACAACTTCCCCTCGGCTTGCTTTTATGCTAGCACAGTTTAATGGGAAAGCAAACCGTGCTAGCAAAGAAACGACGTGGGCCCGCGCCCACCGGCAAGGGCGTGCAGGTAGTGGTTCGCTGGCAACCAGATCCTCTGAGCGCTTTAGATAGATGGGCATCGAAGCAAGACGATAAGCCGACACGGGCCGAAGCCATCCGCCGCCTGGTCGAGCTCGGGTTGAAGGCGAAGGGAAAATAGTGCCGAGGCGGTCTAGTCACATCCCGGATGCCATGGAGCGCAGTGCATTGCAGGGAATGAACCTTACCCAGGGCCTTCCACCAGAACGGTTGCATCCAGCAGGCAAGCGGATTATCGCGAAAATGCAAGCGAAGGGTTGGATCGAAAAGCAACCTGACGGACGCACCTTTTGCATTACGCCCGCAGGCGAGGAAGCGTTAAGAGCCGTTATCCCCACCAAATAAAGATTGAAGGCAAAGCGATGACCCGGTGCCGAATCTAGGCTTCTTAAGGTTGGCGCTCGCGTATTCTGGAACGCGGATAAAAACGACGCCGGCACCATCACCGAAAAAGATTGGTCGGGCTTGACTGTCAAATGGGATAATCGCGAGGAGCAACGAATTATGCACAACGATATGTCCGCGGTAGCGACGGCATCTACCGCCTCGTCGAACGCGAACTGAGGGCGAAGGCAAAGTGAAGCATCGGCAATGGCCCAGCCTACTAAAAATTCAAATTGCAGTTATTGCGGCTCTGGTGTTCGTCATCTGGATCATTTTGCAGAACCCCGGACGCTGGACCTGAAGGTGCAGGGAAAATGATCAAACCGAAACGCTCCGCCGAGCAACAGGTCGCAGATGAGGCCGACCGAAGGGCTCTTAACCCGCTAGCGTCGAGGCAGACGATATCGGAGGATCAAGCCGAGCCAGAATTTCGTGATAACCACAAACGCCTCAAAGCGGAGCGTCAGGCGCGCGAGGCTAGCGTCGAGGCGAAGAAGTGAGCTTTGGTTTGCCATGCCTTTGACATGCCCCCACCAGCTTTGCACCGTTGCTGCTGCTGTCGGAGATCTGGGCGAATTGGAATTTAGCGGTGGGCAGTGCATCGAACTGCTGGGCACGCCTTACATTCACAAATTTGAACGCTGTCCAATCTTGGCTAAGGCCGTCGCCGATGAGGTCCGTTACCCAGCTTCGGAACGCATCAAAGACGAGAATGACGCCCTCGGTGTACGGTGACGGGGAACGTTTTGGCGCCCTGAGAATTATGACGTTGGGCGGCGTCGACCCCCTCGTGCGCTGCCCCCATCCCCAGAACGGCCTCAGCAAAGCCCCCCGCACTGCTGAGGCCGTTTTTTTCGCTTTCGTGCCGAACGACGCTTCCGACTTCGCTCGGATGCGGGACCTGTCGCTGTCGTTTCTGAGAGCTGCTTAAGTGCGGCGGGGCTAATCGATAGTAGCGGTTGCCCTCCCCTCGCGCCGCGCGTTACGGTTGCGACGGGCATGGGGGGAATCAATGCGAATTCTAGAGGTCGCGGCGCTTTGCGTTGCATTGGGTGGTTGCGCTTCGTCATCAGGCGATATCGCGGCGGCCTACGTGTCCCCGGTTATGTATCAAAACTATACCTGTCAGCAACTCGCCCTTGAGGCTCAGGGGGTTTCGGCCAGAGCCGCAACTCTGACCGGCGCGCAAGACAAGCAGCATACAAATGATGCGCTGGTCACAACTGCCGCGGTTGTA
The DNA here is from genome assembly GCA_041691515.1 of Pseudomonadota bacterium. Classification (GTDB taxonomy): domain Bacteria; phylum Pseudomonadota; class Alphaproteobacteria; order Rhizobiales; family Xanthobacteraceae; genus Nitrobacter. The sequence goes on along the minus strand of JBEPUM010000021.1, from coordinate 26,413 downwards.
ATCTTTTGGCCGGCAGCATTCTTTGTTGGCGGCGACAAGCAGACCGCTGCTGAACTCGGCCAAATGAAAGGCCAGATGAACGCCATCGAGCAGGCTTCGATAGCGAAAAAGTGCGGCATCCAGTTTCAGCATGAACCGCCGAAGTCATGAACCGCCCTACCCGCAACACGCTATTCGGATGCGTCTTGTGCCTGATTTTAGCGGGTTTCTATGCGTGTGGGGCGCAGGCTCAACAGAAACAACGGTCCCCGCTCGACCAACAGACGCGCGACATCAGGAAAAACTTCAACGACTGCTTTTACAGTTCTGCCGCCAACCAGTTGAAAATGAACCGAGCGATGGATGCCAACATGGCTTCTGAAGCCGCCTTTCAAGCATGTGCCACAGAAGAGCAGGCCATAATCGGGTTTTTGGCTCTGAACCATTTGCCGCAAAACCAAGCTGCTGCGCTCGTAACGGGAATCAAGCTACAACTTAAGAAAACCATGCGCGAAATTGCGGCGCACCCGGAACGATACAAGTAACCACTGCGGCCAGGGGTTTTTGATGAGTGATGACGAACAAAAGCCCGGCGCACAGCCGCTAACAATTACGGCCGAAGGCTTCTTATTCCCGGATGACGTGTTGCAACAATGGGTATCGATCCCACCAGATGAGCCGCTAGTCATTGGACTTCTGACAAAGATGGACTTGGACCATCTTTTGTTTTCCACGGCGAGAATATCGGCGGCGATAAATTCACTTCAGCGCGCCGTCATCGACCTTAGCAATAATCGGGTAGAGGAAGCCAACACGGCTATGGTTGCTGCCGCTAACGCAAATATCGAGGGCGAAACCCACATGCGGAAGCTTTTCTTCGGCATTATGAAAAGTGTGCTTGAGGTCCGCAAAAATGCCAACAAATGAGCAAAACAACGTACTGCATTTTGGCGACTATCAAAAAACGGCGTCGCGAGACGCCCCTGACGGCTTGAAATCTGGCGGCGGGGGTGACAGATTCGATCCTATGGAAGCGCGCGTAGCCAAACTGGAAGCCGCTGTTGAGCATATTCAGCGGGACACTAGCGATATCAAGGTCGATCTTCGCGGCCTGCGCGAGGCGGCATGGTCGAATTTCAAGCTAACCTTCGGCGCGATCATTGCCGTTGCCTTGGGCCTAGCTGGCTTGATGGCTAAGGGCTTCCACTGGATTTGAGCCCCGCTATAGATATTTTCTTTAGCCCGCCCTCCCCGGCGGACTTTTTTGTTGCGAAGACGCGCAGCCGCGCTGCGGAATATGAGGCTAATCGCAGTGGCGGCGAAACGGTGGGCGCCCGTCGAAAGCCGTATCTGAAGATACACGAACTTCCTCTAACAAATCTGAGGTCAGCAGCTGATAAAAATTTGCCGGGGTGTAATGGTGACCTTCTCCATCGCTTATCACAACGGTCCAGCCGGCTTTGAATAGCGCTCGCGCGTAGGCAACCGCTACAATTGGACTGCTCCGCGGAGCGTCTATGCTCTCAATGCCTTTCGAAGCACGAACGGTCAGTTTCATGGGAATATAACCACGCTGCCGCAACGCCGCGGTACGCAATACCAGACCGCAGCTATCGTCAGATTACCGGGAGGCGGTTAATAAACATTTTGAGGTAAAATCAGCTGGGGCTCCGGACCCTTGCGTCTTGCCAAAATGGAGCCAACTTGCGATCCGTACGCCATGCAAAAATTCGTTGAGTCCCGCCCGTTCTCCGATCCGGCGGCCGCGGCTCAAAAGCTAGTAGCGATCGCGCGCGAGCTGGTTTGGCCGCAGGGCTACGCCTACACCGGCGTGACGAACACGGCGTTCACGCGGGCCGGCGGCAGTGTCGCAGAATACGGCGCCGGCGTTGCCTATGGTACGGCACATGGTCTGTTCTCAATCGATGAGTCGGGAACGCGGATCACCGTCAAACCGGCTTCCGCAACGTGACGCTCTGGAAGACCGGTGCGTGGTTCTGCATCGTTGCGCTGTTGGTCGCCTCATGGACGCCCGGCCAGGAGATGGTCCGCACGGGCTTTGACGCCCGACTCGAGCATGTCGGAGCGTATCTTATCGCGACGATCGCTGTTTCCTTCGCCTATCCGCGGTTAAGCCTGGTCCGGTTGGCGGTCGTGATGATCACCTATGCTGCCATTCTCGAGTTGGGGCAGCTGATAGTGCCAGGACGCCATGCCGCAGTACTCGACTGGCTGGCAAGCTCGAGCGGCGTCATCATCGGCATGGCGATCATGAAGCTGCCGGCCCGGGGGGTTGGTTCGTAATACTCGCAAGCAGCAGTTCAGAGAAGCGCTAAGATGGGCAACACGCCAGGCTGGGCTATCGAGGTCGTCGGCGAAGAGATTGAAATCGATGATCTTCGTCGGTTGCTGCCTGCGCCTTATGACCCGTGGATTGAAGATTATCCGTCAGATGACGGCCCGAAAGCCATTCTCCGCTCGAAGGGGTGGAAAACTGTCACGGACGTTTCGCTCATATATACCGACTCGCGACGTATCATCGAGCTATTGAATGGCGAGCTCATGCTGGTCCACTCTGATGCAAAAAAGGTTGAGCCTGGCAAGGCTCTGCGTTTTGATGCAACCGGAAAGAGAGAGCCTGTTGTCTTTCCAATCACTGGACAAATGAACGCGGTCCTCGGAAAAATCCGCGCGAGGATCTACGGCACAGTTGGAGCGCCTGGCGTCCCAACTGAGTCCTTAATGCAGAAATGGTTTCAACAGGCTGAGGCTGATCCACGGCGAGCCGAACTATTTGTTCATGTGAACCGGATGGACAATTGGTACGATGTTTACAAAGTGATGGAAATAGCTCGAAAGCTGGTGGGCGCAAAAGCCATCTCGTCCATTCTAAATAAAGAGCAAAACACTTGGAGAGCTGTTTGGCAAACGGCCAATTGCCACCGCCATGCGCCGGATTCCACTAATTACCCACTTCCAAAGCGTGAGCCTACTCTCGATCAAGCGCGCGAATTCGTGTTGAAGGCAGTCGCAAAAATTATCACATAGATCTTCTAGCGTTTTTCGCGCGCGCGATCGTGAGCGGTGCACACATTCGATCGCCAATAAACGCCAAGCTCAGCCATGGTCGGGCCGTACCCATTTTGACGGTTTCACTTCGGAGACATGATGAAGCCGTGAGACTGAATCTACTGCGCTGCATCAACCGGGATGCCGTCCTTGTGGGTGATCTGGATGATATAGGGGTCGAAGACGATCCACTTACGCACGTCGTCCCCGGGTTCGACATTTGGCAAAAGGTCAGTCAGACCCGCGATGCCGTTGCTGAGCAATTTCTTTGCCATCGCCTCGAGATCCAATCCGCTCCGCATATGATCGCGCAGGATGGAGCGCGCCAAAATTTCCATGGGATAGTGTGGAGTGACAATTTTACCCGCCGAAGCAACAAACGTTTTCACCTCGTCCGGTTGATCGCGGTATGGCTTGTCCATATCCAGGGATTTGCCCGGGTCTGCGTGGATGCGGACTTGATAGAGAACACCGTTTTCAGTCTCGCCCGGCTTTTGCTCTAGCGAAGAAATGTCGAACTTGTTCCATTCCGCGTTACTCTTCGAGTCCCGGAAACAGAAGCCACCTCTAGGCGTAACAGTATCCCTGTCGAGGTCGAACTTGTCGAAATCGTATGACGATCCATGATAGGCCACGAATGACTTGTGCTCTGCTTCACTCATTTCTCTTTCCATTGGTTAGCTTCACCGCCAGTAGCGCAGCACAATCGTCTCGCCGCAGGGACCGTACTGGTTTTTCTTGAATTCGAGTTCTCTCAAATCGTTGTCCGGCTGTTTAGGGATGTCGGCGGCTCGGTCATCAGCACGCCCCCCGACGCGAACAATGATCGAGTGCTGGTCTACAACGCGGGAACCGGTGTCCTTTACGCATCGCAAAATCAAGACTTCCCAATTGAGGCATTTCAGCAATTTCAAACACCGAGACGGTTCGATCTTTAGGTCGAGGATGCGGATTACCGTCAAGCGAATTTGCTTTCGGAAACTTGATCACGTTTGTCATGTCAGAGCCTTCCATGTGAGCCGAGAATGCGATGTTCTCGATCTCGATCGTGAGCAGTGCACACATTCGATCGCCAATAGATGCTTAATTCATGCATGGTCGGGCCGTACCCATTTTGACGAGTTCGGTCCTTGATCCATAAATCGAGCCTGCCGAGTTTCAACTCATATGGCTCATCGATCTCCGGCGGCGGACTGACCATCATCATTGGGACACCCGGTTGTCGGTCATGCCACCGCCCCAAGGTCGCGAAGCGCGTCGCGCGCGGGGCCGGAGGCTACTTGCAAGCCGTATTGATCGCACGATGCGATGACGCGGCGATAATGCGCGATGTACGAATCTTTCACCGTCGCGTCATACTGGGGAAAAGGAATTTCCCCGGCCTCGAAACGCTGCTTGGCCGCGGTGCATTCCGCCTGGCGCTGGCCTTCGGAAAGGTTGACGGACTGTTGGTGGATGATCATCGACATCACGATGGCCTCTTTGGGTTCTGGGGGCATAATTCCAGCGCGGTGATTAGCGACGGGTTGAGCTTTGCAAGCTTGCGAAACAGGTCAGCTTGATCGAAGGCGTGAGATACCTTTTCCTTCGGCAGGCTGTTAATCTCCTGCAGCATCTTCGCCGCCATGTCGCACGCCGGTTCGATGACTGCGACGGCCTCTGCGGTGACCGGCCCGGAAATCATGCGTGCCATTCCATCGAGAAACTTGAGCCGATCGCCTGCCGACATTTCCACCGTTAGCAATGCCCGCTTGAAGTAGCTGGCGTACGCGAGGTTCATCAGATGGCCGCTCGGCATGTGAACCATCAACCATTCTTCGCCATCGAGCGCGTCGAGCCATGCGCAATGCTCGGCGTACGTCCGGCCGTTGTGATAGATGACGCGTTCCGCTCCCTGCTGCTGGCTCATGCCGCAGATTCCTTCATGGGCGTGACATCGATTAGCGGTGGCATTTTTGCGACGTCGAGACCGGCGGCTCGGGCAAGGACCTCGATGCGGGCGATGACGTCGGCGGTTGCCCGCAATGCCGGCGTAGCGTCGTGCTGGACCTTCACGATGTGGGTCGAGTTCTGCGGCGCAACGCGATCCATCACGATTCCGATCGCTCTTCCGAAATCACGGTGCGACGGCTGGCCAAGAACCTTTTTAAGAGCGCGGACAGCAAGCGGGCCCAGCGTCGTGAGATACTGTTGCGAGACCTCGGCTATGGCCAGTTGAACCCGGGGATCCCCGTTTAACTGATAGGCAATGCTCGCTAACACGCTTCGAGAACTCGACGAATAGCCGGCCATCTTTGCAGCGAACGTGCCGGCGCCATGAGTTTTGGGCGCCTCAAACAACGCGCGCACGAACGCTTGCTGCTTGTCCGTCAGCGCAGCCATGGCGGGCCCGAGCACCGCATCCGTGGGCTCGATCGCCGTGACAGATCGGTGTCGCTTAGCCGTGGTCATGTCAGCGGCTCCGCGCTGAATAGTGAAAAGCCAGCAGGCGCTGCTGCATAGGCGCGGCGTTGCGCGTAGGCGTATCCCAGAACGTCCGCTTCCTGCTGACCACGCGCACGTGCGGTTTCAACCGAGGCCGTCTCGCCCGTGTCGAGCTCAACCTCGACAAACTCGCAGCGGCCGGTCGTGTCACGAAATTCGGCGCGATATTTCATGCGTCCACCGCGTCCAACGCCTCGTGCGCGGCACGCCATGCCGCCCGGATCGCAGGATTGGCCTGATCGCCCTGCGGCAGGCGTCCCACCTTGACCGGATGTGCGCAAGTATTGCCGGTGATGACGCAGCCGTCAGGCCCGCAGCGGTTGCAGCAACGCTCAGCGGTGATGCCTGCGACCTTCTCGGCGGGATCCAGCGCCATGGTAGCGTCGAGCCATTCGCGCCGGGCCTGCCGATCATGTCGAAGCGCGGCCTCGTGCGCGCGGTCCAGGCCCTCAACGCGCAACTTGGCCACTGCGATCCGGGCCGTGAGTTCAGCCAGATCATTGCCGGGCTTGCCCTCGAGGTCCGCCAGCACAGCTTCGCCGATCCGATTGTTTAGCGCGGCGAGTGTATCGCGACTTGATTGGCCAGCCGCCAGGACGGCGGGTGCGCGGGGTGCCGGCGGGGTGAATGCTACATCCGACATGTCACGCCGCCACGCTCGAGCTGAGTACGATGCTCATCAAAAAAAGCTCGCGCCGGGGCCCTGGTTTTCCTTCAAGGAGCTCCCTCGACCACACTGGATCATTAGTTCGTTGCGACTTGAGACGTGAAACCGCATCATATTCAGCTTGCGACACTGGCTGGCCGCCGCGAATCTGCTCGACCACATCGTCGCTGATATCGAACTGCTTTCGCGCCACATCGACGATTTCGTTGGCCATGTGGGCGTGATCAATGCTTTTCGACAACGCGATCACCTGATCAATCGTCGGCGCGTTATCGCCACTGCCGGCGGCTTCTCGCATCGCCTTCGCGACAATAGCCGGGTGCTCGCCGGCCGCTGTGGCCTTCCTGAAAGCATCCAGCGAAGCGCGCGTGGCCTCGTCATTGCGCGGGGGCGGATCGTTAAATCCGGTAATCGTCTTGGTCAGGCTGTCGAATTCGATCCGCGCCGCAGCATCGCCCGAGGTCAGACGTTTGCCCCAATCCGGGCTGGACATCAGGCCGTCCAGCCTATTTTGCGCGGCCGGGGCCGTAGTCGGCAGCGGGGCATTGGCGGGGGCGTCAATTACAAAACTCTCGGTCATGCTGCGCTCCGCTGTTCGGAAGCCACAGGCTGACGCTGTGCGATCCCGTCCTCGACAAGATTCGCGAGCCACTGGCCGAGCGGCCGGCGTTCAGCCGCGGCGATCGCTTTTGCCGCTTTCGCAACTTCCGGTTTTGGTCGAAAGCTCAACAGGGGTTTTGCCATTTGGTTCGTCTCCATCGGTTTCGTTGATTTCAACCAGAACCGTAGTTTCCAGCAACGCACCAGGAGGACATCGTGCCACCGGCCGACGCTTTCGGCGCTCCCAGCGTGGCTCGATAAGCGTCCGCGCGGATGGATCCTCAACGAGCACCAAACCGACCGCCAGGGCGCCCAGCAATGCGGGCATCGACACCGGCCCGAGATGTTTGATTGGTCGCGGCGCCAGCAATTTTGAAACGTAACCGGACTGCAGGCCGCTTATGTCGTCCAACACGGCGTGGGTAACGTCGAGTTCGTCGCGCCGATGTCGAAGGGCGGCGAGCAACTCGTCCATCGTGGTGATCAGTTTTGCTGTCGTCACGTCAGGCGCTCACCGCGGACGATCGCAGAAGGATTTTCCGGCAAAAGTCGCCGCCGATTTTGAGGAGAGGTCGACCCGAATTTTCGGAGACAGAGCCGCGATAGACGAGGAAGAGATCGATTACAGCGGATGGTTCTGCTTTTCCGGCCACCCCGGCACCCACCCCCCTCCTTTTGAGGTGGAAGTCCCACGAATATGGACGTTTCAGACGTTTCGCCAACGATCGAGCGCCCGGTACCTACAATTGAGAGCCTGGTATGTGGCAAGCCACGCGCGAAAACCATTTCCTGTGATTATCAGTCATGGGGTCGAACGCGATAACACCAGCAATACTGGCATTTTTGTTTGATCGCCAGATATGTGTTGGCGATGTGTCGGCAAAATCGATCGGCGTTGCCTTCATTTTGGTGTCAGGACACTCGCCGGCGCTTCCGATGAAAATTGCACGGCGTTGATTATCGAGATTTGCGGAAATGAGGTTGGTATTGCCGATGATGAGCTCATCCATTCCCGCTTCAATGACGCTTATGACGTCTGGTCTACTTATCGGCGTCACGCGCGCGCGTGTAACGGGGATAACAGGTCTAGCCGTCATATCCGTCATTGACCGTAATCTCCGGTAAGAGTGGAACGGTTTAAGCGCAGACCGTAGAAGCCTCGACCGGTCGTTACCCGGTGTTGGATAAAGCCGCGATCGACCATCTTCTGCGTGAATGCCTTCGTGGTACCAGCGTGCTCACTCGACCTATCTGCCCAAGACTTCCAAGCCGAATAGAGTTCTGTTGTAGCGGACCATGCGTTGGGATCACGGTCGCACTCGGCCTCGATCCAATTGCCGATCGTGTCTTCGGCGCTGAGATATTCCGCTGTGGCGTTTGTGACGGCCGCCGGTGGTGCCAATCCGATACGCTGCCACTCCAGGCAGCCCTCAATCATCCAGGCGAGGATGCCGGGCCATTCCGCTCGGATCTTGTCACCCAAGTCGGGATCGCGCTCCTGCGCCGGGATAGTGACCGTGAACGGGATCAAGTGAAGCCGTCGGCGCATGGCCTCGTCCACCGATCGCAAACCCGGCTTGTGGTTGCCGGCAATCACCAGTTTGAATTGTGGGGTGAACTCGAAGAAATCCTGGCGCATGAAGCGTGCCGATATCTTATCGCCACCGGTCAGCGCCTTGATCCGAGCCTCGGCCCATCGGCGATTCTCTTCCGTCTCATTTGACGTCACCAGCCTGGCGCCACGCAAGCCAGCGAGCTCGGTGGGATGCTGTGCGAACGACGTTGCGGTGAAAGTCTCGATCGGCGATGTCCGATGGTAATCGTTCAGGATGCCGGAAAGGGCATTGATGAAAACGCCTTTGCCGTTGCCGCCGGTCCCGTACAGGAAGAACATCGCGTGTGCGCTGGTCGCGCCGGTCAAAGCGTAGCCAGCGACCCGCTTCAGGAAGTTCTGCAACTCGATGTCGCCGTCGGTTATTCTTTCCAAAAATCTCTGGAAGATGGGGCACTTTCCGGCCGGCGACACGGAAGTGATGCTGGTGAGGTAGTCCATCGGATTGTGCGGGCCGCGCTTACCCGTTCGCAGATTGATCACGCCGTCCGGCGTATTCAGCAACCAAGGGTCTTGGTCCCATTGCGTTACGGTCGCAGCGATCGCACGATCGGCCTTGGCAAGGCGCTCGACAGCAGCCACCGTCTTCGCACTGGCAAGATTTGATGCCACCTTCTGCTTGTTGCACTCGGCGGCGGCGGAGCGACAGATCGCACGCGCATGATCAAACCCGGCCAAGGTATCGTCCGTGGCCCACTTGCGGCCGTCCCAGATCATCCATTTACCCCAGGTCGCGATGAAGCGCAGGCTGGTCCGGTGTTTGTCAGCGAAGCGGAGAGCTAGAGCTTCATCGGTGAAGGCGGGCGGCCGCGGCCCAACGTCGTCAATCTGGCGAACGGTATTTTCTGCACTGGTGCGAGCGTGGTCGCGGTCAGCATCGCTAGAAAGGCCGTAAGCCTCAAAACTGTCTACAGCTGGCGCGCCGTCATCCGGCGGTGCCTCCTTCATCCCGAAGCCATGCTCAGCGAAAACGTCTTTGATTTCGGCGTCTGCTAACATTTTCGAATCCAGAGCTTGTGCAAAAAGGACGTATCCATGGGATGCCGGGCCAGCCAACGGCTGAGATATTCGGCAGACTCGTTGCGAACGACGTACCAAAACGCGTCTACGGTTGATTGCGGGGTGCGATAGGACCGCGCCGGCTGATGTTCAGTCGGTACAATCGGAGGCGGCGCTTCGCCCGTATGCCGCCAGCGATCACGCGGATCGGCGAGTTCGAAGTCGCGAACGATCGCTTCGACGCTCCGCTCAAATTCTACTTCATCGAAGATCTCAATTTCCTCGATTTCCTCGATCTCGACAGGCTCGATTTCCAGAACGGGGGACATCATTTGCGAAATGCCTCCGCTAGGATTTGCTGAACAGCATCGACGCCGAGTTCTGCAATCAGTCCGTAGCCTTCGGCAAATCGCCAGAGGCCGTCGACGGCCGATTGCTTGTCGGCAAGGAAGTGTCCGTTCACGAGTTTTGCGACCGCCTTGGCGCGCTCCTTAAAAACGTGAAGTGGGTCCACCTGCGTCGGCTTGCGAGCAGCAGCTCGCTGCGCTAAAGACATCGTTGCTGATCCTGAATTTTTGCTGATCCGAAAACACGAAAACCTCCCTGTGCCGGGGAGGTTTTTCGTTATGCGGCCACTTGCTCCTGCGAGCGCAGCCACGCCTTGACGCTTTCGCGGTGATAGTACGGCCGGCGGCCGATGCGAGTGATCGGCGGGCCCTTCTTGTCCAGGCGCCAACGGTCAAGCGTTTTGGTGCAAATGCCGAGGCTCGAAGCGAGCTCCTCGGGCGTGTCGTAATCGGAGAGCAAATCAGGTTTGGACATCGTCAACCCCGTGCGTGAACATGCACGGACAATCACCTGACGTTTGGGATGTAGCGATTGGATTTCTTTTTTAGAAATGTCCTGGACGTTTTGCGGAAGAATTGTCCAGTTTAAGCGATGTGCCTCTTATTCTTGGGTTTCTTCGCAGTAGCGCCGCGCCGAGATGTAGTTTTTTTGCCTTGTTTTTTCTTTGCGCCGCCTGTGGATATCGCGGCTTCTCCTATTGGGCCTGCGCGCTCTTTGCGGACCCGTCGAATATGTTTGTCGATCGACGCGACATTGATCTGGCGCATCTCGCCTTTCCGCTCTGACGGCAACGTTCTGTTGAAGGCAACGTTCTCTTTGGCAATTTGGCGCGAGAGCGCGGAAACACTCGGCTTTCCCGTCTCAATCTCCATTTCGTAGAGCCGCAGGAGAAGCTGGCTATCATTATAGCCGTTGAGGTCCTTCTTGGATTTATTGCCGAAGGAAAGGAATATCCGGCAAGCGTCGTTGAGCGAAATGTGCGTGAGGATCTCGCGCCAAACGTAGTACGCCATCTTGTAAGAGGCATCAGCTTCGAGAATCTCCTCCGAAAGGCAAGCGCGGAAAAGTTCGGCTGCGATCTTCTTATGGTTGCCTGGATTGATGTTCCGGCTCATTGCCCTGCCCGCCGCGCTGAAAGCTGCTCGACGTTCGACTTCGGGTCGAGGATCTTCACAACCAGCAGCGCCAGCGCTTCGAAAGCCTCGCGCTTCTCCTCGATGTATTCGTGCCGATCGTACGTCTCACGGACACCGCCCATGACGTGCCCCATGGCTCGCTCAGCGTGATCGTTGGGCACCTTGGCGCGGCTCATGAGACTGCGCGCGGTGCGCCGCAGGTCGTGCAGCGTCCAGTTCGGCATAGGATCGCGACCGTCAGCCTTCCGAATTTCCCCAATGGCCTTGTCGAGTTCGGCCTTTGCCTTCGAAAACCCGCTGAACGGCTTGGTTCCGTCGGTGGTTGAGAACACGAACCACGAATTCTTCTTGGCGCCGGCGGGCTTGTCGCCGATGAGCGAGCGCGCGGCCGCGGTGATCGGGATGACGTGATCCAGCTTTGTCTTGTAGCGCTCGCCCGGAATGATCCACAGATCGCCATCGAGTTCGGCAGAATGCATCATCGAGGATTCGTTGCGGCGGGTAGCATTGAGCAAAAGCGATTTCACGAACGAAGCGTAACAGGCTGGTTCGGGGAACTTTGCCAACCCGGCCCATAGATCGCGTATTTCATCATCGGCCAGAATGCGCTTGCGCTTTCGGTCCTTCGGTTTTGTGCGGGCCATGCCGCGGACAATCGGCGGCTGGAATTCATCGTCGCGCGTGGCGTACCAGTTGAAGGCCTTGCGGACGTAAGCCAGCACCCGATCGGCCATCACCGGCCCGCTCTCATCGGCAATGCCGTCGAGCATGGCCACGACGTCAGACCGGCGCAGCCGATCGGCGCCACGGATAGGCTTTTTCCCGATCCGGGGCTTCACCAGCCGATCGAGCGTGGCCTCGATCAGCGGCCCGCTCCTCAGCCCTGCTTCCTTTTTGACGTACCTGGTGACGAATAGGTCGAGCAGTCCGGAGACGGTCAGCCCGTCGGCGGCGTCACCGTCCTGCAGGCGGCGTGTACGCTCGGGGCGAGGATCGTCACGGCGGCCGTTCTTGACGTCCTTGGCGAGCTTCTCTGCCCGAATGATAGCGTCGCGCACCGTCAACGTGCCACCCTGCGCGTTGGCGTCCCACCGGCCCAAGGTCTCGAGATATTTTTTGCCGTCGGCGCGATGAAACAGCACGAATGATTTGGTGCCCGCCGCCGTAATCCGAACGCCGAATCCGGACGGCGCCTTCTTGCCCTGCAGCGTCGCGCCGCTGAAGTAGTGAACCTTATTGCCAACGTCCGGCACTGGCAAAGCCGCTACGATTTTCTCACTGATCGCTTGCATCACCGTCCCCTCGTGTGGGCAATATGTGGGCACCTCGAACGTCCTTCGAGTGTCCGCGAGTGTGATTCAAGCGTCATGGGGTGTCAACAGAAATGCCGGAAGAATAAGGGCATTTCCCCGCCAACATGCAAAAGCGTGTCGGCATTAATGACTTAGTGAAATCGTTTGGTTTGACTTTTAATCATGGGGTCGTGGGTTCGAGTCCCACCGCGCTCACCATGAAATCAACGTTTTGGTTGATTTTCGCCCAGACTCTCCAAATCGAAAGGTGCGGTTTAGGTGCGGTCCAAAACCCCCGATAATCACCTTTTGACGCGGAGGGGATTCGGTTGGAATGCCACTACTGGAAGTCCCCTCTGCCGTGTAACAATGCGAGTACAAGTTGCCGCATCGCGCCTTGTTCGGCTTCGATGTTGAAGCACGCATCAAGTGCGCTGCCTGAACGTGAAGATTCAGTAATCGACAAGACAACACGCGCGCATGGCGTCGGGCATCGGGCATCGGTCTCACCAAGCTTGGTAGAAACAAAGATATTTTATGACTCTCCAATTAAGCTCTGCCAAAAATTGCAGATTGTGTTCCGATGGATGGACTGTATCCCGAGTTTTTCAAATGGGTCGGCGTCACTTTAGTTTGCGTTCTTCCCGGGATCATTGCCGCAGCCTTCGGCCGTGGACCGTGGATGATTAGTGCGGCAATTTTCTCATTATTTGCGTTTCTGAGAGTTACCCCTATTGGGATGTGGTATTTTGCGTGGACTGCCCCTCCCGGCTCTTCTTTTTGGCGTTGGTTGGCAACACCAATTCTCATTGCCACCACCTGTGCGTGTTTCGCGATAGTGCAGGAGCTGCGCAAGTCTTAGGTTCTTATGCCGACCCGTATCGATTTCGCCACATCTGCGAAAAACCCGCTATCCGGCGCGCCACGGTCACGGCTTCAGCCCCGTTCGACCAGATGCGCCCGCGAGGCTGAAGGGTCAAACCGGTCAGAAAAATACTGCGTTTCGTGAGCCACCAACCCGTCGCGCAGTTCCATGATGCTCACCACGTACGACGGTATGCCGTCATAGGTCAGCACGAATTCCGTGACCCAGAGATCGCCGTCGCCGATTATTCGCCGGATGCTGAAGCGCTTCTGGTTTGGCTGGACGGTCCGGCTCTCCTGAATGTTTCTCCGGCCGCGAATCCGTTCACCTGACTGGGGATAATCCAGCACGGCATCCTCGTGATAGATCTCATGTTCAATCTCGAAATCGCTGTTGTCCGAAGCGTCCCAATGACGCTGAAGCGCCGCTCGCGCGTCCATCGCAATCCCCTGTTCAACCCGGACATCGACCGTTCGTAGTCAGACGTCAGCTTGTTTGCAATCGCCCGAGCCCACGACCTCACTGCTTCGGACAGATGGCGCCGGTTTGCCTCAATCGCGTTGATTTCACCCAGCCGGAAATACAGTTGCCCGCCCCGATCACGGCTTCGCCGCTGGGGATTACAGGCCGGCCCGTATCGACGGGGCAGGCTGGATATTGCTAAATTTGCCTCAGCCGCCTAAGTCGCCTGCCCGGCCTGTCCAGCCCCACCGAAACGGAAAGAACGATCATGCGGATTACGCTTGTCGGTTCCCGCCACTTTGGCGTGACGACCCTCGACATGCTGCGAAAGCACGGCGTCGATGTTATCAGGGTCGTGGTTGCCGAGGCCGAGGACAGGCTTGCGGCCGCTGCCCAGGCGGCTGGAATCGATGTCGTGGTCCAGGCCAACCCCAAGCTCGTGGCAGCCGGTGAAATCGCTCCCGGCAGCGATCTGATCGTCACGGCGCACAGTCACGCCCGCATCAGCAAGGAGGCCCTCGCCGCGGCCCGCATGGGCGGGATTGGCTATCACCCCTCGCTGCTGCCGCGTCATCGCGGCATCGCGGCGGTGGAGTGGACCATTCGCGAAGGTGATCCGATCGCCGGCGGCACCATCTATCATCTCGCAGATCGCATGGATGCCGGCGCGATCGCCGCGCAGGAATGGTGTTTTGTGAAGAAGGGAGAGACAGCCCGCGAGTTGTGGGAGCGCGCTTTGGCGCCGCTGGGCCAGAAAATGCTCGCCGACGTGATCGACTACGCAAAAACGCACGACGTCCTGCCCGCGCGCCCGCAGGACGAGCAATTCGCCACCGCGGCTCCAAAACTCGCCGGTTGAATTCATTAAAATGGCACCCGCGACGGACCAGTCCGGCATCGACCTGCCTAATTCTCAGCCCCTGCTGGAACCGAAAGCGGTTCCGAGCATTAATGTTACGGCAGGTCTGATGTCCGATTTCGCACCGCAGCAAATTTTGAACACAATCTGCCGGGATAAGGCGCCGATCACTAAATCGGGGATATGATTCATGCGCGTCGCTCGCATTCACGCTGCTCTTTTTGCGTCGGTTTTGGCGGGGAGTTTTGCTGCCCCGGCTCTCGCCCAGACGCCGTACGACGGGCTTTGGAACGTTAGAGTCGTCACCAAAACCGGCAGTTGCGACCCGGTCGCGCAGTACCCGCTGACCGTCACCGACGGCAAGGTTTCGGCGGCCGGTGCCGACGTCACAGGCAGTGTCGGCCACGCCGGCCAAGTCAAGGTGTCGATCGGCGGCGCCTATGCCAACGGGCATCTCAGTGGCAATGCGGGATCCGGCAAATGGAACGGTGCGTCCGGCGGCATTCCATGCAGCGGCCACTGGGAAGCTTCGCGTCAATAACATCGGGAATGATGGCAATGGAATTCGGGGCGACTTCACGAAGATTGCTCGCCGCGTGTACCGTTGGCGCCGCAATGATGCTTTCAATTTCCGCAAGTCACGCAGCCGGCCCGTTCGACGGCATGTCCGGCGTGTGGACCGGACGTGGCACCATTGAACTTGAAGGCGGCTCGACTGAAAAAATCCGATGCAAGGCCACTTATGCGATCAGTAAGGACGGTCAGGGCCTCAATCAGTCGCTGTTATGCGCCAGCGACAGCTACAAATTCGAGTTGAAGAGCGATGTGGTTGCCAAAGGCGGCGTCTTGTCCGGGTCATGGCGCGAAACCAGCCGTAACGTTGGCGGATCCCTGGAAGGAAGTGCCGGCAACGGACAGTTCAATGTCGATGTCAGCGCGCCAGCCTTCACCGCAAAACTGAAGCTGACGACCCGCGGCGACCGTCAGAACGTCGTGATCAATTCCGACGGACAATTCAAAGGCGCAAAGATTTCGTTGTCGCGCTCCTGATTTTTTCAGGCCCGAGACCTTTGACGTCGAGTTAGCTAGCGCGACAATTATCCTGCCGGCACGAATGCAGTGACCTCGATCTCGACTTTCGCGCGTGGATCGACCAGTCCCGAAATATACAGCAGCGTCGACGGCGGAAAATTCCGGCCCAACGTCTCCTTCCAGGCCGCGCCAATGCCTGCGCCGGCAGCCTCGTAATCGCTTCGGCTCGTCAGATACCAGGTCAGCCGGACGATGTGCTCCGGTCCGGCGCCTGCCTCACCCAACAGTTGGACGATCCGGCGCAGCGCGGTGCCCACCTGCGCGGCCATATCGTCGGATGAATATTCGCCCGCCTCGTTGCTGCCGGTCTGGCCCGCAAGCACAACCCATCGCCCCGGCGCATCGATCGCCACGCCATGCGTGAAGCCGCGAGGCCTTGCCCAGTCAGCCGGTTGTAACGTTTGCATGGCGCGATCCTCCCATCGTCTGTACCGGGATTGTCCATGCTCGCGAAGGCCAGCGCAAGGCAGCGTCCGCACATTTGCCCGTTGCCAAGGCGTGATGCCACCGATACGAGCATTTCCAGATATCGCGATCCGCGTTCAATGTCCTCCCACGGCGACATCCTGCTGATGAACAGAACTCCTTCCAAACCGCGCGCGGCACTCTGGATGGCCGGCTGGCTGACCTTGATGCTGATCGTCGCCGTTGCCGGCCGCGAAACCACGCGCGAACTGAATGTTTTTCAGATCATGGAGCTGCGCTCGCTGATCGGCTTTGTCATGCTTTACCCGCTGATCCGCATGAACGGCGGATTCAGCACCATGCGGACACAGCGCCCGCTACAGCATATCGGGCGCAACCTCGTGCACTATGGCGCCCAGCTCGGCTGGTTCTTTGCGCTGACGCTGATCCCGCTCGCGCAGGTGGTTTCGATCGAGTTCACCATGCCGATCTGGACCGCAATTCTCGCGGCAACCTTCCTCGGCGAACGCATGACGATCTGGAAAAACTTGGCGATCGCCCTCGGCCTGATCGGCGTCATGGTGATCGTCCGTCCAGCGACCGGCGAGGTCAATCCCGGACAACTGATTGCGCTCGCCGCCGCCCTCGGCTTCGGCATTTCCATCGCGATGGTGAAATCGTTGACGCGGACCGAGAGTACGCTTGCGATCATCTTCTGGATGCTGGTGGTGCAATCTTGCGCCGGACTGCTTCCCGCCATCTACACCTGGCGCTCGCCGTCGGCTTACCTGTGGGGCTGGATCGTCGTCATCGCATTTTGCGGAACGTTTTCACATTATTGCATGGCGCGCGCGATGCTCTATGCCGATGCAACCGTCGTCATTCCCATGGATTTCCTGCGTGTGCCACTGACGGCGATCGCTGGCTGGCTGATCTATTCCGAACGGCTCGACGTCTACACGATCCTCGGCGCAGCCTTGATCCTGACCGGAAACCTCCTGAACCTGAAGAGCCCCGCTCCCTTGCCGGCGCGGGCATCAGCGTAAGCGCGTCACCCCTTGATAGAACCGGCTACCGGCCGATCCTATTTCCCCGCAGCCTTTCGTAAGGCTTCGTTGATGCGGTCCTGCCAACCCGGACCGCCCTGCTGAAAATGCTCAAGAACGTCCTGGTCGATCCGCAGCGACACCAGCTCCTTGATACCGGGCACAGCCGTCGTCTTCGGTGGAGCCTCGGCGACCTTCTTTGTCGCCTGCTTGAACGCAGCCTCCGCCTCTGTACGGGCGTCGTTCAATGTCCTTGGCCGCCTCGGTGGTTCTGCCATCGCCTCTTTCCTGAATGCTCGTTCGTTGCAAACTCGATCAAATTCCCTCGAACAGCGCTGTCGAGAGGTAGCGTTCCGAAAACGACGGCACAATGGCAAGGATTGTCTTGCCCGCACTTTCAGGCCGTTTGCCGATGGCGAGTGCCGCCGCGATCGCGGCGCCCGAGGAAATCCCACCCGGAATACCTTCATTACGCGCCAAAGCACGCGAGGTCTCCAGCGCGGTCGCGCTGTTGATTTTGACAACCTCGTCAATGACGGAACGATCCAGGATGTCGGGAATGAAGCCTGCGCCGATCCCTTGAATCTTGTGCGGCGAATGCTGGCCGCCTGACAGGATCGGGCTTTCCTCCGGCTCCACCGCGACAATACGCAGCGACGGCTTGCGCGGCTTCAACACCTGACCGACACCGGTGATGGTGCCGCCCGTGCCGACACCGGCAACGAAGTAGTCAATGTTTCCGCCGGTGTCGTTCCAGATCTCTTCCGCCGTCGTGCGTCGATGAATCTCCGGATTGGCGAGATTCTTGAATTGTTGAGGCATCACAGCATTCGGTGTCGTGCGCACCAGTTCCTCGGCCATGGCGATGGAGCCCTTCATGCCCTGCGCGGCCGGCGTCAGAACGATCTCCGCGCCGAGGAATGCCAGCATCTTGCAGCGCTCCGTGGAAACCGACTCCGGCATCACCAATTTCAACCTGTACCCGCGCGAGGCCGCGACGAAGGCCAGCGCAATGCCGGTGTTGCCCGACGTCGGCTCGACCAGAACAGTGTCGGCGTTGATCTTTCCGGCCTTCTCCATGGCGATGATCATTGCTGCGCCGATGCGATCCTTCACGCTTGCGGCCGGACTGAAATATTCCAATTTGGCAAGAATTGTCGCGTTCACGCCGCTCTGCTGCGGCAATCTGCGCAGGCGAACAATCGGCGTATCGCCGACTGCATCAGCGATGCTGTCAAACACTCGTCCACGGCCGGGACGGTGCGATGCATTCGTATTCGGCTGCGTATCCATGGCAACATCCTCGCAAGAGATTGAAACAGCGCGCATCTCTTTCAATAGGATCAGCCACTACCGGCGCGCAAGCGCGATCCTCGCAGCGACATTTCGCTGCACCGCAAAACCGCGTTCACAAAAACTGGATTCGTAAAAGGAACGCATTTGTGTTGCGACATCGTCAAATATTGCGGTGTATAATTCGGCCAGATCAGAATTCGAGGAGGTCACGATGCCAGCGCTTGCTGAAATCTTGTCGACCGTAATACCTCGTTCCGCACCGCGCGGGAGCGATCTTCCGAGCTGCCCGGTTTGTGCGGATTCGATGATCGCGGCGGAAGCTTCCGCGTTTTTGTCGGACAGCATGATCAGCTATCTCTGGAGCTGCGACACCTGCGGTTACGGTTTCGTGACCAAGCATCTCGTCCAGCGTATCACCTGCAACTGACACAATGCCGTGTGCGGCTCGAGCATTAACGCGCGACAATGTCGCCGCGCGCCCAGCCGGTACGCGTCCGCTCCCGGAATTGCTGGAAATTTCCCTCGGCGATTGCCGCGCGCATCGCGTGCATGAGGTGCTGGTAATATGCGATGTTGATCTCGGAGAGCAGCATCGCTCCCAGCGTTTCGCCCGATCTCACCAGATGATGCAGGTAGGCTCGCGAATAGGTTCTCGCCGCCGGCCACACACTCTCCTCGTCAAGCGGACGCGGATCGTCGGCGTGACGCGCATTGCGCAGGTTGATCTGGCCGAAGCGTGTGAATGCCGTGCCGTGGCGCCCGTTCCGCGTCGGCATTACGCAATCGAACATGTCGATGCCGCGCGCCACCGCTTCCACGAGATCGTCAGGCGTACCGACGCCCATCAGATACCGCGGCCGTTCCTGCGGCAGTGACGGTGCCGTTTCCTCGATCATGGCGAGCATGACGGCCTGCGGTTCGCCCACCGCGAGACCGCCGATTGCATAACCATGAAAACCGATGCCGGTCAGTCCGCGTGCGCTCGCGCGACGCAACTCGGGAATATCGCCGCCCTGAACGATTCCGAACAGCATATGCCCGGACGGCGCGCCCTCGAAGGCGAGCTTGCTGCGTTCGGCCCAGCGTAGCGAAAGTTGCATGGCGCGCTCGATATCGCTGCGTTCTGCCGGCAGTCGAACGCATTCATCCAGTTGCATCGCGATGTCGGAACCCAGCAAGCGCTGTACGCCGACAGCGCGTTCCGGCGTCAGTTCGATCGCTGCGCCGTCGATGTGGGAGCGAAAGGTCACGCCCTGCTCCTTCACCTTGCGCAGCTGCGCCAGCGACATGACCTGGAAGCCGCCGGAGTCCGTGAGCATCGGACCGTTCCAGGTGGTGAATTTCTGCAAGCCGCCAAGTTCGGCGATCCGTTCAGCGCCGGGCCGCAACATCAGATGATAGGTGTTGCCGAGCACGATGTCGGCTCCGGCGTCACGCACCTCACGCCAGTGCATGCCCTTCATGGCGCCGAGCGTGCCGACCGGCATAAACGCCGGTGTTCTCACCGCGCCGTGCGGCGTGGTGAGGATTCCGGTGCGGGCTTCGCCATCACGTCCGAAAAGCTCGAAATGGTTGGCGACGCTCATGTGCCGGGTTTGCCCGGAAACAGCAGGCAGGCGTCGCCATAGGAATAGAACCGGTAGCCATCTGCGATGGCATGCGCATAGGCTTGCTTCATGGCCTCCAGACCGCTGAAGGCCGAAACCAGCATGAACAGCGTCGAACGTGGCAGATGGAAGTTGGTCATCAGAACATCGACGGCGCGAAAGCGGTAGCCAGGTGTGATGAAGATTGCGGTCTCGCCCGTGAACGGCGCAATCTTGCCGTCGCCTCCCGCCGCGCTCTCGAGTAGCCGCATCGACGTCGTTCCGACCGCAACGATCCGGCCCCCGCTCGCACGCGCTGCGTTCAGCGCATCCGCGGTCTCGGCCGAGATCATGCCCCACTCCGAATGCATGCGATGCCCAGCCGTGTCCTCGACCTTGACGGGGAGAAACGTGCCGGCACCGACATGCAAGGTCAGCCGATGAAAGCCCACGCCGCGATCACGCAACGCCGCTTCGAGCGCCGGCGTGAAGTGCAGGCCCGCGGTGGGTGCTGCGACCGCGCCCTCGTTGACCGCGAACATGGTCTGATAGTCCGCCGCATCGCGATCGTCGGGCTCACGCTTCGAGGCAATGTAAGGAGGCAGCGGCGGCGAGCCCAGATCGGCGATGGCCTGATCCAGCGTCGGCCCGTGAAACGAAAAGGCGAACGTGATTTCGCCCTCGTCGCCCTTGCGCTCGACCTGCGCGTCGAGATGCCCGAGGAAGCACACCCGCCCCTCGTTGCCGAAACGGACAACGTCTCCTGCCGAAAGTTTCTTTGCGGGTTTGACCAGGGCGTTCCAACGCGAGCCGTCGAGACGCTTGATCAACGTCGCCTCGATCCGCGGTTCGGTCTCGCGGCCGATGCGGCGGCCATGCAGCTGCGCGGCAATCACCTTGGTATCATTGACCACCAACTGGTCGCCGGGTTTCAGCCAGTTTGGCAGATCGTTCACCCGTTGATCGTGCAAGCCCGCTCCCGGCTGCACCACAAGCATCCGCGCGGAATCGCGCGGGCTCGCGGGCCGCAACGCGATGCTGTCTTGAGGCAGATCAAAATCGAAGAAATCGGTTCGCATGACGCTATCAAAGCTGATGGACGTAACCGGTCACTGAACCCGTCCAGCCCGAAACGTCAATGGCCGGAACAACCCCGGCCATTGCACATCGGTCTGACGTATCAGAGTCCCACGGTCAGGCCGCGTCAGCGGCCATGTGCGCCTTGACGATCTTGTCGGGATTTTGCACCGGCTCGCCGCGCTTGATCTTGTCGACGTTGTCCATGCCTTCGGTGACCTTGCCCCAAACGGTATACTGGCCGTTCAGGAACGACGCGTCGTCGAAGCAGATGAAGAACTGGCTGTCACCCGAATCCGGGCTGGCGGCGCGCGCCATCGAGGTCGTGCCGCGCACATGCGGCTCTTTGTTGAACTCGGCCTTCAACTTCTTGCCGGAGCCGCCGGTCCCTGTGCCCTGCGGACATCCGGTCTGCGCCATGAAGCCATCGATGACACGATGGAAGACAATGCCGTCATAAAATCCCTCGCGTACCAGTTCCTTGATCCGCGCAACGTGACCGGGGGCGAGATCCGGGCGCATCTCGATGGTCACGGGGCCCTGCGTCGTTTCAAGGATCAAAGTGTTGTCGTTGTCAGCCATGCTCGTTTCTCTTTCGGTTTGGGGGAATTTCGGCGGTCGTCAAACCGCATCGTCAAGGGGCGTCCAGCAATCGCTCCACCCATGCTATCGGTAAATGGCATCGGCGCGCAGCGTTGCAATGTCTCCATCACCGCCGTTCGGTAGATGATGCGTTCATTGTCGGATGCGGTTTCCGACTCGAAGGTGATGCGTGGCCGACCAAGAAGTTCGCCGTTCCGCTTGAAACTGAGAAGGACGGTTATCTGCATCCCCGGATCGCCGACGCTTAGTATCGGAGATTTCCAGCATTGCTTGAGGCGCGCAAACATCTCCGCGATCGAATTGACTTTGGCTTCTTCCGCCGATGCCCGATCGTTCGCGCTCCAACCGGCAAACGCCAACAGGATTGCGAACCCGATCGAACAGCGGCGAGACGCCATGATGAACCGTCACTTGATGTCGGATGCGACCTGTACCTTCACCATCTTGTCCGGATCGGTCACGCTGCCGCCGGCTGATCCGGGAGGAGCCTTCTTCAGCTTGTCCACCACATCCATGCCGGAAACGACGTCGCCGATAACAGTATATTGGCCGTTCAGACTTGGGCCATCCGCGAACATGATGAAAAACTGCGAATTGGCGGAATCGTTACTGTCGCCACGCCGAGCCATACCGACGACGCCCCGCTTGAACGGCACGTTGGAGAACTCAGCCTTCAGGTTCGGATATTTCGATCCGCCGGTGCCGTTGAAATTCTGACCGTCGCCGGTCTGCGCCATGAATCCTGCCATGACGCGATGAAACGGAACGTTGTTGTAAAAACCGTCGCGGGCAAGCTGCTTGATGCGTTCGGCATGCTTGGGCGCGATGTCGGTTCGCAGCTTGATAATGATGCGGCCCTTGGTGGTATCGATCACGATCGAGTTCGGTTTGTCGAGATTGGCGGGCAGCGGCTGCGCGAAAGCAGGAACTACAACCATCAGCGCAGCGACGAGGCCAAGAATTCTAAACATGGAAACTCCGGATCAGAGGAAACCGGTTCACTCAACCGGCGAATTTGGTCTTGAGGCTCGACGCGACAGCCTTCGGAACGAAGGCCGACACGTCACCGCCCATTCCAGCGATTTGCCGGACCAGTGTGGCAGTGATCGGGCGAACGCCGGGGGATGCCGGGACGAATACCGTATGCACGCCAGGCGCCATGGTTTCGTTCATACCGGCGATCTGCATTTCATAATCGAGATCGGTACCGTCGCGCAGGCCGCGGATCATGATTGTCGCGCCGGCCTTCTGCGCGGCGGTAATCGTAAGATCGTCATAAGTCGTGCAGTCGAAGGCGCAGCCCGCCTTGGCGGCTACCGGCTCAAAAACCGACCGGACCATCTCGAGGCGCTCTTCGGTCGAGAACAGCGGCTTTTTTCCGGGATGAACGCCGATCGCAACGATCAGCCGATCACATAATACGACGGCATGTCGGACGACATCGAGATGGCCGTTGGTGACGGGATCGAATGATCCGGGATAGAGCGCAATGCGAGGCATATCCCCCTCTAGCGCGACCGCTCTAAGGCCGCAAGCGAGGCTGGTTCCACCAAAATCGTCGTCCGAGCCGATATTTATTTCCAGGGACCGACCGAACCAAGTTCGGGGTCTGCGCGTCTTATAAGCGTGCTGACGACGTGACTGAAATCATTGTGGTTTTTAGCGCTCTGTTTCGTCCGATGGGCCAGACGAAACAATTCTCTCATCGACGAAACCACTTTTGGCCGGTCGCGAAGACATCTTGAAACTGGGGCTGGTTATCAATCTGCCCAACGAAACCGGGCCGCCAAGGCCCAAATGACAGGGGACCGTCATGATCAAGGCTCTTTCCGCAGTCGCTATCGCAGCGTTCATTGCAGCCGCCCTCACCGTTCTCCCGGGTTTTGCTCCCCAGGTCGAAGCCAGCACGCCCGTGCCGCTTGCCAAGGCTGACCGCCTGGATATCCGCCCCGTCAGCACCGATTGCGCGCAGCAGACCTGGCCGAATTTCGACGCTTCCTGCCTGCGTGCCGCAGGTTCCAAAATGATGGTGCGGGAAGCCCGCCTCGTCACGGCAGACCGTCGCTGATCTGAATTTTTCGAGCCTCCAAGCAAAGCCGCCCGTATGCCCACGGGCGGTTTTTGCGTTCTGGCAAGCCCTCTGACCTCAAACTCTGAAAACAAAATCCGTGGCGTTTTCAATTTTGACGACGCAGACTGCCGCATAGCGCGTCGTGGCACTCAACGTTGAGTGGATCACACCCATTAGGGAGAGACCGTCCGTGACAGCCATCCCGGCCCCCGGCCCGTCCCATGTGCTCCCGATCTCAGCGACTCTCGGTGCGCTCGGCGTGGTCTACGGCGACATCGGCACCAGCCCTCTCTACGCCCTGAAGGAAGCGGTCCGTGCCGCTGCGCATGGCGGATCCGTTACGCACGACGCGGTTCTCGGGGTGGTTTCGCTTATCCTCTGGGCGCTGATCCTGATCATTTCACTCAAATACGCCCTCCTCATCCTGCGCGCCGACAATCGCGGCGAAGGCGGCATCGTGGCGCTGCTCGCGCTGCTGTCCGCGCGCAATGCGCAGCCCGGCACCTGGCGAGCCCAGCTTTTGATCGTCGGACTGATCGGGGCCGCGCTCCTCTATGGCGATGGCGCCATTACGCCCGCCATTTCCGTCCTCAGCGCGATCGAGGGTTTGAAGGTCGACGCCCCGTCCCTTGCCCCGGCGGTCGTGCCGATCACCGTGGTCATCCTGATCGGATTGTTCATAGTGCAAAAACAGGGCACGGGATTCATCGGGCGGATTTTCGGTCCGGTCATGCTCGGCTGGTTCGCGTTGCTCGCGCTGCTCGGAATTCACGGCATCGTCAAGGCGCCTGCCGTGCTCGCGGCATTGAGTCCGCTTTATGCCTTCGAATTCCTGATCCATCAGGATTTCCACATCAGCTTCGCAATCCTCGGGGCGGCCTTTCTGGCGGTCACCGGTGGCGAAGCGATGTACGCCGACATGGGCCATTTCGGCCGCTTCCCCATTCGCCTCGCGTGGTTTGCCGTGGCGCTGCCTGCGCTGGTGCTGAATTATTTCGGCCAGGCCGCTTTGCTGGTCACGGACGCAAGCGCAGCCGACAATCCGTTCTATCAGCTTGCGCCGGACTGGCTGCATTATCCGCTCGTGGCTTTCGCCGCGCTCGCTACCGTCATTGCATCGCAGGCGATTATTTCCGGTGTGTTCTCGCTGACGCAGCAATCGATCCAGCTCGGCTTCCTGCCGCGCATGCAGATCAGGCACACCACCAGTGACGCGATGGGGCAGATTTACGTCCCGCTGGTGAACTGGCTGCTGGCCGCCGCAACGCTCGGCGCCGTACTCGGATTCGGGACGTCGGACGCGCTGGCCGGCGCTTACGGAATCGCCGTGTCGCTCTTGATGGCGATCACGACGCTGCTCGCGGCGCTGGTCGCAATCCAGTGGGGTTATTCACCCATCATCGTCATCGCCGTGAACGGCTTCTTCTTCGTGATCGATTGCATTTTCTTCGCTGCGAATTCTACAAAGCTGTTCGAGGGCGGATGGTTTCCGCTGCTGCTCGCCGGTGCCGTCGCATTCCTGATGCTGACCTGGCGCAGCGGCGTCAAACTGGTGGAGCGTGCGCGGGGCAAGTTGCGGCAGCCGGAGGAAGACCTGATCGAAACCGCGGTCAGCAAATGCCAAGC
Source organism: Pseudomonadota bacterium (assembly GCA_041691515.1). Taxonomy (GTDB): domain Bacteria; phylum Pseudomonadota; class Alphaproteobacteria; order Rhizobiales; family Xanthobacteraceae; genus Nitrobacter. The sequence continues at coordinate 1,239 of JBEPUM010000021.1, read as the reverse complement.
GCGATTGCCGGGCACTGCTGTCTTCCTGGCTTCGGCGGCGAACGGCGTGCCGCTGGCGTTAACGCAATTCGTCAAGCACAATCATGTCCTGCACCAGCGCGTGGTGCTGGTCACCGTGCTGATCGCGGAGTCTCCCCGGATCGCCGACGAGGATCGCGCCGAGGTGATCGAGATCATCGAAGGGATTACGCGGGTGATCCTGCACTACGGCTTCATGCAGTATCCCACCATCTATGACGGCCTGCGGCTCGCCTGCGCGCAGGGCAAGCTGCCGGGCATCGATCTCACCGACATCACTTACTACATTGGGCGGGAGACGATTATCGCGAGTGAAGAGGTCGCGGGCATGTGGGTCTGGCGCGAGAACGTATTCGCGTTTCTGCAACGCAACGCCGAACGCTCCGCGGCATTCTTCGGCGTGCCGACCAAACAGGTAGTCGAATTCGGCACCGAAATAGAGATCTAACGCCGACGGAGTCTATCCGCCGTTGCCGTTGCCGTTGCCGTTGCCGTTTTCGGCTTCTTCACCTTCGCCGATGTGTTCGACCGAAACCACATGCTCGTCCTCGGCGGTATCGAACACAATGACGCCCTGGGTCGAACGCCCGGCCACCCGGATGCCTTCCACCGGACAGCGGATCAACTGTCCCTTGTCGGTCACCAGCATGATCTGGTCGCTGTGCTCGACCGGGAACGACGCCACCAGCTTGCCATTGCGGTCGTTCACCGACATCGCGACAATGCCTTTGCCGCCACGGCCGGTCGTCCGATATTCGAACGACGAGGTGCGCTTCCCGAAGCCGTTTTCCGACACAGTCAGCACGACCTGCTCGGCCGCCGACATTTCGATATATCGTTCCTGGCTCAACTGGATCGTGCTAATGGCGGCTTCCTCGTTATCCGTATCCACACCTTCATCGGCACTACCATTCTCACCGGAAACAGCGCGCCGCATCTTCATATAAGCGGAGCGTTCATCGGACGTCACATCGACATGACGCAGAATCGAGAGCGAGATAACAGCGTCACTTTTTTCAAGTGAAATGCCTCGCACACCCATCGATGTCCGACCACTGAATACTCTGACCCCCTGCTCCTTCTCAGAGTCCCATACCTGAAAACGAATGCATTGCCCGAGAGCCGTTGTCAGCAGCACGTCGTCACGCTCGGTGCAGATCTGCACGTCGACGATCGCTTCACCCTCGCCGAGCTTCATGGCGATGATGCCGGAGCGGCGGA
>JBEPUM010000020.1:0-30830 GCA_041691515.1 Pseudomonadota bacterium | reverse complement strand
GAGGCCCAGAGCACGGCCACCAAGGCCGAACGCTCCGGCGTAACGTTGCCGTGGACCCCATTCGCGCACGATGCACCCGAACCCCTGCGCGGCGCGAGCTATCAGAAGCCAACTGCGGTGAAGCTTGGCGTGTTCAGGCCGATCACGGTGTATCCGCTCTACGAGGCGGCAACGGCGGCTCATTGGGGGCTGACGCCGCGCGAGGCGTTACAGGAGTCCGGCGATCTCTGGTCGAAATACTCAAAGGTCGCCGCTGATAATCCGAACGCGTGGCTCAAGCGCGAATTCGCAGCCGACGACATCACGACGCCAACGCCGGACAACCGGCTGATCGCCTGGCCCTACACCAAGCTGATGGTGGCCAATCCGACGGTCAATCAGGGCGCGGCCCTGCTGATGACGAGTCTCGCGAAAGCCCGCGCGGCCGGCATTCCCGAAGATCGCATGATCCACGTCTGGGGCGGCGCGTCGGCCGAGGAGCCGCGCGACTATCTCGACCGCGACCAGTTTTTCGAGAGTCACGCGCAGAATGCGGTGCTGAAGGCTGTCATGTCGCTGGTGGGCGGCAGCGGCAAGGCGTTCGACGCGATCGAACTCTACAGTTGCTTTCCCTGCGTGCCCAAGATGGCGCGGCGGACGCTTGGATTGGGCGCGGACGTCCAGCCAACGGTCAATGGCGGCCTCACCTTCTTCGGCGCGCCGCTCAACACCTACATGACGCACGCGGCCTGTGCGATGGTGCGCAAGCTGCGCGATGGCGCTGATCTTGGCTTGCTCTACGGGCAAGGCGGCTTCGTCACCAAGCATCACGGACTTGTGCTGTCACGACGCGCGCCGGATCATGCAATCGCGCAAGATACCAGCGTGCAGGCGGAGGCCGAACGGCACCGCGGCGCGGCGCCGCCGTTCCTCACCGAGGCCGATGGACGCGGCACCGTCGAGAGTTTCACCGTGATCTACGGTGGCAAAGGCGAAGCCCAGCACGGCGTCGTGATCCTGCGAACGCCGGACAATGCGCGGGCGCTGGCACGGGTCCCGCCCTCCGACGCGCCGACGTTCGCTCGGCTGCTCGACATGGATCGCACGCCGGTCGGTTTGTCCGGCGACATCGCCACGGCGGCGGATGGTCTGCTGGAGTGGCGGGCCCTTCACTGAGGTATGTAGCTGGTATTTCGACACAGCTGGTGCGATAAGTCAGCATCTCTTGTGCAAAAATACCGGCATTCGAATGGACTGGGACAATATCCGCGTCTTTCTCAGCGTCGCTCGCGCCGGGCAGTTTCTTGCAGCTGCGCGGCAGCTTCGGGTCGATCACGGCACGGTCAGCCGCAGGGTCGGCGCGCTGGAATCCTCCCTCGGCGTCCGTCTGTTCGATCGCCAGACTACCGGCTGTGTGCTCACCGCCGCCGGCGAGCGGCTTTATGAATCGGCCGAGGAGGTCGAGGCGCAACTGCTGCGCGCGCAGGGCGATCTCTCGCAATCCGACGTCGAACTATCCGGCACCGTTCGCATCGCCGCACCCGACGGCTTCACCGCGCTGTTCCTGTGTTCGCGCCTCGGCAAGCTGAAGGCCAGGTATCCTTCACTGACCATCCAGCTGGTGCCGATGTCACGCACCTTCTCTCTGTCGAAACGTGAAGCCGATCTCGCGATCACCATCGAACGCCCGGAGGAAGGCCGGCTCGCGGTGCGCAAGCTGGTGGACTATTCCCTGCACTTCTACGCCGCAAAGGATTATCTGACCGCGAATGGCACGCCCCAGACGGCAGCCGACCTCGCGCGCCACTGCCTCGTGACTTACGTGCAAGATCTGGTGTTCGCCGATCAGCTCACTTTCATGCCTGAATTGTACGGCCCCGGTTACAGCCGCCTCGAATGCTCAAGCGCAGTCGGTCAGCTCGAGGCCGTGCGAGGTGGTGTCGGCATCGGCATTCTGCACGATTATGCCGCGCATCGCGATCCGCAGTTGCAGTTGGTGATGCCGGAACTCGTGTTCGAGCGGAGTTACTGGATCATCACCCATGTCGATCTGCGCAGGTTGAGCCGCGTGAGAGCGATCTCCGATTTCATCATCGAGGAGGTAAGCACGCAGCGCTCGATTTTCCGGTCGTAGCGACGCGCGGCGATGTCGTGTGCCTAACCCTTCACGTCCTGCTTTTCCGAAACCGTTTCAGGCTTCGCTTTCTTCGCACCGGCGACGCGGACCTTGTCGCCATCCGCGATGCCGTCAGGCGGCGCAACGACGACGCGGTCGTCGGCGTCGAGCCCCGAGGCCAGTTCGATATCGCGACCGAGATCGCGCGCTATCTTGACGGTTTTGAACCGGATCTTGTCGTCCGGCCCGACGGTCGCGACACGAATGCCGTCCTGGTCGATGACAAGCGCGCTGGCAGGGATATGCAATGGCGACCCTTCCCGCGCCAGCGTCATCCTGACATTGGCGTAACCGCCCGGCATCAGTTCGCCGCCGGGATTATCGAGTGCAAGCTGCATGCGCGTTGTGCCCGAGCCGACGTCAACGGATTGCGACGAGGACTCTACCGTCGCGTTGAACGTCTTGTTCGGATAGTCGGGCGTCGAAATCGAAGCCTTGGAGCCCATCTTGATCGCCGGGACGTAGTTCTGCGGAATGTTGACGTAAACCCGCAGCTTCGCGATGTCGGAGATCACGAACATGGCGAGCCCGCTGCCGGTTCCGCCGCTGATCAGCGCACCCACATCGGTGTTGCGCGCGGTGACGACGCCGTCGAACGGCGCAGTAATCTTTTTGTAACTGGCCAGCGCTTCGAGCCGCTCAACATTGGCCTGACCTGAATTGACCGCCGCCTTCTTGTTGGCAAGGTCGGCGGTCTTTTCATCGATCTCCTGCATCGACACGAAATTGGAGGCAAGCAGTGCCTTGCGGCGAGTCAATGTCGCTTCGGACAATTTTGCACTGGCTTGCTGGCTTACGAGGTCGGCACGCGCCTGGAGCAACTGCTGATCCAGATCAGGCGCTTCGATCTCCGCGAGAAGCTGGCCGGCCTTCACCTTGGCGCCGATATCGACGTTCCAGCTTTTCAGGTAGCCGCTGACCCGGGCATAGATCGGCGCACGCGAATAGGCCTCAAGACGTCCGGGCACATCCAGCGTCGCATTGAGGATTCGCGCATCAGGTTGAGTTACCGCAACCGTGGGAACAGCCTGTTCATCGGTCCATGTCCGTAACTCCGCATTGCCTTTCTCGCGCGAGGCGATGCCGGTGACGACGATGGCAACCGCCACGCACAGCACCGCGATGCCCGCGATGCCCAGCTTCCGGCGCGACATCGGTGAGCTCTGTTCAGTGGCCATGCGCCATCTCCAAGGTGGTCCCGCTTTTCGCGGGCTGTTTCTTATGAACCATACTGAACACGACGGGAACGAACATCAGTGTCGCAGCCGTCGCGAAAATCAGGCCTCCGACGACGGCGCGGCCAAGCGGCGCGTTCTGCTCGCCGCCTTCGCCAAGACCCAGCGCCATCGGCGCCATACCGATAATCATCGCCAGCGCCGTCATCAACACCGGACGGAACCGAACGAAACCGGCTTCCAGCGCCGCGGCGACGGGATCACCCAGCACTTCGTAGCGCTCACGGGCGAAGCTGATAACCAGCACGCTGTTCGCGGTCGCCACACCCATGCACATGATCGCCCCCGTAAGCGCGGGCACGGACAGCGTGGTCTGCGTCGTGAACAGCATCCAGACAATACCGGCAAGGGCCGCCGGCAGCGCCATGATGATCACAAACGGATCGGACCAGGACTGGAAGTTCACGACGATCAGGAAATAGATCAGCACGATGGCGCCGAGCAAGCCGAACAGCAGCCCCGAGAAGGCGCTGTCCATGGTCTGCACCTGACCAAGCAGCACGACCGAACTCCCCTTCGGAGCATCCTTCGCGGTATCCGCCATGATCTTTCTCACGTCGGTCGCAACGGCGCCGAGATCGCGGCCTTGCGGCGTTGCGAAAATCTGCACCATCGGCTGAATGTCATACTGGGATACGACGGCGTTGACTGCCGTACGCTTGATGTCTGCAATACCACCGAGCAGCGGCGGCGCTCCCGTACCAGTTGTCGAGATCGGAAGCGTCTCAAGCGCGCCCAGCGAATCCATCTTGTATTCCGGCGTTTGCATCACAACCGAATAAGACACCCCGTTTTCGGGATTGAGGTAATAGATCGGCGCAACCTGGCTGCTGCCGGCGAGATTGACCACCATACTGTTGGTCACATCCCGCTCCGTCACGCCGACATATTGCGCGCGAGTACGGTCGACATCGACGTTGAAGCCCGGGCTGTTCGGCGATTGCTGGATGCGTGCATCGGCGATCCCCGGAACCTTGCGAATCCGGCGCAACAACTCGTTGGCATAGGCGAAATTAGCGGTGAGGTCGTTGCCGCGCACCTGAAGATCGATCGGTGCGGGCGCGCCGAAATTGAGAATCTGACTGACGATATCTGCCGGCAGGAATGCGAAGGTCACGCCGGGAAACGCGCGCGGCAACTCTTCCCGCAACCGGCGCACATATTCGTCGGTGGGACGGTGTCCGTCCTTCAGCTTGATCTGAACGTCTCCGTCCTGAGGACCGATCACGCCCGTATTGTTGTAGGTCATATTGATGCCGCTGATCGGCATCCCGATGTTGTCCGCCAGGGTCTCGATCATATCGGGCGGAATGACTCTCCGGATCCCTTTTTCGATCTCGGCAAACTGCTTGGCGCTTTCCTCGACGCGGGTCCCGACCTGAAGACGCACATGCATCAGGATCTGGCCGGCATCGACGGACGGAAAGAAATTGCGGCCCAGGAACGGCACCAGCAGGAACGACACCGCGACACAGGCCAAGAACCCGGCGACGAAAATCCGGCGACGGTGCAACGCCATATCCAGCAGCGCGTGATAACCGCCGCGCAAGCGCTCGAAGCCAGCCTCGAAACGCCGCTGGAAGCGCACCAGAGGGTTGCGCGATGGCGGAGGTCCGTCGCCGTCTGTGTAGTGTGTGTGCGGTTTCAGCAGATATTTGGCCATGGTCGGCACCAGCGTGCGCGACAGGATGAACGACCAGATCATGGCGAACATCACCGCTTCCGCCATCGGCACGAACAGGAAACGCGCAACGCCTTCAAGGAAAAACATTGGCACAAAGACAATGCAGATGCACAGCAGCGAGACGAATGCGGGAGTGACAATCTGGTTGGCGCCGTCGAGGATGGAGGTCTCAACCTCCTTGCCCTGTTCGAGATGCCAGTTGATGTTCTCGATGGTCACGGTCGCATCGTCGACGAGGATACCCACAGCGAGCGCCAGACCGCCGAGAGTCATGATGTTCAGGGTCTCGCCCAGCGCAGACAGCATGATGATCGCGCCAAGAACGGACAAGGGAATCGAGATCGCGATGATGACCGTCGAGCGCCAGCTCCCGAGAAACAGCAGGATCATCACGCTGGTCAGCAGGGCTGCGATGATGCCTTCCTTCGCGACGCCGCTGATCGCGCCGCGGACGAACAGCGACTGATCGCCGATAAATCCGATCTTGAGCGAGTCAGGCAGGCTGGCTTTCGCCTCGATGACCTTCTGCTTGATCCCCGAGATGATATCGAGCGTCGAGACTGCGCCGGCTTTGAGCACCATCATGAGAACGGAACGGCTGCCATCGACGTGGACAATATTGGTCTGCGGCGAGTTGCCGTCACGGACATGTGCGACGTCGCGCACGTAAACCATGGCGCCGTCCACGGTCTTGATCGGGAGATCGCCAAGTGCCGCCATCTCCACCGGTGAATTGTTCAACTGAATTGAGTATTCGAACTGACCGATCTTCTGGGTGCCGACCGGCGTAATCAGATTTTGCGCGGCAAGCGCATTGGCGACATCGGCGGCCGACAGCCCCCTCGCCTGCAATGCGGACGGATCGAGGTCGATCTGGATCTGCCGTTGCTTGCCTCCATAAGGGTACGGGATCGCCGCGCCCGGGACGGTGACCAGCGGTGTGCGCAGTTGATTGATACCGAAATCGGCGAGCTGTTGTTCCGTCAGTCCTTCGCCTGACAACGCAAGCTGGAGAATAGGCACCGTCGAGGCGCTGTAATTCAGAATCAGCGGCGGCGTGGCGCCCGCCGGCAACTGCCTGATCATCGTTTGCGAGATCGCCGTGACCTGCGCGTTAGCGGTCTGAATGTTGACGTTCGGCTGAAAGAAAATCTTGATGATGCTGACGCCGTTGTACGAATTCGCGACGATGTGGTCGATGTCGTTGACCGTGGTCGTCAGCGCCCGCTGAAACGGCGTGGTGATGCGCCCCGCCATGCCGTCCGGCGGCAAACCGGTGTATTTCCAGACCACGCCAATGACCGGGATGCCGATGTTCGGAAAAATATCGGTCGGCGTACGAAACGCGGCGAGCGGTCCGATGATGATCAGCAGAAGTGCCAGAACCACGAACGTGTAGGGGCGGGTCAGCGCGATCCGAACCAGCGATACCATCTGAAGACAATCCCAGCCCGGCTAGCCTACGGGCAAAACGCCCGTTGAACGGCGGCCTCTCTTATCAGACAGGCGAGCCTTGCGCCTCCTGCGGCAACGCGAGCAGCCCATCACGATGCGTTGAGCAGCCTTAAAGCACGAATCGTATGGGTATGCAGATGGAAGTTTGGTTGAATCACCCGATTGGTTAAATCGGATGGTTCCCCCCAGGTTTGCCGCGATAACGTCCCGCTCTGGCTCGAAAGCCAGCGGCCGCAGCCGGTTTGAACCCGACTGCCTCAGGGCATCAGCCTTAACGCATCGCCGAAGAAGTCGGGGCCGCCGAAATTGCCGGATTTGAGCGCCAGCAGCATCTCTCCCTCCCTGGCGCCGACCGCACGCAAGACCGGCACGCCGGGAGCAATTTCCGCGCCGACCAAGAAGCCGGGAATCCCGAGGCGATCGACGGCCGCGCCTGATGTTTCACCCCCCGCGACCACCAGCCGGCGGACGCCGGACTGAACCAGACCTTCGGCCAGGTCGGCCATCGCCTGCTCGATGGCGTGGCCTGCCGCATCGCGCCCATGACGCGCCTGCAACGCCGTCACCTGATCCGGCGTCGAACTGCTGGCGATCAGAATGGGACCCTTGCCGATCCGCTCTTTTGCCCACGCAAGCGCCCGCCGGGTTTCGTCGGCCCCCGCAATCACCTTGTTCGGATCGAGGTGCAACACAGGCATGATCTGCTCGGCCTTTGCGACCTGGTTCAGCGTCGCCTGCGAACAACTGCCCGCGAGGCATGCGGCTGAACCGCCGACAGCTTTCCCGGAATCGCTAGCGGACGAGGCTCCGACTCGGCCCGACGCTATCAGCGCACGCGCCAGCCCGAGTCCGATGCCTGAAGCGCCAACCGAGAGCTTTTGACCGATTGCAACCGCGCCGATGGTTTCTAGATCGCGGTCGAATACCGCATCGACGATTGCAGCGCCTACGCCCTGCTTAGCGAGTTCGGCGAGCCAGCTGCTGGCCGCATCGGCCCCTCGCGCCACCGTGGCGAGATCGACCATGCCGATTTTCGTCCGGCTCTGTCGCGCCAGGACACGGACCAGATTCGAATCGTGCATCGGGTTGAGCGGATGGTCCTTGAGCGGACTCTCGTTCAATGGCACTGCGCCAACGAACAAGTTGCCCTGATAGACCGTGCGGCCGGTTGCAGGAAAAGCCGGCGTTACCAGCACGACGGCGTCGCCCGACTCCACCCGCAGCGCATCCATGACCGGACCGATATTGCCGGCGTCGGTGGAATCGAATGTCGAGCAAATCTTGAACAACACATGCTGCGCGCCGCGACCGCGCATCCACTTTTCGGCAGCGAGGGATTTGGCAACCGCGTCCTCCGCCGCGATCGAGCGGCTTTTGAGCGATACCACCACGGCATCGATCTCCGGCAGCTTGAGACTGTCCGAAGGCACGCCGATCGTTTGCACCGTCCGCAACCCGCATCGGGTCAGCGTGTTGGCGAGATCCGACGCCCCGGTGTAGTCGTCCGCGATGCAGCCGAGCGCCAGCGTCACGATTTGGCCCCCGCATACGGCTTGAACCAGCCGAGCCCATCCGTGGTGTTGCCGCGCGGGCGATATTCGCAGCCGACATAATTGTCATAGCCCAGACGATCCAGTTCCGCGAACAGGAACGGGTAATTCAATTCCTCGCCATCGGGCTCATTGCGCGAAGGGATGCTGGCTATCTGGATGTGGCCGATCGTCGGCAACATCTCACGCAATCTCATTGTCACGTCGCCATGCAATATCTGACAGTGGTAGATGTCGAACTGCAACCCGACATTGGGAATTTTCATGTCGCGAACCAGATCGTGCGCGAACGCAAAATCGTTCAGGAAGTATCCGGGCACATCGCGTTTGTTAATCGGCTCGATCACGACATCGATGCCGAAATCGCCGAGAAAATTGGCGGCCCATTGTACCGATCTGCGAAATGCGTCAACCGCTCTGGGATTGCTGCGGTCGCCAATCCCGGCCATCAGATGAAGGCGGCGGACTTCCGTAGCCTTGATGTAGGGCACCGCGGTGTGGATGCTGTTGCGCAGATCGTTGAAGCGATCCGGCAGCGATGCGAAACCTTTTTCTCCGGCATCCCAGTTGCCCGGCGGCAGATTGAACAGCGCCTGCATCAGGCCATTGTCTTTCAATCGTTTGCCGACGTCCTCGACCGGATGATCGTAGGGGAAAAGAAACTCGACGGCGGTGAAGCCCGCTTTTGCCGCCGCCTCGAAGCGATCGAGAAACGGCACCTCGGTGAACATCATCGTCAGGTTGGCAGCGAAACGGGGCATCGAGCGTCCTTATCGATTCTTCGTGGTTATGTCGCTTCGCCCGGCAATTTCGTGCCGGTGACTTGGGCGTACATGCGTGCGACCGATGCGTCGTCATCGCGTCCCATGCCGGAGGCCGATGTCATCAGGAACATCTGCAACGCAGCCGCCGAGACCGGCACCGGGAATTTCGCTGATCGAGCCATGTCCTGGATGATGCCGAGGTCCTTGACGAAGATATCGACCGCGCTGCGCGGCGTGTAGTCGCCATCGAGCACATGCGGCATGCGGTTCTCGAACATCCAGGAATTGCCGGCGGACGCCGTGATCACTTCATAGACCTTGCGAAGGTCAAGGCCCTGCTTCGCCGCGAAAGTGATCGCCTCACTGGCGGCGGCGATATGGACGCCCGCGAGCAGCTGGTTGATCATCTTGAACGCGGCGCCCTGCCCCGGCGCATCGCCGAGTTCATAGAGCTTGGCCGCCATCGCATCGAGCGCCGGACGCGCCTTCGCAAAAGCCGCCGTGCTGCCCGACGCGAGAATCGTGAGTTCGCCCTGCGCGGCACGCTGCGCGCCGCCCGAGATCGGGGCATCCAGATAATGACGGCCGGTCGCTTCGAGTTGTTTGGCCAGCCGGCGCGCCACGTCGGGATCCATGGTGGCCGAGGAGATGAAGACCGCGCCCGGCGCCATGGTCTTTGCCGCGCCATCCTTTCCGAACAGCACCGTCTCGGTCTGCGCGCCGTTGACGACCACACTGACCACAATGGCGGCGTCCTTCGCAGCGTCCGCCGGCGTCGCCGCACCTCCCGCGCCGAGCGCCACCAGTTTCTCGACCGCGCTCGCCGTGACATCGCAGCCGGTCACCTCGAAACCGGCTTTCTTCAGGGAGGTGGCCATGCCAAACCCCATCGATCCCAGACCGATAACTGCGACGCGTTGTTTGGATTCAGCCATGCAGCGTTTCCCGGTTTATGCTTTTCAATTCCGTACCACGGCTTGGCCACGCTGCCAAAGCGTGAGAAAAGATCGGCAAGGGTGAGCCAAATGAACCAAAGCAAGCTTCGCGAACATATCTGCCGGTTCGGCCGTTCGCTGTTCGAGCGCGGGTTGACGCCGGGCTCGTCGGGCAACATCAGCGTCCGCCTCGACGACGGCGGCTGGCTAGTGACGCCAACCAACGCCTCGCTGGGGTTTCTCGACCCGGCCCGGCTGTCGCAGCTCGATGCCGGCGGCCGTCTCGTCTCGGGCGACGCGCCGACAAAGGAGGTGCCGCTTCATACCGCGCTTTACGAAACTCGCAGCGCGGCGCAGGCCGTGGTTCACCTGCATTCGACCCACTCGGTCGCCGTGTCGATGCTGCCGGACATCGATCCCCGCGCCGTGCTGCCAGCCATGACACCTTATTATCTGATGAAGTGTGGCGCGACCGCGCTGGTGCCTTACTATCGTCCCGGCGATCCCGCCGTCGCCGATGCGATCAAGGGCCTCGCCGGGAAATATTCATCGGTGCTGCTCGCCAACCACGGCCCGGTGGTCGCGGGCGACACGCTCGAGGCCGCCGTGTTCGCGATGGAAGAACTCGAAGAGACCGCAAAGCTCTTTCTGCTGCTCCGCGGGCTCAACCCGCGCCATTTATCGCCCGCTCAGGTGGCTGATTTGACAAAGGCGTTCGGGCTGACGTTGCCGGAACATGGGCACGACTAACACAGAGCGTCATCCTGATGCGGCAACAGGCAGTCGTGGCTATCCTTCGAGGCGCGCTGCGGCGCAGATTGCGCCGCCAAGAAGCGCGCACCTCACAGCCGAACCAATTGGTTCGGCGGGGATGACGGTGCGCTTGTAGTTGCACCAGCCCTCACAATCCCAAATAAGCCTTGCGCACATCAGGGTTTGTCCTGATCTCGGCTGCCGGTCCCTGCATCAGCAAACGCCCAGTCTGCAAAATGTAAGCACGGTCGGCGATCTCCAGCACTTCCGCCATGCGCTGCTCGACAATCAGCACCGTCAGGCCGGTCTTGCGGATTTCCAGCACCGCCTGAAAGATCTCGTCGACGAGTTTGGGCATGATGCCTTGCGACGGCTCATCGAGCATCAGCAATCGTGGCCGCGTCATCAGCGCACGGCCGATCGCCAGCATCTGCTGCTCGCCACCGGACAGCGTGCCGGCCAATTGCTCGAGCCGCTCCGAGAGGCGCGGAAACAGCTTGAACACCAGCGCCAGCGGTTCGTCGCGATTGCTCTCGCGCCGATAGAGATAACTGCCGAGCCGCAAGTTGTCGTGCACTGTCAGGCTGGGAAACAATCGGCGGTTCTCCGGCACGTAGGCGATGCCGCGCGCGGTAATCAAATGCTGCGCCGTGCCGTCGATACGCTGGCCGTCGAACGTGACCGTGCCGATGCGCGGCCGCTCGGCGCCTGCGATCGTCTTCAGCAGCGTCGATTTGCCCGCGCCGTTGGCGCCCGCGACGCACACGATTTCGCCCTTGGCGACCTCGATGGAGACCCCCGAGATCGCAACGAGGCCTTGGTAGGCGGTGGTGACGTCACGAACCGACAGCATGACGATCCCCAAGGTAAGCGGTGATGACTTTCGGGTCGCGCACGATGTCGGTGGGCTTGCCCTCGACCAGCACCTTGCCGAGATCGAGCACGATGGCGCGATCGACCAGCGGCATCACGATTTCCATGACGTGCTCGACCATCAGCACGGTCACGCCGGTCTCGCGCACGCGGCGCACCAGTTCAACGCCAGTCTGCGCTTCAAGCGGCGTCAGACCAGTGAGAACTTCGTCGAGCAGCAGCAGTTTCGGCTCGGTTGCCAGCGCACGGGCGACCTCGAGCCGCCGCTTCTCCGACGGAATCAATTCCGAGGCCGGCACATCGGCGCGCGCCGCAAGCCCGGTGAATTCCAGCACCTCGAATGCCTTGCGCCGCGCCTCGCGCATCACGGTGGTGCGAACCAGCGCACCGACGATGACGTTGTCGATGACCGTCATGGTCTCAAAACTCTTCACCACCTGGAACGTGCGGGCAATGCCGCGCCGGCAGCGCTCCGGCGCCGGTGTCGCGGTGATATCCTCGCCATCGAGCCAGATCGTGCCCTGGGTCGGCGGACGCACTCCGGCAATCAAATTGAACAGCGTCGATTTGCCGGCCCCGTTCGGCCCGATCAGCCCGACGATCTCACCGCGGCCTACGGAAATCGACACATCGGAATTAGCAACAAGGCCGCCGAAGCGTTGCCAGACGCCGCGCGTTTCAAGGAGTGCCGTCATCGCACCACCTCCTTGCGCTTGCGCGTGAAGATTCCAAGCAAACCATCAGGCCGCGTCAGCGAGATCAACACGATCAAGCTGCCATAGACAATCAGATCGACCCCGCGGCCGGAGCCGCCGATGAAGGACCGCGTGAGTTCGGTCACCGGGATCAGGATCGCCGCGCCGAACAGCGGGCCCCACAGCGTGCCGATGCCACCGAGGACCGCGGGCAGCGAGATCAGGAGCGAGAACTGAAAGCTCATGACGCTCTCGGGATCGATATAGGAGACGAACTGTGCATAGAACGCGCCGCCGATGGCGGTGAGAAATGCGGAGATGGCGGCCGCGCCCATCTTGGACTTGAACACCGCAACGCCGAGGCTTTCCGCGGCTTCCGAGTTGTCCTTTACCGCGCGCCACCAGTAACCCCACTTGGAATTTTCCAGCCACCACGTGACGAGCCACGCCACCGCCGCGAAGGCCAGCGCGAAATAGAAGTATGGCAGCTTGCTGCGCGTAAACTGGAATTTCAGCCAGCTGTCCGCCCGCACCGGAATGTCGATGCCGAGCGCCGCACCGGCCCAATCCCAGTTGAGAAACAGCAGAAATGCGATCTCCGCGATGACGATGGTCGCAATCGCGAAGTAGTGCCCGCCGAGCCGAAACGTCGGATAACCGAGCGCGAGCGCGATCGCCGCCGAAATGAAACCGCCGATCAGCATGCCGAACCACGGCAATACGCCGAATTTGGTGAACAGGATCGCTGTCGTATACGCGCCGATACCGAAATACAGCGCGTGGCCGAGCGAGATCTGCCCGCAATAGCCGCCGAGGATATTCCAGCTCTGCGACAACGCGGCGTACATCAGAGTCAAAACCATGATGTTCTGGATGTAGACGTCCTTGACGAACATCGGCACGCAGGCGGCAACTGCGATCAGCACGGCCGCAATGATCAGGTCGCGGCGGCGGCGGTGGGCGTGGGTGATATCCTGCATCAGATCGATCCGAACAAGCCGCGCGGGCGGATGAAGACCACCAACAGATAGACCGCATAGATGCCGACCGATTTCAGCGATGGCGGCATGATCAGCGCCGTGCTTGCCTCCACCAGCCCGACCAGGATGCCGCCGGCAAAGGCGCCGAATACGCTGCCGAAGCCGCCGAGCGCCACTACGACGTAGGCGATCAAGGCAAACGAGGCGCCGACGTCCGGATAGATGTAGAAGAAGGTCGCCATGATGGCGCCGGCGAGCCCAACCAGTGCGGAGCCGAGGCCCCACCCCAGCGCAAACACCCGGTTCTGGTCGATCCCAACCAGCGCCACCGCGCCGGCATCTTCACGCGTGGCTTCCAGCGCACGGCCAAAATCGGTGCGCTTGATGAAGAAATAGAGTGCGCCAAAAGCCAGGATCGACAATCCAGCCCCGACCAGTTGTGGCACCGGCAGGAAGATACCTGCGATCGAGATGGTTTTGCCGCCGAGCCAGGAGTGCGTGATGCTGCGATAGTCGGGCGTGAAGAAATACTGTGCCAAGCCGCGCAGAACGATGGCGAGACCAAAGGTCGTGAAAATCTGCACCATGCCAACGTTGGTTTTCGCGCGCATGGCGAAGCGGACGATCAGGAGATAGACCGCCGCGCCGAATATGAACATCGCCGCCGCCACGAACGGCATCGCCAGCAGCGGGTCGATGGCAAAATATGCAAACAGAAAAAATGCCGCGTACATCGCCAGCATTAAAAATTCGCCATGCGCGAAGTTGACGATGTTCATCAACCCGAAGATCAGCGACAGGCCGACAGCGATAAGCCCGTAAAGCAGCCCCATCAGGAGGCCGCTCGCAAGGCTTTGGATAATTGTTTCGGCTGTCACGTATATAGCTCCACAGCGGAAGACGTCATCCTGAGGTGTGCGCACGAATTCGATTGAGTTAACCGGACTGATCGGTCGCACGCCTCGAAGGATGGCAACAACGGGAACGCGTACCCTTCGAGGCTCGCCGAAAATGCGGCTCACACCTCAGGGTGACGCGGTGATCCCTGCTTACTTCATCGGCCAGATGGCTTCCGATACAGCCGCCTGTTCCGGGAAGATCGTGACGAACTTCTTGGCAACATATTGCAGCAGCACCGGATCGGCATCCTGATTCTGGCCCTGCGCGTCGAACTTGACGCGCTTCCACGGCATGATCGTCACATCGCCCGGCATGTCGGTCGCAACCAGCGCCTCGCGAATTTTCTCACCATCGGTCGATTTGGCGCGATTGATCGCGTCCGCCATCACGATCAGACCCATGAACTGCCGCGAGGAGTAGTCGTTGAAGTCCTTGCCGGAGCGTGTCTTGTACATCTCGTTGATGAGACCGACCATTGGGCGCTTTTCGGCGAGATCGAGCGAGAAGCTGCCGCGCGAAATCACACCTTCCAGCTTGTCGCCGACGGCATCGTAGGTAGCCTTTTCGGAGAAGCCGGCGTCCTGCGCGACGATATTCTTCGGCTTGTAGCCGAGCTCGGCCATGGTCTTGACCAGCAGGATCGCGTCGGTGGTGTAGCTCGACGGCATCAGCACGTCGGCATTGGCGGCCTTGAGCTGCTGCACCTCAGCGGTGAGCGACGGCGAGTTAGCCCGGTATTTGATGTCGGCGACGATTTTGTAGCCGCGCTCCTTGGCCAGCGCGAGCTGAGCATTGGCGGAGTCGGTGCCGAAGATCGTGTCTTCGTGGAACAGCGACAGCGTTTCGATCTTCTGGCCCTTCTTCTTCAACGCATCGAAGAAATCGAACATCGCCTTCGAGAACATCTCGTCATGCGGCGCGGCGCGGAAATAGAATTTAAGACCGCGGCGCTGAAGGCTCGGCGACGAGTTGTCCGCGGACAGGAAGGGAATCTGGTAGCGCTCGCAGATCTGGCTGACGGTGACGGCGACGGCGCTCTGGTAGGTGCCGATGATCGCGCACACCTTTTCCTGCGTGATCAATCGCTCGGCTTCGGCACGCCCCTTCTGTGGGTCGGCCTGATGATCGGCGAACACCAGGCGTATCTTGGCGCCGCCAAGACCGGGAAGACCTTCATCTTTCGCCAGAGGGAGCTTGAAATCGTACTTCTTGTTGATGATATCTGCCGCGGTCTCGAACGCACGTTGCGCATCCACGCCGATCTGCGCGCTGGCGCCGGACAGCGGATAAATCACGCCAATGACCACTTCCTTGGTCTGCGCGCGGGCCGCGGTGGTGATCAGCGCGGCGGAGGCAGCGCCCCCAAGCAATACGTTTCGGCGGCTAATAGTCATGGTGACGTCCTCTCTCGCGATTCGATCGTGTGTGAATGCTTGTTGTTTCGGCTTGTCGTTTGTCGCGCCGATTAGGATTAGGATAAAGCTCTAAAGAACGGCAAGGTGCTTGTTCTTTAGATCAGTGACGAGCATCAGTCCCGGCGCGTGCGTGATCGCAAACGGAACCTTGGCCGCTGCGATCACGGCTTGAGGAGTAACGCCGCAAGCCCAGAACACCGGAATCTCGTTGACCTCAATCGGCACGGCGTCGCCGTAGTCGGGCTTCGCGATATCGGCGATGCCGATCGACTGCGGCAATCCCAGATGAACCGGCGCGCCGTGCACCGACGGAAAGCGCGAGGTGATCTGCACGGCGCGGATGGCATCGGCGGGTTTCAGTGGCCGCATCGAGACCACCATCGGTCCCGCGAACGGACCGGCGGACGCGCAGGCGATATTGGTGCGGTACATCGGAACGCGCAGACCGCGCTCGATATGGCGAATCGGAATGTCGTCCGCGAGCAGAGCTTCTTCGAATGAATACGAACAGCCGATCACGAAGGCCACGAGATCGTCGCGCCAGTGCGCCATGATGTCGGTCGGCTCCTCGACGAGTTCGCCATCCTTCCACACGCGATAGCGCGGGAGATCAGTGCGGATATCAAGATCGAGGCCGAGCGCGGGGATTTTCGGATTGCCCACGTCCGACATGCCGATGATCGGGCAAGGTTTTGGATTAAGCTGACAGAAGCGATGGAACGCAGAGGCAACCTTTTCCGGCAGGATCGCAAGGTTGCCCTGCACGTAGCCGTTCGCAACGCCGGCGGTAGTCGCACTATTGCCGGCGCGACAGGCATGCCGCGCCGCGACGCTCGGCAATTCTGCGCCGGCCGCGACATCAAGCGCCCGCTCGGCTCTCGCGACGCTGCTCATCGATCCCATCCCGTTTTCATTTTTCTCGACAGCATTGGGCACACAGGCCTACCATAATGTCTAATCGTGCTTTTTAATCGAAATCGATAAATCTAATTTATCGCTCCGGGAGCCAAGTCCATGACCGACTTCAAGGCCATCGAAACCTTCCTCTGGGTCGTCAATCTCGGCAGCTTCCGGGGCGCCGCGCAAAAGCTCAACACCACCCAGCCCGCGATCTCCCAGCGCATCGCGCAACTCGAACGCGAAATGGGTACGCGACTATTGCAGCGCGACCGCCGCATGGCCTCACCCACACCCAGCGGACGGCAGATGCTGGTCTATGCGGAGAAGCTGATCGGCTTGCGATCCGAAATGATGGCGGCGGTCAGCGATCGCTCGGCGACACGCGGCGTGCTGCGTCTCGGGGTCGCGGAAACCATCGTCCACACGTGGTTGTCGCAACTGGTCAAGAGCGTCAACCAGGCCTATCCGAATCTCTCGCTGGAAATCGAGGTCGATATCACCTCGAACCTGCGCACGCGGCTGCTGGCGCAGGAGATCGAACTCGCTTTCCTGCTCGGACCGCTGTCGGTCTCGACCGTGCGCAACCGGGTGCTCTGCGATTATCCGATCGGATTCATGGCGAGCCCCGCGCTCGGCTTGGGCAAGGACAAACTGACGATCCGGGATCTCGCTCGGTTTCCGATCATCACCTTCCCGCGCAAGACGCAACCCTACGAGCTCGTGCGGTCGCTGTTCAACCGGCCGGACCTGCCGCCGATCCGGCTCCATGCCAGTGCGTCGCTCGCGACCGTCATTCACATGGCGACCGAAGGATTGGGCATCGCGGTGATCCCCAGCGCAATCGTCGAAGGCGAAATGGCGGACGGCCGGTTGCAGATGCTGTCGACCGACGTTGAACTTCCGCCGCTGACGTTCTCCGCAAGTTGGCTCGCCTCGCCCGACACCGTCGCGGTCGAACTCGTCGCCGATCTCGCCGTCAAGCTGGCGCAGAGCGGACAACTGACGCAGGCACCGCCTGCTGTCGCGCCTCTTCCACTAACCAAGGCCAAGCCGGTTGCACGGCAACCGCCGAAAAAACGCGCCGGTTGACGCATCGCCTTTTGCGCGCCATGAAAAACGGCTCGCGTGTGTCATAACGACAAGATCAAACGGGGAAGCTGCATGGCCAAAATCGCATCGAACCTTCAGATCGACAGTGGCCGTCTCTGGGACACGATTCACGAAACTGCGAAATTCGGCGCGACGCCCAAGGGCGGCGTGCGGCGGCTGACACTCGGGCCGGAGGACAAGCAGGTGCGCGATTGGTTCCGTGCAGCCTGCGAAGACGCAGGCCTCGAAGTTCATGTCGATGCGCTCGGCACCATGTTCGGGCTGCGCAAGGGCCGCGACATGTCGAAGCTTCCGGTTGGCCTCGGCTCCCATCTCGACACCCAGCCAACCGGCGGCAAGTATGACGGCGTGCTCGGCACGCTGGCGGCGCTGGAAGTGGTCCGCACCCTGAACGATGCCGATATCGAAACCGACGCGCCGATCTGCATCGTCAACTGGACCAATGAAGAAGGCTCCCGTTTCGCGCCGGCCACCATGGCGTCC
This sequence comes from Pseudomonadota bacterium, assembly GCA_041691515.1. Lineage (GTDB taxonomy): Bacteria > Pseudomonadota > Alphaproteobacteria > Rhizobiales > Xanthobacteraceae > Nitrobacter. The sequence continues at coordinate 12,943 of JBEPUM010000020.1, read as the reverse complement.
GCCGCGTACGCTGGCGAATACACCACCGAAAATATCCTGGCGCGCACCGATCTGGCCGGCATCAGCGTCGGCGACGCACTCGATGGCATCGGCTATCGCGGCGACGAAGCGGTCGGCACGCGCAAGCTCGGCGCATTCGTCGAATTGCACATCGAACAGGGCCCGCTGCTGGAGGCCGAGAATAAAGTCATCGGCGTCGTCGATCGCGGCCAGGGTATCACCTGGTACGACGGCAAGATCATTGGCTTCGAAAGTCACGCCGGAACCACGCCGATGCCGCTCCGCCGCGATGCGATGGGCGCGCTTGCGGAAGTTGCCCTCAGCGTCGAGCGGATTGCCGGGGCGCATGGCCCCAACGCGGTCGGTACCCTCGGCGAAGCGGTGATCGCCAGCCCCTCGCGCAACGTAATCCCCGGCGAAATCGCCTTCACCATGGATGTGCGCAGTCCGGACGCCGAAACCCTTGACGCTATCGACCGGGATTTGCGCGCGGCATGTGCGGAGATCGCGCAGCGCCGTCGCGTCGAAATTACGATCGATGCTATCTGGCGCAAGCCGCCGACCGTTTTCAACGGCAAGCTGGTCGACGCTGTCGAAACCGCGGCCAAATCGCTGGGTTATTCAAACCGGCGCATTACATCCGGCGCGGGGCATGACGCCTGCAACCTCGCCACCGTGGTTCCGGCGGCCATGATCTTCGTGCCCTGCAAGGACGGCATCAGCCACAACGAACTGGAAGACGCAACGCAGGCCGACTGCGGCGCCGGCGCCAACGTCCTGCTGCACACGGTTTTGTCACTGGCCGGAGTCGCCGCCGGATAATCGGCGCTTTCACCCAAACAATCCTACGGGAAACTGGAGTTGTCCTTGCGCGGTGTATTCATCGATGCCAACGGCTCGCTGGCCGACATTTTCGAGCATCAGACGCGGGCCGGCGATCCCCCGATCCGCGTCAATCGCAATGCGGATATCACCTCCGGTGAAATTCCCGCGCTGCTTGGCGGCGCGGAGATCGTGGTTATCGACCACACCGCGCTCCCGACCGACATTGCGCGCACGTGTGCGGGCCTCAAACACGTTGTGTTCCTCGGCACCGGCGCGCGCAGCTACATGGATCCGGAGCAACTCGCGGAACTCGGCATCACCGTCCACACCATCAAGGGTTATGGCGACACCGCCGTGGCGGAATGCGCCATCGCATTGATGTGGGCGGCGGCGCGTGGCATCGCTGCCATGGATCGCGGCATGCGCGCAGGAAACTGGCTGCGCGAGGACGGCATGCAACTGACGGGCAAGACGGTGGGCCTGATCGGCTACGGCGGCATCGCAGCGGAAGTCGCGCGCATCGCCCGCGGCAGCGGCATGCGAGTCGTGGCCTGGAACAGAACTCCTAAAAAAGAAACCGGCGTCGAGTTCGTTTCGCTCTACAAGCTGCTCGCGGAAAGTCACATCGTCTCGCTGCATCTCTTGCTGAACGACGAAACGCGCGGATTCCTCACCGCGCAGCACATTGCAGCTATGAAGCCCGGCGTCATCTTCATCAACACGGCACGCGCCGCGCTGGTCGATGAGGCCGCGATGATATCAGCCTTGAAGTCCGGCCAACTCTGCCACGCCGGGCTCGATGTCTTCAATGTCGAGCCGTTGCCCAAGGATCACGAACTGACCAGGTTATCCAACGTCACACTGTCGGCGCATTCGGCATTCCGCACGCCGGAAGCAAATGAGAATTTGATTCATGCGGCGTGGGACCACTGCCGCAGGATCGCGGCGGGCAAGTAGGCCGCCGCCGCAAGAAGCCATTACTCCACCATCTCGGCGACGGCCTTGCCGCAGGCGCCGGTATCGGCGTTGCCGCCGAGATCGCGGGTTCGCAATGTCCGCTCCGCCAGCGTGCGTTCGATCGCGCTGACGATGGCTGCCGCGGCGGCCTTCTCACCGAGGTGCTCAAGCATCATGGCGCCCGACCAGATCTGGCCGATCGGGTTGGCGATCCCCTGCCCCGCGATGTCAGGCGCCGAGCCATGCACGGGTTCGAACACCGACGGAAACTTACGTTCCGGATTGATGTTGCCGCCCGGCGCAATGCCGATCGTGCCGGTGCATGCAGGGCCGAGGTCCGACAGGATATCGCCGAACAGGTTGGAACCGACGACCACATCGAACCAGTCCGGGTGCAGCACGAAATGCGCGCTGAGAATATCGATGTGATACTTGTCCCACTTGACCTTTGGGTAGTGCTTGGCCATCGCCTCTACCCGCTCGTCCCAGTACGGCATGGTGATCGAGATACCGTTCGACTTCGTTGCCGAAGTCAGGTGCTTCTTGGGCCGCGACTGCGCCAGATCGAATGCGAACTTCAGGATACGGTCGACGCCGACGCGGCTCATCACGGTTTGCTGAGTGACGAACTCACGATCGGTATCCGGAAACATCCGTCCGCCGACCGAGGAGTATTCGCCTTCGGTGTTTTCGCGCACGACCCAAAAATCGATATCGCCCGGCTTGCGGTTCGCCAGCGGGCTGGGAACGCCGGGCATCAGCCGCACGGGGCGAAGATTGACGTATTGATCGAACTCGCGGCGAAATTTGATCAGCGATCCCCACAGAGAAATGTGATCCGGAATTTTTTCGGGCCAGCCGACGGCGCCGAAGAAGATCGCATCGTGTGATCCAATTTGATCCTTCCAGTCGTCGGGCATCATTTGACCGTGCTTGGCGTAATAATCCCAGCACGCGAAATCAAAGTGATCCAGCTTGAGGCCGACCCCATGCTTCTTGGCAGCGGCCTCAAGCACACGAAGCCCCTCGGGCACGACTTCCTTGCCGATGCCGTCTCCGGGAATGACTGCAATCCGGTATTGTTTTTTTCCGCTGCTCACTGTGGATTCCTTGGATTGTTATTACTTGCGACCAACTCTCAATTTGAACGTTCGTGCGGCGCCTGCTCAAATTATCATCGGACTGCATTGGACTAAAGTCGGCACCCGCGCAACGCTGCACTGCAATGTTGACCTCTCCATTACTCACAGCCTAACAGTATGCCCCCTCAAGAAGTTTCGCTGCCTGCGCGCTTGTCGCGTCTGTCAGCCACGATACAATCAACCCAAGGGCAAAATAACAAGATCGGGTCACGTCACCCATCGCAAAAGGTAGAGGCAACAGTCATGGCAATAAAAATATCGCTACGCACGTCAACATCGATGATCGCTCTCGCAGGAGCGATCGCTCTCGGACTCTGCGCAGGCCCGGCGCTTGCGGCGGACCCCATCAAGATCGCCGTTATCGCTGAAGCGCAGGCCATTGCCGGCGCCTCGATGCCGCAGGCCGCACAGCTTGCTGCCGACGAGATCAACGCCAAGGGCGGCGTCGATGGCCGCAAGATCGAAATCATCACCTACGACAATCACTCCTCGTCGGCCGATTCTGTCCGCGCGTTCCAGCGCGCCGTCAACGAGGACAAGGTCAACGCCGTCATCGCGAGTTACATCAGCGAGGTCGTGCTCGCGCTTGAACCGTGGGCCGCACGACTGAAGACAGTCATGGTTACCCCGGGCGCAGCCAGCAACGAAATCACGAAGGCCGTCCACAAGGACTACGACAAGAACAAGTACACCTTCCACGGCTACCTGACATCGGCTTCGCTGGCGCTGTCGGTCTGCGATGCCGCCAAGGACCTCCTGGTCGACGGGAAGCACATGAAGACCGCGGTCATCATGAGCGAGGACGCCGCCTGGACCAAGCCGCTCGATATCGGCTATCAGGAATGCCTGCCGAAAATCGGGCTGAAGGTGCTCGACCACATCCGCTTCTCGCCTGATACGACCGACTTCACGCCGATCTTCAACAAGATCGAGGCCGCCAAGCCCGACGTGATCATCACCGGCGTCTCCCATGTCGGCGTGCAGCCGACCGTGCAGTGGAAGAACCAGCAGGTTCCAATCCCGATGTTCGGCATCTCCTCGCAGGCGACCAACGAAACCTTTGGCAAGGACACCAACAACGCCGCCGAGGGCATACTGTACCAGGGCGTGTCGGGACCGGATCTCGCGATCACGCCGAAGTCGCTTCCCTTCGCCGAAGCATTCAGGAAGAAGTACGGCAACTTCCCGTCCTACTGCGGCTACACCGCGTATGACGAAGTCTACTACCTCGCCGACGCGATCAAGCGTGCCGGGTCGACCGATTCCGACAAGATGGTCGCAGCGCTCGAGAAAACCGATTGGGAAGGCACGATCGGCCGCACCCAGTTCTACGGCAAGGACGATGAATTTACGCACGGCCTGAAGTACGGCAAGGGTCTAATCACCGGCGCCATGCTGCAGTGGCAGGACGGCAAGCAGGTTCCCGTCTGGCCGAAGGAAGTGGCCAAGGGACAGTTGAAGTTCCCGAGCTTCATCAAGTTGACCTCCAAGTAAAAATGATGTCGCAGTGCTCCCGGGGAAACCCGGGAGCATTTTTCATATCGACGGCTCTCTAAACGAGGGGCGGTAGCCGCCGCGGTCATCATCAATGCTTGCTTTCCAGATTCTCATCGACGGCTTTGCCATCAGCGCGCTGTATGCGCTGGGGGCCATGGGCTTCACACTCATCTTCGGCGTGTCCGGCGTGCTCAACCTGTCGCACGGCGCCATCATGGTGCTGGCGGCGGTCGCCGCGTGGGCGGCGGCCAGCGTGCTGCATACCGACACCTACACCGGTGCGCTGATCGGCATCGCCGCCGCGCTCGTCGCGTCTTTTGCGACCTACTTCGCGGTCGTACAGCCGATCCAGAAGTCTACCCGCATCCCGAATGAGGAAAAGGAAATCTTCGTCCTCACCGGCACGCTGCTGTGGGGAATCATGATCCAGGAACTGATCGCCTACTTTTTCACCAACAACGCCAAGACGGTGCTGCCGATCATCGAAGGCGTCGTCAATATCGCGGGCGTGCGGACACCTCAGAACGAAATCTTCACGGCGGTGGTGTGCTGCGTGGTCATTGCGCTGCTCTGGCTTCTGGTCAACCGAACCCGGACCGGCAAGGTGGTGCTCGCCGCTTCAATGAACCCGCGCGGCGTCACCCTGCTCGGCCATGAACTCACCAACGTCTATATTGTGGTCTGGGCGGTCTACGGCGTTCTGGCGGGCCTTGCCGGCGTGTTGCTCGGCATGTTCCTCGGTGTCAGCTCCTATAGCGTCGGTCCGTTGACCGCGAGCGCATTTTCGATCGTCGTCCTCGGCGGCCTCGGCAGCGTCTCGGGGTCGCTGATCGCCGCATTCGTAGTCGGATATCTCGAAACTCTGACAGCCTATCTGGTCAACCCTGCCTACCGCACCATCCCCGCGCTGCTCCTGCTCGTAGTGGTGATGTACATCAGGCCCCAAGGCCTGCTTGGGAGGCGATAGTCATGGGTTCGTTCTTCAAGTCGCGGCTGTTCTTCATATCGCTCGGCGCGATCATCGTCGCCTCCATGTTGCCGCTCTATGTCTCCGGCTATGTCCTCGGCCTGCTGACCGTCGCCTACTATTTCGGCGTGTTCGCGATGTCCTGGGATCTGCTGTTCGGATTCGCCGGCGAGGTCAATTTTGGACCGACGTTCCTGATCGGGGTCGGTGCATACGCCGCCGGCATCATCAACGCCCAGTACGGCCTGTCGCCGTACATTTGCATCGTCCTCGGTGCCGCGGCCGCGGTCATCGCCGGATTTGTGCTCGCGCTGCCCGCGTTGCGGGTGCGCGGGCCCTATTTTGGATTGACGACGCTTGTGGCGGTGCTGATCCTGCAAAACTTCATCGTGGTGTTCGCCGACCTCACCGGTGGTGAAATCGGTCTTACCATCCCCGACGTCATCACGATTGATTCTCATGCGAACTACTGGATCGCGCTCGGCTTCATGACGATCAGCGCTGCGATCCTGTACGGGCTTGCGCAATCGCCGGTCGGGCTGGTGCTGCAGGCCAGCGGTCAGGACGCGGTGCAGGCCGGTGCGCTCGGCTTCAACATCGTCAAGCACAAGCTCGCGGCGTTCGTCGTCAGCGCGTTCTTCTCAGGGCTGTCCGGTGCCTTGCTCGTGTTTTATTTTGGCACCGCCTCGGTCGGCACCGTCGTCGACATCGCGGTCGGCGTGAACGTCATCGTCGCCGCCGTGCTCGGCGGAAGGCGGACGGTGCTAGGCGCGGCTCTCGGAGCGATCTTCCTGATCGTCGCGGGCGAATTCCTGCGTCCGACCGGGGAACTTGCAACATTTATCGTGTCGGCCGTAGCCCTGCTTGTCGTCCTGTTCTTCCCGGGCGGTTTCCTCGGAGCTGCCCTGTCGCGGGAGGCACGGCAATGACATCCGCGAATACCAATGCTCCGATCCTTGAGGTCCGGGGACTGACCAAGCGTTTCGGCGGTCTGACCGCCGTCAAGAACCTCAACTTCGATCTGCGGCCGGGCGAAATCTTCGGCCTGATCGGCCCGAACGGTTCCGGCAAATCGACCGCCATGAAAAGCGTCATGGGAATCGAACGGCCGACCGCCGGCGAAGTCAGACTTGAGGGTGAAAATCTGGCCGGCCTTCCCGCGCACAAGATTGCGCGCAAGGGCTTTGGCATGGTGTTTCAGCATTCGCGGCCGCTCAACCGGCAGACCGTGCTCGAAAATATCATGGTCGCCTTGCTGCCCGACAGCTTGCTGATGCTCTTCCCCGACAAGGCGCTCCTTGAGCGTGCGAAGCAGATCGCCGAGCGCGTCGGCTTAGGGGCGGTCATGGACCGCCGACCGCCCACCCTTCCCTTCGCGGACCTGCGGCGGCTCGAACTCGCCAAGGCGATCGCTAGGGATCCCAAGGTCGTGTTGGTCGACGAGCCTTTTGCAGGACTGACGCTGGGAGAAGTCGGAACGTTCTCCGAATTGATCCGCAGCTTCCGCGACGAAGGCCGTGCGGTGATGCTGGTCGACCACAACGTCAAGAGCGTCGCAGCCCTGGTCGATCGCGTGCTCGCGATGTACCTCGGCGAGGAGATCGTCACCGGCAAGGCCGAAGACGTGATGCGCAACGAAACCGTGCGGCGCGTCTATCTCGGCGGCACCTTGGAAACCTCTGCACGACCCGAGACCAGCTTCAAGGACAAGGTGCCCCTGTTGCAGGTTGAGAACATCAGCGTGCACTACGGCAAGGCGCAAGCGCTCGAAAACGTTTCGATCCATGTTCATCAAGGTGAATTCGTTTCCGTCGTCGGCCTCAACGGCGCCGGGAAAACCACGCTGTTCAACACCATTTCCGGATTCCTGCCGTATACCGGCGAGATCATCCGCGACGGCGAGAAACTACGCGGCACTAGCCCGGCGAAGATCGCCCGCAGCGGTCTCGTGCAGTGTCCTGAAACGCGCGAACTGTTCGGCGAAATGAGCGTGCGAGAAAATCTCGACCTCGGCGGACAACATCTCGCCGATGCGGAACGAGACAAGCAGATCGCGTGGCTGTTCGACCTGTTCCCGATCCTGAAAGAGCGTCAGGGCCAGATGGCGCAGACGCTGAGCGGCGGCGAGCAGCAGATGCTGGCGATCGGCCGCGCGCTGATGATGCAGCCGAAGATCCTGATCCTCGACGAACCGACGCTGGGGCTTGCGCCCGTTATTCTCGAGTTGTTGTCGAAGGCGCTGGAGAAGATGCGGCAGACCACGCCGATCACGGTGCTGCTCGGCGAGCAGAACGTCACCTTCGCGCTGCCCCATGCCGACCGCGTCTATGTGCTCGAGCACGCGCGCATCGTCTGGGAAGGCGATCCCGGCCGCTTCGCGGCCGAAGCCGGCGAAGGATATCTGTAAGCTTCCGTCATTCGGGGGCGGGCGCGCATCGTCGCGCGCGACCCCGGAATCCCGTCGAAATTCCGGGTCCGTATCATCGCCGGCAAAGGCCGTCGCTGATACGTCCCGAAATGACTGACCTGTTTAGGAGGAGCGTTCCATGGATCTTCATCTGCGCGGCAAGCGCGTCCTGATCACCGGTGCATCCAAGGGAATCGGCGCCGCGGCAGCGGAAGCATTTGCCGAGGAAGGCTGTCATCTGAGGCTCGCCGCGCGTAACGGCGAGCAACTGAAGGCGCTGGCGGATCGATTGCGATCCGCCCATCAGATCGACGTGTCCATCCATGTCACCGACCTGCGCAAGCCCGAAGACCTCGCGAAACTGGCGAAGGATGCTGCCGACATCGACATCCTGGTCAACAATGCCGGCGATATTCCCGGCGGTTCGATCGACAAGATCGACGAGGCCACATGGCGTCATGCCTGGGAGCTGAAAGTGTTCGGCTACATCAACCTTACCCGCGCAATCTACGCCCAGATGAAGGCGCGCGGCCATGGCGTGATCGTCAACGATATCGGCGCGGCCGGTGAAAAATTCGATGCCAATTACATCTGCGGCAGCACCGGCAATGCCGCGTTGATGGCCTTTACCCGTGCGCTGGGCGGCAAGAGCCTCAAGGACAACATTCGTGTGGTCGGAATCAATCCCGGCCCCGTCGGCACCGACCGCCATGTGACCCTGCTCAAGACGCGGGCAAAGAACCAGTTCGGCGACGAGAACCGTTACGGCGAATTTCAGAAAGGCTTGCCGCTCGGACGTCCCGCGCACGCCCGCGAGATCGGCGATCTCATGGCTTTTCTAGCGTCCGATCGGTCGGGTTACACGTCCGGCGTGATCTTCACCGTGGACGGCGGCATCAGCGCGGGCTGGGGTTAGGCGGTCCGCTCCAACAACTGACGGATCAGCGTGGTAATCCGGCCGTTGGGAGAGACGAGCTGGTCCATGATGCTGAAATGGTCGTCTCCAGGAATTTCCTCATACGTCACCGGAAGGCCGTGCAACGCGCGATAAGCGGCAAAATCCGCCGATTGCTGACGCAGCAGCGGCAGTTCGGCGCTGCCGACAACAAGCGATAGCGGTTTTGCCGGGCCACTCGGCTGTTTCACGGGCGAGTTGCGCTGCGACATCGCTTCATCGAGCCGCAGTTTGACATTGAGATAGCTGTGCCGGATCGGCTCGAGGTCGAAGATGCCGCTGATCGCCACGCCCCCCTTCACATGCGGATGCGACAGAGCCATTGAGGTCAGGTGTCCGCCGGCGGACCAGCCAGTGACCACGATACGCCGGGGATCGCCGCCGAGCGCAGGCAGCTTGCCAACCAGAAAATCCAGTCCGCTGTGAATTTCGGCGACGATCTGATCAAGGGTCGCATCCGGCGCCAGCGTATAGCCGATCAGCGCGACGTTGATCCCGTGCGCCATTGGCCCAGCCGCGAAGGTCGTGAAGCTCTCCTTTGATCGCGTCTGCCAATAGCCGCCGTGGATGAACAGCAGCGTTGGTCCGCCATCTGAGCTTTTAAGGAAATCGATCCGGTTGCGCTCGCGCGGGCCATATCGCAAATCGAGGTGATCCGGATAACACGTACGCAATTCGGCCGAGCGCTTGTCCCATTCGGCGACCATACCTGCCCCGCCCAGCACCGCTACACCGTTGTTGAGACCGAGGTCACGCGCCTCTTGGCTCATGCCGCGCCAGTTGGTATCGCCGAATGGCGCAGCCATCAGAAACCTCCGCTCTGTCTTTATCGAGACCCTGCCCGACCTGTTTCCAGCTTGCAGGAAAATGGTCTACACCGCTATATCGCAAACAAACAAAAATAGCCGGGAGACTTAAGGTGGCATCCGATCAGGAATTGATAAAGGCGACTGCATGCGCCGTGGTCGACAAACTGAAGTCCGGCGAGGTCTCTCCGCTCGACTTGCTTGATGTGCTTGAAAAGCGCATCGCCGAAGTCGACGGCGCCATCAACGCGTTGCCAACGCTTTGCTTTGATCGCGCGCGTGCCAACGCCAGGGAGTTGATGAAGAGGCCCGCCGGCGAACGCGGCCTACTCGCCGGCTTGCCGGTCCCGATCAAGGATCTGACCAACGTCGCGGGCGTCCTGACCACCCAGGGGTCGCCGATCTACAAAGATACGGTGCCCACGAAATCCGACATCATGGTGGAGCATCTCGAGGCCAGCGGCGCGGTCATCTACGCCAAATCCAACACACCCGAATTCGGCGCTGGCGCCAACACATTCAATGAAGTCTTCGGACCTACACTAAACCCGTGGGATACCTCGCGCTCGGCCGCGGGCTCGTCCGGCGGCGCCGCAGCGGCGCTGGCCTCCGGCACGGCGTGGCTCGCGCACGGTTCCGATATGGGCGGCTCCCTGCGCAACCCCGCCAGTTTTTGCGGCATCGTCGGCATGCGCCCGAGCATCGGCCGCGTCGCCCATACCCCTGTCGCCAAGATTGATCGCAATCTCGGCGTGCAAGGTCCGATGGCGCGCAACGTCGAAGATATCGCGCTGATGCTCGATGCCATGAGCGGCGAACATCCAGCCGATCCGCTCTCGCTGCCGGTGCTGCCGACATCGTTTCTGTCCGCCGCCCGTTCCGGCAAGAAGCCGAAGCGCGTCGCCTATTCACCCGATCTCGGTATCACGCCGGTCGATCCTGAAGTCGCCGAGATCACGCGCAAGGCAGCGATGCGGTTCGCCGAGGCTGGCGTCATCGTCGAGGAGGCGCATCCGGATTTACGCGAGGCGCACGAGTGTTTCCATGTGCTGCGCGCGTTCGATTTCGCCATCAGCAAGGCGAACCTGCTGCGCGAGAAGCGCGATCTGCTGAAGCCCGAAGTGATCTGGAATATCGAGGAAGGGCTAAAACTCTCGGTCGACGACCTGGTGCGCGCCGAAGCCCAGCGCGTGGCGATGACCAACCGCGCACTGGAGTTCTTCAAGACCTACGACCTACTGCTGACGCCGGCGACCATCGTGGCACCCTTCCCGATCGAGAATCGCTACGTTGCCGAATGCGCCGGCAAGACGTTCGACAACTACGTGGAGTGGCTCGGCATCGTCTACGCCATCACCCTGATTTGCTCCCCGGCGTTGTCGCTGCCTTGCGGGTTCACGAAAGCGGGCTTGCCGGTCGGTCTACAAATCGTCGCAGCGCCACGTGGCGAGGCTCAGCTTCTAGCGGGCGCCAAAGCGATTGAGGATATCCTTGGCGTGCGCGGCACGACGCCGATCAATCCTAGAACCGTCAAGTAGCCGAACACCTCTGACCGGAATAAATTTGCCGACCTGAACGCTGGCGGATCATGCGCGCACGGCTATAATCCCCGCTCGCGATTGAACGTGCGATTGATACGCACGCGTGCGGCGATGGGGAAATGCGATGCCAGGAAAACTCAGGATACGTGTCGATCAGGACAAGTGTCAGGGCCACGCCCGCTGCAAATCACTGGCGCCCGAACTGTTCGAGCTCGACGAATTCGGCAATGCACACGAGATCGGCGACGGCACGGTGCCCGCGGGTCTCGAAGACAAGGCGTGGCTGGCGCAGACCAATTGCCCGGAAATTGCAATCGATATTGCGGAAGACTGATCTTTTTTTATTAACTTTTTGAGCGCCTGCCGATCCGGCTTCAACCGGAACTGCCGCAGCCACACGGAGAAATTCGATGTCCAGCGCCGCTCCTGTCACCGATTGGGTTCACGATTTCGATCACACCGACCCGCGTTGGACCGAAAATCCATTTCCGATCTGGGACGAACTGCGGGCGGAGTGCCCCGTCGTTCATACCAAGCGCTTCCTTGGCGTCTATCTGCCGACCACCTATGAGGCGGTAAAGGAAATCTCCTACGATACCGAGCATTTTTCGTCGCGGCGCGTGGTGGTGCGAACCGTGCGGCCGGAGCCGCCTGCACCCTCGCCGCCGATTACCTCCGATCCGCCGGGGCACAAGCCTGCCAAGCAGCTGCTGCTACCGCCGTTTACGCCCGACGCCATGAAAGCACTGGAGCCACGGGTTCGCGCGATCTGCAACGAACTGATCGACGGCTTCATCAATGACACACGTTGCGACGCAGCGGCGCGTTACACAAAACACATTCCGACCCGCGCGATCGCTCATATGCTCGGCATTCCCGAGAAGGACGGCGATCTGTTCATCAAGTGGATTCACGAAATCCTCGAACTCGGCATCAGCGATGACGAGATCTTGATGAAAGCCATCGGCGAGATGTCCGCCTATTTCGTCGACCAGATCGAGGCCCGTAAGAAGCATCCGACCGACGATCTGATCTCGAAACTCATGAATGCGCGCGACAAGGACGGGCAGCCCTTGTCGGACGCGCATGTGCAAGGCACGCTGCGCCTGCTGCTGATCGCCGGGATCGACACGACATGGAGCGCGATCGGCTCATCGCTGTGGCACCTTGCGAAGACGCCGGCGGATCGCGAACGGCTCATCGCGGAGCCAGAACTCCTGCCGACGGCGATCGAGGAATTTTTGCGCGCCTATTCGCCGGTCACGATGGCACGCGAGGTCATGAAGGAGACCACCATAAGTGGCTGCCCGATCAAGCCTGGCAACATGGTGCTGCTGTCGTTCCCCGCCGCCAACCGTGATCCCGCGGTGTTCCCCGATGCCGATAAGGTGGTCATCGATCGCAAGGAAAATCGCCACGCCGCGTTCGGCCTCGGCATCCACCGTTGCGTCGGCTCCAACCTTGCGCGCATGGAGATGCTGGTGGCAATCCAGGAATGGCTGAAGCGGATTCCAGACTTCAGGCTCGATCCCTCCCGCGAGATGAAATGGTCGGAGGGTACCGTACGCGGCCCGCGTCAGCTTCCGATGCTGCTCGGAAAAGCAAGTTAGGTTAGCCGCAGCCGCACCATCGCCGCTCCATTTTCGAGGTAACAAGCATGACGAACCAAGGCGTGCGGACCACGGGCAGCGATCATCTCGAACTCGGCGATGTGGAGCGCCGCATCAAGGCGATCTTCATCGGATCGATCGGCAACCTCGTCGAATGGTATGATTTTTACGCCTACACCGCGTTCGCGCTGTATTTCGCACCCGCCTTCTTCCCGAACAGCGATCCGGTGGTGCAG
>JBEPUM010000019.1:0-31342 GCA_041691515.1 Pseudomonadota bacterium | reverse complement strand
TGCGCGGAAGACCCGGCAAACAATTTCCTGCCTTGCACCGGCGACCTCGCTTACGTCAAGTTCCCGGGCGCCGGCATTCGGGTCGAGACCGGCGTCGAGAGCAAATCCGTCGTCTCGCCCTTTTACGATTCCATGCTGGCCAAGCTGATCGCGCACGCCTCAACGCGCGACGAAGCGCTCGACAAACTCGCTCATGCGCTCGGCGAGACCTCCATCTTCGGAATCACGACCAATCAGAGTTTTCTGACACGTCTTATTGGGCTGCCGGAGACCCGGAACGCGACTTTCCATACCAGACTGATCGACGCGCACATCGACCGGCTCGTGGACAGAAAGAAAGAACCCGATACCGAAGCAATGGCACTGGGGGCCTGCTTCTGGTTAACCGGGCAACGCCCGTCGGCGGCAAACAATCCATGGCAATCGCGCGAGACCACGGGCTGGCAGATGGCGACCGCCGGCGACGGGCTGTCGCCAATACCGATCTTACATCTTGAGGCGGCTGGCGCGAGCGCGGAGATCAGGTTTGCGCCGCGGCAAGCGGATGGCACCATGATCGTCGGCATCAACGACGACAAAGTATCGGTTAGATTGGTGCAGGGCGATGGCGACCGTTTCACCGCGATCATCGGAAGCCGCCGCGAAGTGGTGCGTATCCACCAGCACAATCAAACCCTGTTCGTGCACGATCTCCGTGGCGTACACACGCTGACCGCCATTCCCTATCTGAGCTACATCAGCGCGACCGCGGAGACGAGCGGCGAGATGCGCGCGCCAATGATGGGTATGATCCTCAAGGTCAACGTCGCGGTCGGCGACCGGATCAAGGCTGGCGACGTCGTTGCCATCCTTGAGTCGATGAAGATGGAATTGCGCATCAGCAGCGAAACCGACGGCGTGGTGGCCGCGGTCAACTGCCGGGCGGGCGAAACCGTCGAGCGCAATGCGGTCGTGGTGGTCGTGACGCCGGACGAGCAAACCTAGTTTCCTTAAAAACGGCGGGAGGTTGGACATGCGATTGGGAAGCGTGAACTACGAAACCAGCGGCAAGGTCGCGATCCTCACGCTCGACGAGCCGCACAAGCTCAACGCGCTGAGCACCGGTATTCGCCAGGGTATTCTCGAAGGCCTCAGAAAGGCCGACGCGAACGATGCCATCCGGGTCGCCGTGATCACGGGCAGCGGCGGCAAGGCGTTTTGCGCCGGTGCCAACATCGGCGAATTCAATTTCGATCCGGAGAAGGCGCGCAGCTTCCTGATCGACGCGATCGAGGTGCTGGCGGCGCCTGAGAACACCCGCAAACCGGTGATCTCGGCGGTCAACGGCATCGCCTATGGCGGCGGTTTCGAGCTAGCGATCGCATCGGACTTCATCATTGCGTCTGACCGCGCGCGATTTGCCGTGCCGGAAATCAAGCTTGGATTGCTGCCGGGATTTGCGATCGTGCGGCTGCAAGATATCGTCGGCCGCGCCAAAGCCAAGGAAATGAGCATGCTCGGCGATCCCATCTCCGCGGAGGAAGCTTGCCGGCTCGGCATCGCGCTCCGCGTGGTACCTCATGCCGATCTACTGACGGACGCCATGGCCTTTGCCGAACAGATCGCTTCGAAGCCGCGACTGGCGGTCCGGATGGCCAAATCGTTCTACAATCGCGGCTTGGGCGGCGACGAGATTCGTCATGCCATCGATGGTTTTCCCTTCCTTTTCATGCATCAGGATGCGCGCGAAGGCATCGCCGCTTTTCGAGAGAAACGCCAACCCAAATTCAGCGACAAATAGCTCGCAGCGGACGCCTTTCGAGACCTCAAGCAGCTCCAATCGGTGCAACGTGGGCCAAATCGACATTGTGTCGCATAGTCATCCGGCTTGCATGAAAATCTAACGTTCGTTAGCTTTGGATGTCGATCGACCAAGAAAAAGTGCCAGCCTTACGCAGAGCGCTGAGCCTGTATCGACGATGCGTGGAGGAGGCAAATTGGCTTTTGCTCGGGAGAGCGCCAGTCCGGTATTGCAATGCCAGTCCGTCGAGCGACGCTTTGGCGGCATCGTGGCGCTCAACGGCATTGACATGCAGATCGAGCGCGGCGAAATCTTCGGCCTGGTCGGCCCTAACGGATGCGGCAAGACCACTCTCACCAATGCCATCACCGGCTTCTACCCACCACAGCGCGGACGTATCCTGCTCCACGGGCGCGACATTACCGGACTGGCGCCGCATTACATCGCGACGCTGGGCGTAGCGCGCACCTTTCAGAACCTCGCGCTGTTCAACGGCATGAGCGTGCTCGACAACATCCTGCTCGGCCGCCACATCCACATGAAGCCCAGCGTGGCACGCACCGCGCTCTATTGGTGGCTCGCCCGCAAGGACGAAACGCTTAACCGAGCCGCAGTCGAAGACGTCATCGATTTCCTGCAACTCGAAGGCGTTCGCGACGAACTCGTCGATGGTATTCCGATCGGTCTCAAGAAGCGGGTCGAATTGGCGCGCGCCCTGGCCGCGGAGCCAAGCTTCCTGGTTCTTGACGAGCCGATGGCGGGGATGAACCAGGAAGAAAAGGAATATATGGCGCGGTTCATCCTGGATGCGCGCGATGAGCGCGGCGTCACCGTGCTGCTGATCGAACACCACATGGACGTCATCACCGGCATTTGCGATCGCATGCTGGCGTTGAACTACGGTGCAATGATCGGCAGCGGCATTCCGGCCGACGTGGTCGCCGACCCGCGCGTCGTGGAAGCCTATATCGGGGGCGCACATGCCGCGCGCTGACCAGACCGCGGCCTGGAATTTTGAAACCGACACCACGCTGATCCGTGTGCTGGCGCGCAACGCCGAAGCCTTTCCGGACCGCGTGGCGATGCGCGAAAAGAGCAAGGGTATCTGGCAGGAAACGACGTGGCGGGATCTGCTGGAAATGGTGCTCCGCTGCGCCGCGGGACTCGAGGCGCTGGGCTTCAAGGCCGGCGAAGTCATGCTGGTCCTCGGCGATAACCGGCCACGGCTCTATGCCGGAATGCTGGCCGCAGGTGCTCTCAGGGGCTACGCCATGCCGGCCTATCCGGACGCAACGCTCGATGAAATCAGGCACTTCGTCCACGAGGCGGCCGCACGATTCATGCTCGCGGAGGATCAAGAACAGGTCGACAAGATGCTGGAATTGCGCGATCACGGCGCAGCGATCGAGCACATCATCTATGACGATCCGCGCGGCCTCGCCGCCTATCGCCAGCCGGGCCTGCTGTCATGGGATGCGGTGCAGGCAAAAGGCGCCGAACATCTCGCTGCCGCCAGCGACGCGCGGTCCGAATTGATCGCTCGCGCAGGCCCCGGCGATCCCGCTGTGTTCGTGCATTCGTCGGGTAGCACCGGCAAACCGAAAGGCGTGGTGCTGTCGCATCGCAACCTACTGGCTGGCGTTGGAAATGCCTATCGCGGCAAGGCGTTCGATTTCGGCGAAAGCATTCTGGCGTATCTGCCGATGGCCTGGGTCGGCGATTTTGCGGTGACCATGGGCGCTGGCGTCGCGCTGCATTTCACCATCAACATTCCCGAGCGCCAGGAAACCGTGCTGCAGAATTTGCGCGAGATCGCGCCGACATTCTATCTCGCCGCGCCGCGTAGCTGGGACAATATGCTGACCGCTATCCAGGTCCGTGTCGAGGATTCCTCGTGGCTGAAAAAGCAGTTCTACGAATTTTTCATGGCCTCGGCCATTTCGGCAGAAAAGCGCAAGCTGGCCGGCCAAGAGCCCACCCTCAAGCAGCGCCTCCTCGGCCCGCTCGGCGAGTGGCTGGTATCCGGGCCGATCAAGGACCAATTCGGTCTGACCCGGCTGCGCGGTGCCTTCACCGGCGGCGAGGCGATGGGCGAGGATACGTTCGTGTTCTATCGCGCGCTCGGTATCAAGCTGCGCCAGCTCTACGGCCAGACTGAAAGCAGCGCCTACAACGCGATCCAGAGTCTTGACGAGGTGCGGCTGCACACGGTCGGACGTCCGCTGCCGGGCGTCGAACTCAAGATCAGCGACGCCGGCGAAATCCTGATCCGGTCAGGCAGCGTATTCAGCGGCTACTTCAAGCAGGAAGAGGCGACACGAGAAAGTCTCGAAGACGGCTGGCTGCATACCGGAGATGCCGGCTACGTCGAACCGGACGGCCATCTTGTGGTGCTCGGGCGCGTATCCGATGTCGTGCACACCGCCAAGGGCGAGCGGTATATCCCCAATTATATCGAGAACCGCCTGAAGTTCAGCCCATACATCAAGGACGCCGCGGTGGTCGGACGCGGCCGCGATACGCTGGCAGCGCTGATCTGTATCGACAAGGACGCAGTCGGCCTCTGGGCCGAACTGCGCGGCATCTCCTACATCTCCTATGCCGATCTATCGCAGAAACCACAGGTGATCGAACTCATCGCCTCGGCGGTCAAGCACGTCAACCGCACGCTGTTGGAAGGCCTGCATTTGCGGCAATTCGTTTGTTTGCATAAGGAATTCGACGCCGACGACGGCGAGATCACGCGAACCCGCAAAATCCGCCGCAACGTCGTCGAAGAACGCTACCAGCCGATCATCGAAGCCATCTACGATCGAAAGCGAACCGTCCTGATGAAGGCGCAGGTCAGCTACGAGTCGGGCGAGGTCGGCGTCATCGAGCGTACGCTTTCAGTACAGGAGGCCTGACAATGGATTGGGCGCTTCTGGCCGAATCGGCCGTCAATGGCGGCCTCGTCGGCCTGATGTATTCGCTGGTCGCGATGGGCATCGTATTGATCTACAAATCTTCCGCGGTACCCAATCTGGCGCAGGGGTCGATGACGATGCTGGGCGCCTACGTGGTGCTGGCCTTTGCCAACAATGCCAAGGCGCCGATCTGGCTTGCGATCGTGCTCGCAATGGTGACCATGTTCGGCATCGGCATGGCAATCGAGCGAGTTGCGCTGCGCCGACTGGCCGGGCGGCCGATTATCATGATCCTGATGATGACGCTTGGACTCGAAATTCTGCTGCGTGCCGGTTCGATGACGATCTGGGGCGGCACCGCCCGCCCGATGCCGCTCGGCATCAGCGACGATCCGCTTTTCATCGGCCCGATGCTGATCAACCGCGCCTATGCCGTCGGCGGCGCGGTCGCCATCGTGATGTTCGGTTTGTTCATGGCGTTCTTCCGCACCAGAATGGGCGTGGTGCTGCGCGCCATCTCCGACGACTATACCGCGGCGTGGTCAGTGGGAATCTCCGTCGAGCGCGGCGTGGCGCTTTCCTGGGCGATGTCAGCCGTGGTGGCGACCATCGCAGGCGTGCTTTGGGCGTCGGTGCAAGGCGTCGACCA
Source organism: Pseudomonadota bacterium (assembly GCA_041691515.1). Lineage (GTDB taxonomy): Bacteria > Pseudomonadota > Alphaproteobacteria > Rhizobiales > Xanthobacteraceae > Nitrobacter. Next base: position 26,007 of record JBEPUM010000019.1, on the reverse strand, counting down.
GTCGCTCGCGCAATTGCTGCTCAAGGGAGTGACGGTCGCCGTTCTCGGCGGACTGGACAGCATCGGCGGCGCATTACTCGCCGGCATCCTGCTCGGCGTCGTGGAAGGTGTCGCCGCCAGTTTTCTCGATCCTCTGCTCGGCGGGGCCAGCCGCGACCTCGTCGATGCCGCGATGCTGATCCTGACCATCATGCTTAGACCACACGGCCTGTATGGCCGCCACGATATCGAGAGGATTTGATCCGATGCTGTTCCGGCAGGCCGGTATCTTTCATACGGACTATGCCGCCGACCGGGCGCTGTTTCCGATTGCCGCCGACCGCTGGATGATCGGTATTCTCTTGGCATTCGGCCTTGCCGCGCCGCTGCTGGTCAATTCACTGTATCTGAGCAGCTATCTGCTTCCGTGGCTGGTATGGACCGCCGGCGCACTCGGCCTCAATCTCATTCTCGGATGGGCCGGACAATTCCACCTCGGCTATGCCGCCGTGATGGGAATCGGCGCCTACGCGACGGTTCATGCCACCCGCGCCGGCATACCCTGGGAAATCGCCATCGTGTTGGGCGGATCGACCGCGGCGATCATCGGTATAGGCTTTGCTTTCGCCGCGTTGCGCGTCAAGGGCTTGTATCTGGCGCTGAGCACCCTGGCCTTGCAGTTCGTAATGGATTGGGTGATCTCGCATGTTCCAGCGATCAGCGGCGGCACACAGGCGACATTGCAGGCGCCGGATATCCGTTTGCTGGGCCTGCCTGTCACCTCGGATGCTGGACTATACTACGTGGCGCTGGTGTGGTGCATCCTGGTGACGTCGTTCATGCTTAATCTGCGGCGCACCGCGCTCGGCCGCGCTCTGATCGCGGTCCGGGAAAAGGACTTCGCGGCGGCGGTCATCGGCGTCAACAGTTTCTATTTCAAGCTGGTCGCCTTCGCCACCTCGTCATTCATCGGCGGCATCACCGGGGCCATCCTGATCGGCACGTTCTACCACGCGGTCACGCCGGAACAGTTTTCGGTCGATGTCTCGATCCAGGCACTGGCGATGGTGATCGTCGGCGGCCTCGGAAGCATCATTGGCAGCTATTTCGGCGCAGCGTTCATCCTGCTCATGCCGGGCGCCATGAACAGCCTGATTTCATGGGCAGCCATGCGCTTCGGATTTTCGCTCAGCATCGAGACGCTGGCGCATCTGCCGCAAGCGCTTTACGGCGCCCTGATCATCGGCTTTCTCCTGATCGAGCCGCTGGGACTCGGAAAGATCTATAACAATGTCCGCGACTATCTCCTGGTCTGGCCGTTCGGCTATGTGAAGAAATAGCGCATGCAGACCGTGAACACGCCTACCACCGCGAAGGCACTCTCGTTGAATAACATCGAGGTTGTCTACAACCACGTTTCCCTTGCCATCAAAGGCGTGTCGATCGATGTGCCCGAAGGCGGAATGGTGGCGCTGCTGGGTGCCAATGGCGCGGGCAAGAGCACGACGCTGAAGTCTATCAGCGGATTGCTGGTCGCCGAACGCGGTGAGGTTCGCCGTGGCGAATTGAACTTTCTGGGCCACAGCATCAGCGCGCTGTCACCGCAGGAACGAGTCAAGCTTGGCATCGCCCACGTGCTCGAAGGCCGGCGGGTGTTCGAGCACCTGACCCCCGACGAAAACCTAGTGGCTGCGTCGGCGGTGCGCGGCCGTCACGACATGAATCGCAACAAAGACCGTGTTTATAGCTATTTTCCGCGACTGCATGAACGCCGTTCCGTCGCATCCGGCTATCTCTCCGGCGGCGAGCAGCAGATGCTTGCAATCGGACGCGCCTTGATGACGCAACCGAAATTATTGATGCTCGACGAACCAAGTCTCGGATTGGCACCTTTTCTGGTGGCGGAGATCTTCCAGATCATCAGCCGCATCAACCGGGAGGAAGGATTATCGGTATTGCTCGTCGAGCAGAACGCGGTGGCGGCGCTCGAGATCGTGTCGCACGGCTATCTCATTGAGAGCGGCCGCATCGTGATGCACGATACCGCCGAGGCCCTGAAGAGAAACCCGGATATCCAGGAATTCTATCTTGGAGGTGCGAAAGGCAAGAGCTTCCATGACATCAAGCACTACAGCCGGAGAAAACGCTGGCTGACATAACCGCGCGCACTGCAACTACAAAAACATTGACCCGCGACAAATACCAACAACCAGTTCGATCAAGGAGGATGCAAATGAAGTATTTATCCATCATGGCTGGTCTCGCATTGACCGCCTTCACCGCCATGCCGGTGACCGCAGCCGATCCGATGCGGTTCGGTCTCTGCTATGATCTCAGCAAGGCCTATACATTTGTCACGCCACAGGTGGCTCAGGCTGCCAAGGACTATGCCGAGATCCTGAACATGAAGGGCGGCATCGAAGGTCATCCGGTCGAAATCATCGTGCAGGACCATGGCAACGAGCCGCAACGCGGCATCGAATGCTACGAGAAGCTGAAACGTGAAGGCGTCATGGTGTTCGACATGCTGTCGACCCCGGTTTCACGCGCGGTCCTTCCGCGAATCATGAAGGACGGCAATATCCTGATCCAGTCGCTGGCCGGGCGTGGCGATGCCGTCGATGGCGAAGTTTTCAAATGGGTGTTCCCGATCGGCCCGACTTATTGGGGCCAAGCTGCCAACGACATCGAATACATCAAGCAGAAGTCGGGCGGAAAACTGAAGGGCGTCAAGGTTGCGTTTCTTTACGTCGATTACCCGTTCGGACAGGAGCCGATCGGCATCTTGAAGACGCTGGCCGCCAAGGAAGGCTTCGATCTCCAGCTGTTTCCGTATCCGCTTCCCGGCAACGATCAGGCCTCGGCATGGACCCAGATCCGCCGCTTCGCGCCGGACTGGATCGTCAGTTGGAGCCTTTCGAACATGCACGTGATTGCGTCGCGTGAAATGAAGCGCAACGGCATCCCGATCGATAAATACATCGCCGTCAACTGGATGAATGAAGTCGATATCAAAAATATCGGCGCCGAAGCAGCCAAGGGCGTCAAGCGCGGCACCAACGTCGCCGGCGGTTCGAACCATCCCATAATCCAGGAAATCATCAAGGAACTGTACGACAAGGGCAAAGGAAATGGCGACCGCAAGAACCTCGAGGACGTCTACTACAACACCGGTCTCGCGATCTGGTCGATCGCCATCGAGGGCGCCCGCCTTGCAATCAAGAAAGATGGCTGGCCTCTGACGCCGCAGAAGATCAAGGACGGCCTCGAAAGTATCAAGGATTATAACGCGAACGACATGATCGCGCCGGTTACCGTCACCGCGCAGGATCATGGTGGCGGCGGCAAGACGCGGATCGAGATGTGGGACGGAGCTAAGTGGGTGCCGCAGACCGATTGGATCGCCGCCTACACGGATGACGTATGGAAAGTCGTTAAGGCGCAATCGGCGGAATACGCCAAATCCGATGCGCAGAAATAAGCGTCGATGATTAACTAAGCGTGGCGATGAGCCTGTCTCATTGCCACGCGTCGTCGCTCGATCCAGCCGTTACGAGCCGTTCCGCGGCTCGATCAGAACCAGACGCTTGCCGACCATTACGGTTTCACCGGACCGGCACGAGACGTCGGTGACAATGCCGGCGATCTCCGCCTTGAGCGAACTGAACAACTTCATCGATTCCAGAACAACCACGACCTGGCCGACTTCAACCATTTCGCCTGCGGATACCTTCACTTCCGCCACGACACCCGGCATCGTGGCTAGGACCGCGCCTGATCCGCCCGCTCCTGCCGCCGCTCCCGCCAGCAGCGCGGCTTCGGCCTCAAGACCGATGTCGCAGGTCTCGCCGGCCAGCGTCAGGTGGACCCGCCCGCCGGTTCTTTCGAATACGCCGCGCAGGATCCGGCCTTCGGAGTCGACCTCGACTGTATTCCCGTTCGATCGGATCTCGAGCGCGATCTCGCCATCATTGTCGAAGACACGCCGCTGGCCGTCCGACCGCACCTTGACGGTCAGCGCGATCGCGCGCTCCTCCTCGATCGCCAGTAATCTGGTCTCGGACAGCCCCCCCGAAGGTCCAAGAACACGGAAGCCCGCCAGAGTGGTCCAGGCGGATGGCTTTTGCTCGTGAGCCGGCAAGGCATCCAGCATCAACAGCGCTGCCGTCGCGCGGGCAAGCCGCACTTGCGGCCGAGCCGGCTTCCAGCCTTCGGGGAAAGCCTCGGCGATGAAGTCCGTCGTGGCGTTGCCTTGGGAAAAGATCGGATGCTCGACGGCGTCGACAAGAAACGGGATCGTGGTCGCGGGTCCCAATATCGAAAACTCGCGAAGACCTGAAGCGAGCCTGGTGCAAGCGGTATCGCGGGTTTCTCCAACCGCGATGGCTTTGGCCAGAAGCGAATCATAAAACAACGTGACCTCCGACCCCTTCCCTACACCGCTGTCGATCCGCAGATCAGGCGGTTCACGATATCCGACAATCCGGCCTGCATCCGGTCGAAAATCCTGATCGGCTCGTTCCGCAGTGATCCGCGCCTCAATCGCGTGACCGCTTTGGCGGATGTCGCTCTGCAATACGGGTAAGCGCTCACCCGACGCGATGCGAATCTGCCATTCCACCAGATCGAAACCGGTGATCGCTTCGGTGACGGGATGTTCGACCTGTAGCCTGGTGTTCATCTCCAGAAACCAGGGGTCGCTGCTCCCTTCCTCGAGGATGAACTCGACGGTACCGAGATTGTCGTAGTTGATGGCGCGCGCCAGAGCGACACCGCGATCGAGCAACTTTACCCGAATGGCGGGATCGAGATTAGGCGCCGGCGCTTCCTCCAATACTTTCTGGTTGTTGCGTTGAATCGAGCAGTCGCGCTCAAATAAATGAACCACATTGCCGTGCTTGTCGCCCGCAACTTGCACCTCCAGGTGCCGCGGCCGCGTCACCAGTTTTTCGATCAGCAATGACGGATCGCCGAAGGCAGCCTGCGCTTCCTGCCGCGCCAAATCGATCGCTGCGGTCAAATCCTCGCGCTGAAATACCCGCCGCATACCCTTGCCGCCGCCGCCGGCCGACGCCTTGACCATCAGCGGGAAGCCGATGCGCTCGGCCTCGCCCGACAGACGTTGCGTCGACTGATCCTCGCCGAGATAGCCGGGCACGCTGGGCACGCCAGCGCGGGACGCAATCAGCTTCGAGCCGATCTTCGGCCCCATGGCGAGTATACAATCCGCCGAAGGCCCAACGAACACGCGTCCTTCCTCGACACACAGGCGCGCGAGATCAGGCTTCTCCGAGAGAAAGCCGTATCCGGGATGGATCGCGTCCGCGCCGGCGCGGGTGGCTGCCTGCATGATCGCATCGGTCTGCAGATAACTCTCGCGGGCCGGCGACGGACCGATCCTGATCGCCTCGTCGGCGACAGCGACATGAAGCGCGTCGCGGTCGGCGTCGGAATAAACTGCAATAGTGTGGATGCCGAGCAGCTTGCAGGTCCGCATGATGCGAACGGCGATCTCGCCGCGATTGGCGATCAGAAGAGAGCTGATCATCGCATCACATCCGGTAGACGGGTCGGTGTTCGGGCAAGTCGATCTCGCGGGCTGCGAGCGCGAGGCAAAGCCCAATCACGTCTCGAGTCTGCCACGGCTCGATGATGCCGTCGTCCCACAGCCTCGCGGTCGCATAATAGGGCGTGCTCTGCTCTTCGAATTGAGCGCGTGTCTGCTTGTCGATCCGTTCGATCTCGGATTCCTGTACTGCCCCGCGCGTGAGACTTGAGCGCCGCAAGTCCGTGACCACGGTCGCGGCGACATCGGCGCTCATAGTGGCGATACGGGCATTGGGCCAGGCGAACAGGAAGCGTGGTTGGAAGCCGCGACCGCACATCCCGTAGTTGCCGGCGCCATAGGAGCCACCGATGATCACGGTGAAGCGCGGCACCCGCGCGTTCGACACCGCATAGACCAGTTTTGCCGAATGCTTGGCAATGCCGCCGCGCTCGGCGTCGGTGCCGACCATGAACCCGGTGATATTCTGCAGGAACAGGATCGGCGTGCGGCGCTGATCGCACAGCTCGATGAAATGCGCACCCTTCACCGCAGCCTCGGAAAACAGCACACCGTTGTTGGCCAGAATGCCGACCGGCTCACCATGGATCCAGGCGAACCCGCATACCAACGTCGAACCATAAGCCGGCTTGAACTCCTGGAATTCACTGCCGTCGACCATGCGGGCAATCACTTCGCGCACGTCGAACGGCTGTTTGAGATCGACGCCGACGATGCCGTCGAGTTCAGCCGGATCGTGAATCGGGTCGCTAATCTCGCGCTTCGTAGTGCGTTGGATTTCGCGCCAGTTCAAGGCGGCAACGATATCGCGCAGCTTGCCGATCGCTTCGAGTTCGGTGTTGGCGAGATAGTCCGACACACCCGAGACGGTCGAATGCATTTCTGCGCCGCCCAGCGTCTCGCCATCGACAATTTCATTGATAGCGGCCTTGACGATCGGAGGGCCTCCTAGATGAATCCGTCCGGTGCCGCGCACCATCACGACCTCGTCGGAGAGTGCGGGGATATAAGCCCCACCGGCCGTACAGCCGCCGAACACCGCCGATATCTGCGGAAGCCCCGATGCCGACATGCGACATTGCTGGAAGAATGTGCCGCCGAAATGATCGCGATCCGGAAAGACGCGATCCTGCTCCGGCAAATAAGCACCGCCGCAATCCACCAGGTAGATGCATGGCAGCCGGTTCTCGAAGGCAATCTCCTGCATGCGCAAGTGCTTCTTCACCGTCTCCTGGAAGAAGGAGCCGCCTTTCACGGTCGCATCGTTGGCGATGATCGCGCAGGGTATACCGGCAACCATACCGATGCCGGTCACGACGCCGGCGCACGGCACCTCGTTGCCATACAGTTCCCAAGCCGCCAGCGGCGACAATTCGAGAAATGGCGATAGCGGATCGATCAGGTGATCGATCCGCTCGCGCACTGGAATCTTGCCCCTCTCGCGGTGGCGTAGTTGAAGCTTTTCGCCGCCACCTGCGAGCACGTGACGATGCCGCTCGCGCAAGACCTCAACCAGCTCGCCGTAAGCGACACGATTGCTGTCGAAATCTGGATCGCTTCGCACCTTGCTTTCCAGCACAGCCATATCGATTGATCTCCTCCCCCACGCACAGGCGTGCGCGCCACCGCGCGCGATTGCGCCCAAGGCTTCCGGCGCCGCGCTACTTGCAGCCAGTTCGTTTATCGCTTAGCCTAACAAGCGCTAGGGAGCGAGACAAGGAAATTCGGAATGGCGCTGTCCGGGACAACTTATGAGGAGGTTTGCGCGCGGTTCAGCTGGCAGATCCCGCACCATTTCAACATTGCCGAGGCAACCTGCGATCGCCATGTCGGTTCGAACAAGACCGCGCTGATCGTCGAGAGCGGCGCCGGCGCGGTCGAATTGACGTTCGAGCATCTACAGGAGCAATCAAGCCGTCTTGCCAATGCGCTCACGGCGCAAGGCGTCACCAAGGGCGACCGGATCGGCATCCTGCTGCCGCAATGCGCCGAAGCCGCCATCGCCCATCTTGCGGCCTACCGGCTCGGTGCGATCGCGCTCCCGCTGTTTACGTTGTTCGGACCTGAAGCGATCGAATACCGACTTAACGACAGCGGCGCCAAGGTGGTGATCTCGAACGCAGCCGGCATTGAAAAACTGCTGGCGATTTCTGATCACCTGATCGCAATGCCACTGTTGATCGCAACCGAAGCTCGCGCCGCCGGCAGCGTGCTGGACTGGTCCGCACTCATCGAACGGTCGTCCGCCGACCATCGGCGCGTCGAGACCGAGGCCGAGGATCCTGCGATCATCGTCTACACTTCCGGGACCACAGGAAACCCGAAGGGCGTGCTCTACGCTCATCGGGTTCTGCTCGGCCACATGCCCGGCGTCGAATTTCCGCATGAATTCTTTCCGCAAGCCGGCGACCGGATGTGGACACCCGCCGATTGGGCCTGGGCCGGCGGCTTGATGGATGTCTTGCTGCCTTCGCTGTTTCACGGCATCCCCGTCGTCGCCAAGCGTCTGCAGAAGTTTGATCCCGAAGAAGCCTTCTCGCTTCTGGCTCGCCATGGAATCCGCAACGCTTTCATGCCGCCGACCGCGCTGAAGATGATGCGTCAAGTGTCTCGGCCGCAGCAGCGCTTCGGCTATTCGATGCGTAGCGTTGCGAGCGGCGGAGAGCGGCTCGGCGACGAGATGCTGGACTGGGGCCGGGAGACGTTCGGCTTGAGCATGAACGAATTCTACGGCCAGACCGAAGCAAACCTGACGATCGGCAACTGCGCCTCGGTCATGGATCTGAAACACGGTTCGATGGGTAGGGCGATGCCCGGCCACGTCGTCGAGGTGGTAGACGAAGATGGCATTCCCGTCTCTCCTGGCTCGACCGGGACCATTGCGATAAAGTCACCGGACCCGGTGTTCTTCCTGCGCTATTGGAACAAACCGGAAGCGACAAAGGAAAAATTCAAGAACGGCTGGCTACTCACCGGCGATACCGGCAATCGCGACGAACAGGGCTATTTCTGGTTTCACGCCCGCAACGACGATGTCATTATCTCCGGCGGCTATCGGATCGGCCCGACCGAGATCGAGGAGTGCCTGATGGCTCACCCGGTGGTCGCTATGGTCGCAGTGGTCGGCGTGCCCGATCCGCTCCGTGGCGAAATCGTCAAGGCTTTCATCGTGCCGCGCGAAGGCGCCACCGTTGATGACACTGTTCGCGCGGACGTGCAGGCTTTCGTCAAGTCGCGGCTGTCCGCGCACGAATATCCGCGTCAGATCGAATTTCGTAACAGCCTTCCGATGACCATCACCGGCAAAATCCGCCGCAAGGATCTGCGCGAGGAAGTTCGATAAATGGGCCGCGTGTTCGATGAATTCGAGATCGGCCAGCGTTTCGTCACGCCGGGCCGAACCATCACTGAAGCGGACATCGGCGGGTTCGCCGGGCTGACCGGTGACTATAACCCGGTCCATACCGACGAGACCTTCGCAGCAGCAAGCGATTTCGGCAGCCGGATCGCACATGGACCGATGGGGATCGGCATCGCGTTTGGGTTGGCGTCTCGGCTGGACCTGATTGACGGCACCGTCGTCGCGCTGCTCGGCATCACCTGGGATTTCAAGGCGCCGATGCGGCCGGGCGACACGATCCGCGCCTTGATCGGCGTCATCGGCAAACGTCCCACCAAAAATCCATCACTCGGCCTGATCGAATGGGGGATCGAACTGACGAGCCAGCGGGACGAAATCCTGCAGACTGGTTCGGCTCGATTCCTGCTGCGCAAGACCCGACCTCCCGCAGCATCGTGGGGTCAGGTCGAGTCGCGCAGAACGGGGGATTCATGAAGCGTGCCGTTACCGCGCCGACGGAAGTGGGGGCCCGGCGCCAGATCCTCGATGCAGCGGCGTATCTCCTTAAGCATCGCGGTTATGAAGCGGCGACCACGCGGGCGATCGCGACCGCCGTCGGCATCAAGGGCGGCAGCATCTACCATCACTTCCCGTCAAAGGACGCGATCGTCGGCGAAGTTGTCAACGAAGGCGTACGCGTCGTCTATGACGCGGTTGAGAAGGCCCTTAAAACTCTGCCAGCCCGCGCAACGCCGCGCCAGCGGCTCGAAGGGGCTATCCAAGCTCATCTGCTCTCGTCACTCGAGCACAGCAATTACACCTCCGCCAGCATCCGCGCCTTTGCGTTCCTGCCCGACTCCGTTCGGCAAGGTTGCCGGATCGAGAGGCGGCGCTATGAAGCGCTGTGGGCGCGGTTGGTGAGCGAACTCTATCAGGCTGACCTGATCAATCCAAACATTGCGCCGGAGTCAGTGCGGTTGCTGTTGCTTGGCGCGTTGAATTGGGCGGGAGAATGGTACCGGCCGGATCGCATGTGGATCGACGATATTTCACGCGATTTCGCGGCCACTATTCTCCGCTCGTGAACTGTATTGGTTCACGCACCTATCTCATATGTCTTAAACATCGGCCGGCACCTCGAAGACCAGCACCTTTCATCGCTATTGCACTTATTCGACCCGCGCCCGAAGGCAAGACGGTTTGCGTTCGGAGAAGGCAGACGCAGTAAATGCCGCGAAGGCCCCTGCTGGCCTGCATCATTCACCCTTTCGGCGCTGATCTGTGCTTACTCGTACCGCCTCGATGCCTCGCGAGCCGGCCGAAGATAGTCTCAACGTACTCAGCGCAGCAGCGAATAGCGCGACGCTCGCAGCCACCAACAAGGAAATATGTGTACCTTCCGCTGGGTAGCGCGCGAGCAGTAACGCGACCAGTGCAGCACCGGTCGTTTGTCCAAGAAGCCGCGCCGTCCCTAACATGCCACTGGCGCCACCGCTGCGTTCTCGAGGCGCCGCCGCGATCATGGTACGGTTATTGGGTGATTGGAAAAGACCGAAACCAGCACCGCTAAGCGCCATTCGCCATACCACGTCCATCAAAGAGGGGTGAGCCGGCAACATCGCCAGCGTGCCGAGACCACCGGCGAACAGCAAAAGCCCGATTCCGCCCAGAAGTCCCGCTGGATAGTGCTCGACCAGCCGGCCAGCCACAGGCGCAATAATCGCAATCGCGATCGGCCAAGGTGTAATTAAAAGTCCAATCTCCACCGCCGAATATCCACGGGCTTGCAGGTAAAACGGCAGCGCGACGTATGCGAGCATCTGCGCACAGAAGGACGCGATCGAAGTACAGATCGACAGGGCGAAGACAGGAATGCGCAGGAGGTCCACCGGTAGCAGTGGCGAGGAAACCAGCGGCTGCCGGCGCACTAACCACACGCAGGCAATCGTCGCGATTGCCATCTCCGAAAGGTAAAAGGTCGGCGCCTCTCCATGACCAATGCTGTCGATGGCAGCTATGCCGATGCCGAAGGTCACAGCGCTCAGCACGGCGCTTTGCCAATCGAAGGAATGGCCGGCAAGTGGAGTAAAAGGAAGACAGCGGAATGCCAGCGACAAGGCCACGATCCCAAGCGGGATATTGATAATGAACAGATAAGGCCATGTTCCTACCGCCAATATTCCGGCGGCCAGAGTTGGACCGATGGCGGCGGACACGGCGACCACCAGCGCGTTAACGCCGATGCCACGTCCCAGTTGGGAATGCGGGTAAGTGAAGCGGACCAATGCCGCATTGACACTCAGGATTCCCGCGGCGCCGAAGCCTTGCAAGATGCGTGCGACTGTCAGCAGCACCAGTGTGTGCGATAGAGCGCAAAGCAGCGAGGCAAGCGTAAAAAATAAGAGCCCGGCCAGATACACGCGGCGATACCCGATAATCTCGCCAATCGCGGCGAACGGCAGCAGCGAAATGGTAATTGCCAGCTGGTATCCGTTGACAATCCAGATCGAAAACGCCGGACTTGCATTCAGGTCCTGCGCAATTGTGGGCAACGCAACATTTGCAATGGAACCGTCCACGACGGCCATGACAAGCCCGAGCGCGATCGTCAGAATTGCCCAATGGCGCTGCGGCAGAGGCAGGCCGTCAGCTGATTTCCCGGTCACAGCCAATGTCAGCTAAACCCGCCGCACCAGCGGGCAGCATCGATCAGGTGCGACATCCGGGCTCCTTAAACGTTTCGCTTCGAAGTTCATTTTAATCTGACAGGAGTTCCAAGCCAACCTCGCTCTCAGCATAGCTATTTGGCGCTCAGGTAGGATCGGCGACGCCGCTCTCGACGAATTTTCACGTTGAAGCAATTCCATTATGTGTAGAGGCGACTGGTCGACGAGCACACCGCGATCATTCCATCTCGCACCGGAAGACGTCGGGTGAGTTCATGCCACGGCCTTCGATGTCCATGAGGATGCTCTTCTGTAGCACGAGAAATCCTCGAATTCGCGGTCGAAATGGCGCGCCAGTAGTGCACGGAAGTCTCCAGATTAGACCGCCTGCCTTCGACTGCATTCTGTCGGAATTAGGACGGCAAGCGGCTTACGGCGGCAGGACGCTGAAAGATCGAAGCGCCGTTCTTGACAGACTTACCAACCTGCGCTTCCCTCGACTGGCCTAGTGGGTGGGCCAGTAGACCAAGGCGAGCGCCGTGGCAAATCTGGAAGAAAAAGTCTCCGCTTTGAGCCGCACGTTCCAACTCGACGACGCTGTGGTGCGCCGCAACGCGCGCGACATTGTCGCCGACAAGATCGCGGCTTCGATCGCTTCCGGGCTCTTGCAGGTGGACGACGCCCTGCCGAGCGAGCGTGATCTTGCCGCCGCATTGCGAGTCAGCCGGGAAACGGTCCGTGGCGGAGTGCAAATTTTGGCTGCGAGAGGCATCATCGAGGTGTCGCACGGGGCTAGAACCAGAGTCGTCAACGCGAACGTCGAACCTGCGACAGCCGATCTTCACGAACCGAAACGGATCAACAATTACGATCTAGAATCCATTCACGCGGCTCGCTTGCTGGTCGAACGGAAGGTCGTCTCGGACGCCGCCGTCCGCATCGATAACGAGACGCTTGGACTCGTCGAAGATTTCCTCGCGGCTCAGCGAAGTTCGCTCGACGATCCTGTCCGCTTCCTGATCAGCGACAGGGAGTTTCACTTGGCTATCTATCGGTGCTGCGGAAACGCTGTGCTCGCGGACTTTGTCAGCGACCTCTACGCTTATATGCTCGATTTTCGCCGCAAAGCGGTGTCGCGTCCCGGCGCAATCGCGGAGAGCGTCGGCGATCACGAGAAGATCGTCGCGGGGCTGCACGCCCGTGATTCGCATGCGGTGGTCGCTGCATTCGAAATTCACCTCGATCGCATCTACGCGACCACCAATTCGGTTCTCGCGTCTCGCGGCAGGCAGGCGACGCGCACCCTAGCAAAGAGAGGCGCACGGTCGACCAGTACACATAGTTGAATTCGTCAGCGATAACGCGGCGATAAAATCGGAGGAGAAAGCAAATGGAGAGAAGAGAATTCATCAAGCTCGCCGGGAGCGCAGCAGCACTTGTTTCCGGCATTACCCCACTGAGTTTCACCTCTGCAAACGCGGCCGGCAAGACGATCGTCTATCTGACTCCGGGCCTCGATCTTCCGTTTTGGCGTTATCTCTCAAAGGGCGTGGAAGCGGCCGTCAAAGCGAAAGGTTACGAGTTCCAGGCTCTCGATTCGCATAACAATCCCCAGACCCAATTGCAGAACGCCCAGGATTCCATCGCCAAAGGCGTCGCCGGCATCGTCATCTCTCCGACCGATTCCTCAACGGCTCCCAGCGTTCTCGAACTCGCCAAAAAGTCCGGCATTCCTGTCGTCATTGCAGATATCGGCACCAACAGCGGCGACTATGTCTCGTTCATCATCTCCAACAACTACGAAGGCGCAAAAGGCGTCGGGCTGGCGTTAGCCGAAGCCTTGAAGAAGAAGGGATGGCAAGATGGTTCGATCGGCCTCATCACCATATCGCAGGCGCGCAAGAACGGCCAGGCGCGGACGAAGGGCTTCCGTGACGGCTTGATCGAAGGCGGAGTTAAAACGAAAGAGGCCGGATTGCAGCAGATGCAGTCCTATACCACTGACGAGACGTTCAAGTTCACGCAGGATATGCTGACCGCAAATCCGGACATGCGCGGCCTATTCGTCCAGACCGATCAGCCCGCGCTGGGCGCCTTGCGCGCCATCAAGGCTGCGCGTCGAGACGGCGAAATTCTCGTCGCCGCTTTCGATGGCATTCCCGAATTCGTCAATCTTCTCAAATCCGGCCAAATCGTCGCCTCCGGCATGCAGCAGCCCTACCTCATGGGCGAACGCTCCGGCGAAGCTATGGTGAAACATCTCGCGGGCGAATCCGTCGAGAAAGAAATCTCGATTCCGATTCTTGCCATCACGAGCGTCAACATCGATCAAGAGTTGCCGACCGTGAAGACGACCGTGTTCGCCAACGAAATGAAATGATCTCAAAACAGTGAAGCGTCTCGGCCGGGTGCCGGGACGCGTTTCAAGGCTTCGATGCATGTCGCACGACATCTCAACCGAGGTCGGCGGGCCGCTCCTTACGGCACGCGGCATCGTGAAAACTTTCGATCGCACCAAGGCGCTGCAGGGCGCCGATTTCGAACTCGTGCAAGGCGAAATCCATGGCCTGCTCGGCGCCAACGGAGCCGGAAAGTCGACCTTGTCCAAAGTGATCACGGGCCACTTCGTTGCTGACGAGGGCGAGATCAGCTACCGCGGCCGGCCGCCGCGCTTCAGGTCGACACGCGATGCTCTCGACGCAGGCATCGCCATCGTGATGCAGGAAACAAGTCTGGTTCCCGATCTCTCGGTCGTTGAGAACATGTTCCTGCCGGAACTGGGGCGCAAAGGCCGCCTCTCCTATACAGCACTGCGAAAACGCGGCGAAGAATTGCTTACGGGGCTCGGCCAGGAAACCACCCTGCCACTCGATATCGAGGTGCGCAGGCTCTCGGCCGCGCAACGCCAACTCGTCGAAATCGCCAAAGCGCTCGGAGTGAACGCCAAGCTGATCGTGTTCGACGAGCCGACCGCAGCCCTCAGTCCCGGCGAGGTCGACCGGCTTTTCGACATCATGATCCGACTGCGCGACAATGGAAGCGGCCTGATCTTCGTTTCGCACCGCCTCGAAGAAGTGCTCGAGATTACTGATCGCGTCACCGTTCTTCGCGAGGGGCGCACCGTACTCGCGTCGCGCGCGACGGCAACGCTCAATCAGGCCGATCTCATCCGCCATATGGTCGGTCAGGAACTGGGAAACATTTTCACGACTCGGGCGCCCGAGAAGTCGGCGCCGGCGGCGGCGACCGTGCTCGACGTGAAGCGCCTCGCTGCTCCGCCGCTGGTTCGCGACGTCTCATTCTCAGTTCGCGAAGGCGAAATTCTCGGCCTCGGCGGGCTCGTCGGCGCCGGTCGATCCGAGACCCTTGAGGCTATCTTTGGCCTGCGGCCACGCGGCGGCGGCGAGATCCGCGTCAACGGCAAACCGATGACCCCGACGAAGCCGATCGTTGCAATCCGTGCCGGGCTCGGATTCGTCGCGGAAGATCGTCGAACGCAGAACATCGTTCCCGACCTCTCGGTCAAGGAAAACCTGCTACTCGCACATCTCGGCGCCCATCGCGGATTCGGCCTTGGATACGGCAAGCGCGAGAAAGACATCGACGCGCTTCTTCACAGCCTTGGCCTGCCTCCTGACCGAATCCTGGACTCCAGCATGCTCAATTTCTCCGGCGGCATGCAGCAGAAGATCATCATTGCGCGATGGTTGCTGCTCCAGCCGAGGGTCCTGCTGCTGGACGAACCAACCAAAGGCGTCGACATCGGTACGCGATCATCGATCTACGCGATCCTGCGCGACATCGCCGCTAAAGGAGTCGCCATCGTCATCGTGTCCTCCGACTTCGAAGAACTGCTCGGCATCTCGGACCGTGTCATCGTGATGAGCGACGGTGTCAGCGTCGCGGACCTTCCGACCCGCATACTGGACGAGGAAAAACTGACCTTGCTCGCCGCGCCACGCACTTCGATGGCGCGCAACACGGCGATGCTGAGCGAAATCAGTCAGCAGACAGGCGGGACCGGATTTTGGGCCTTGATCGAGAACGACGAACTCATTTGCCTCAACATGACGCGCGGGGCCGAGGCCGCAGATCCCGGATTCGCGATTGGCGAAGCCAGAGCCTTCGACGAGACGTTGATTCCGACCGCGCTGGAAGGACGCAAGGCCGATTTCGTGAGTGAGATCGACGGCGCTCGTTCGACGATGCTGCTCCCGCTGCGCGGAAGCCGCGGCCATGATCTTGGATGGATCGGCTTGACCGTCACCGGTTCGAACCCGCCACCCTCCTCAACTGATATCCGCAACAGAATTGACACCTTGGCGACGACACTATGATGCAGGACCATTTGGCATGACGGTTGAACTGTCCGCGAATTCGAGACACTCGCTCTGGAGCGCGCTGACGCGTCGTCTCGAGTTCAGAATGTTCGTTCTGACAATCGTCCTGGCTGCCATACTCTCAGTGCTTTCTCCGTATTTCCTGACGAAATCCAATCTCTTCAACGTCCTCGATCAGTCGGTGGTAACCGGCATCGTCGCGGTCGGCATGACGTTCGTGATCTTGACCGGCGGCATAGATCTTTCCGTCGGATCGATTGCCGGGTTGACCGGCATCATCCTGGGCCTCAGCGCGCAAAGCTTTCCGTTGGCGATCGCAATCGTCATAACGGTACTGTCCGGCGCCGGCATGGGGCTGATCTCCGGCTTCCTCATCGCCTATTTCGGTTTGGCGGCGTTCGTCGTAACGCTCGGCATGATGGCGATCGGGCGAAGTCTCGCCTACATTCTTTCCGGGCAAACCGCCATTTCAACCATACCGCCGGAGTTGTCGTCGCTGGTTTATACCCATGTGGCCGGCATTCCCAGCAACGTCCTGTTCCTGGGGCTGCTCTACCTCGCCGCATGGGCTTATCTCACCTACACGAAGGGTGGTCGCACGATCTACGCTGTCGGATCGAACAAGGAAGCAGCTAGGGCCGCCGGGCTGAGCGTGTTCTTCTATTCCGTGCTTCCCTACGTCGTGTCGGGCGCGCTTTCGGCCGTCGCGATAACGTTCTCGATCGCGCAACTTCTTTCCGCAGATCCATTGATGGGCAACGGCATGGAGCTCGACGCCATCGCGGCGGTGGTCATTGGCGGCGCGAGTCTTTTCGGCGGGCGCGGCAGCGTCATCGGGACCCTGTTCGGCGTGCTTATCATGGTGATGATCCGCAATGGCCTTAACCTTCTCGGCGTGTCGCCGTTTTGGCAAGGCTCCGCCATCGGTTCCGTCATCATCGTTGCATTGCTGATCGAAAGCGTCGTGAGCCGTCGAGTCTCGCGATGACCTCGTCTTATCTGGGAGACGTCTATGGCAAGAGAACCAAGCCAAGCCATCAAGCTCTTCGGGACGGAAGAGCCTGCTCCGCCGGCCCGCTCTCTGAAGGCTGGCGCGCTCGTTGCGGAGTTCGAAGCCGGAAATCTCCGGCACATTCGCTTCAACGGCGTCGAGGCCCTACGCGCGATCTCGTTCATTGTGCGCGATCGGGATTGGGGAACCTACATCCCGACGATTTCCGATCTCAAGATCGAGGAGACGGACACCGGCTTCACCGTCAGCTACAGCGCCGTCGCGCGAGACGAGGCGCAGGAGTTCCGATACCATGCGCGAATACAGGGCGAAGCGAACGGGCATATAGCCTTTCACAGCAGCGGTGAGGCAGCCTCTGATTTTCAAACCAATCGCACCGGCTTCGTCGTTTTGCACCCGATCGCCGGCGTCGCCGGGCATCCAGTGAGGATCGAGCATGTCGACGGTTGCATCGTGGACGGCCGTTTCCCCGGGTTGATCGATCCTGTACAGCCGATGATGGATTTGCGGGAGCTCACGCATGAGGCAGCCCCCGGTCTTCGCGCGACGTGCCGCATGGAAGGCGATACGTTCGAAATGGAGGACCAGCGCAACTGGACCGATGCGTCCTATAAAACCTACGTACGCCCTCTCGCTCTACCATGGCCGTACACGCTCAAGGCCGGCGCGCGGCTCGAGCAATCGATAACCCTGACGATTTCCGGCAAGGCATCGGCACACGCCGCTGGTCGTTCAGGCGTGAGCGTCGCGTTGGGCGAGCCACTCGCAAAGGCACCGGACATCGGTGTCGGTCTTGACCTCGGTGACGCAAAGGCGACGCGCGAGGTTCTTTCGAGCGTCCGCGAGCTGCGACCTCGCCATCTCATCTGCTACTTCGACCCCCGCCATGGGCGTGCAGCGGAAGAGCTGCAAGATGCGGTAGCGATCGCAAAATCCCTTGGAGCCACACCGTGGCTCGAAGCCGTGGTGACAGAAGTCGCGGACTTCGAGCACGAGGTTCGATCTCTGGCCGCTGTCGTCAGTTCCATGGGATCGCCATTCGACGTCGTCATGCTGTCGCCTGCCGCTGATCTCAAATGCACGCTTCCAGGCAGCGTTTGGCCGCCCGCTGCGCCGGCTGACGACCTCTTTCGCATTGCGCGAGAGGCATTTCCAGCCGTTCGCCTGGGCGGCGGCATGTTCAGTTACTTCACCGAGCTCAATCGAAAGCGACCGCCGCTGCAGCGACTGGATTTCGTGACTTTCACCACCTCGGCGCTGGTACACGCTGGCGACGACGTTTCCGTGATGGAGGGGCTGGAATCCTTGCCCGCTATCGCAGCCAGTGCTCGCGCGATTGCAGGCGAATTGCCTTTCAGCGTGGGGCCGAGCGGCATGGGCATGCGCATGAATCCCTATGGCCCAGCGCCGAAAGAGAACCCCGGCAATAACCGGCAAGCCATGAACCACAACGATCCGCGTCAGCGAGGCTTGCTTGGTGCGGCGTGGACCCTCGGATATTACGCGCATTTCGCTCGCGGTGGTGCGAGTGCCGTCGCATTTGGCGGCGTTACCGGCGCCCTGGGAGTGGTCCACTCCCCGCAAGCCTGGCCGCAGCCCTGGTTCGACGAAGCCGGAGGATTGTTTCCGGTCTTCCATGTCCTGCGCGGCCTCTCCAGATTTTCCGGCTGCGACGTTGCGGCGCTCGATGTGTCAGCACCATCCGTCGTTCAAGGTCTGGCCTTCACTCAGGGCAACTCGCGGGAAATATGGATCGCGAATTTAACTACCTTGCGTCAAGACGTGGCGTTGCCCGCGCGCGCCGCAGGCATCGCGCTCTTGAATGAAGCCACCTTCGTCGAAGCCACCCGATCGCCCGATCATTTGGATCAACTGGCACCCATGGATGCAACAGAACTCGAATTGAGCCCATTCGCCGTCGCGCGAATTCGCCTCGCTTAAACGGACGGAGAAGGCCATGCCGATGCACGTTCATTCGCGGCGCTAGCTCTGCGAGATCGATGCCGACACGGCAACGTTGAACCCCTAACGGACAGGAACGTCTCATGGAAACCCGAACATTCAAGGCGCGAAACGGCGAAAGCCTCGCGTTCTCGGTCCTTGGACTTGGAACTGCGCCGCTCGGCGATCTCTTCACAAAGCTCGACGAAAGGAATTCGATCGCCACGGTCGAGCAAGGTTACACGAGCGGCATCCGCGTTTTCGATAGTTCTCCGCATTACGGAAATGGACTGGCGGAAAGCCGGACGGGAGCAGGATTAAGAAACGTTCCCCGCGACCAGATCATAGTCTCGACGAAGATCGGCCGCATCATGAATCCGCTCGGAAAGAAGCCCGAGATGCGCACGGACGTGATTTCGCCGGGCTTCCTGGGTGGATTTCCCCATGCGCCACGGTTCGACTATTCCTACGACGGCACGATGCGCTCCATCGAACATTCCCTGCTTCGCACCGGTCTCGACCGGCTCGATATCGTCCTCATTCATGATTGCGACGTCTGGACGCATGGGGTCGAGGATTCGAAAAAGCACTTCAAGACCGCGATGGACGGAGCCTATCTCGCCCTTGATAAACTTCGACGCGAGAAAGTCGTCAAAGCGATCGGCTTTGGGATTAACGAAGCGGACACCTGCGTCAAATTCGCCAAGGCGGGCGACTTCGACGTGGCGATGATGGCTGGGCGGTACACGCTGCTGGAGCAGAGCGGCCTCGAGGAGTTTCTGCCGCTGGCCCAGAGCAAGAACATGGGCGTGATGCTCGCCGGTGTTTTCAATTCCGGCATTCTGGCCACCGGGACCGCCCCCGGCGCCACGTTCGACTACGCGGTCGCGTCCGATGCCGTTGTAGAGAAAGCCAGGAAGATCGAAGCGATCTGCAAGGCGCACAAGACGACGATTCGGCAGGCAGCGATGCAGTTTTCCATGGCGCATCCCGCGGTGGTTTCGATCGTGCTGGGCGCTGTGGCGCCCGAGCAGGTCAAGGAGAACGTGCAGGATGCGACCGTCAATATACCGGCGAGCTTGTGGACCGATCTGAAGTCCGCAGGCGTGCTGCCCGCAGACGCGCCCACGGCGCACTGATCGGACCGAAGTGAAATTCGCCCAGGCCAAACCGCAACGGCAGAAAAGGAGACCGCATGGAAGACCCGCTGCGTTTGATGCGTTTGGACGGGCTGGTCGCGATGGTGACCGGTGGCGCGGGTGGCATCGGGCGTGCGACAGCACGGATGCTTGTTTCGGCGGGCGCGAGAGTCGCGATCGTCGACATCGACGGAGATGAAGCAAGAGCGGCCGCTGCACAGATCGCGTCGAACCAGGGTCAGACGTTCGCATTCGCATGCGACACGTCCGATGAGCAATCCGTCAATTCGACGGTCGAAGCTATCATCGCGCGCGAAGGCCATCTCGACATTCTGGTCAACAATGCGGGCATTGCCATTCGACGGCCCGCTACAGAACTTGCGCTCGCCGACTGGGAGAAAGTCGTCGCCGTCAACATGACCGGCGTGTTCCTTTGCGCGCGATCGGCGGCTCGTTTCATGATCAAGAACGGCACCGGCGGTACGATCGTCAACGTCGCTTCGATTATGGGGCTATCGGGCGGCGGCCTTTATCCGAATATTTCCTATCAGAGCAGCAAGGGCGCGGTTGTGAACATGACGCGCGCTTTGGCGGTCGAGTGGGCGCCGCACCACATCCGCGTCAACGCCGTCGCCCCCACCTATGTGCGCACGCGACTGATCGCGCCGATACTGGAGGACGCCGAACTGGTGGCGAAGATCGAAGCGATGACGCCACTGAAGAAATTGGCCGAACCGGAGGACGTGGCTGCCGCCATTTGTTTTTTGGCGAGTCCCGCGTCCGGGATGATCACTGGGCATGTCTTGCCCGTCGATGGAGGATTTCTCGCGCAGTAGCTTGATCCTGCGGAATGCGACGCCGGAATGCCGGCGCTTCGGGCATGCCGATGTCGGCGCAGGTTGACACGAACTCTTTTCGGACCGTCGCGCGATGCACGGGGGAATGGGAGAGTGTGTTCAACTGCATGATTTTTGGCGCTGCAGGAATCGTTATTTCGTTCCGCGCACAACGCATTGTGAGCGCAATCCGACGATGATATCGTGAGATGTTCGCGTTTCGCGTGCTTTAATAAATGATCGCGGGCATCAAGCCCAAGTAGCGACAACAACGGGAGGAACGAACGATGGAAAAGACGAAATTCGACTCGCATACCCGGCGTGAGCTCATTCGGGGCGCGGCCCTCGGCGTCGGCGCTGCCGCGTCATTAGCCGGCCTCGGCGCTAATCCCCTGATCACCAGCGCGATGGCCAAGGAAGCAGGCAAATCTTCGAAGCCACTCAAAGCCGCATTCTCCAACGCCGGTCTGCAAGCTACCTGGTGCGCGCAGGGCAAACAGGCGGCGGAATATTGGGGTTCTCTTTTTAACGTGGAGGTTACCTGGTTCGACGGCCAGCTCGACGCAGTCAAGCAGCGATCAGCGATCGACAACATGGCCTCGCAAAAGTGGGACTTCGTTGCGATCCAGGCCTTCGGCATCGGCACGTTGACGGCGCCGGTCAACAAGATGATCGAAGCCGGCATTCCCGTGATCGACATGGACACGCTGATTGCACCGCTTGACACAATCAACGTCCACTCATTCCTGGCACCGGACAACGAATTCATGGGCGCCTCGGTGACACAGGCACTCGTCAACGCGATCAATGGCGAAGGAACGATCGTGATGACGCAGGGCGCGCTCGGCCACACCGGCGCGCAGGGACGTGCGCGCGGCTTTAAGTCGGTCCTCTCGAAATTCCCCAAGGTGCAGCTCCTGGACGAACAGCCGGCTGACTGGGACGTAACCAAGGTCGCGCGCATCTGGGAGGCTCTGCTCACTAAACATCCCAAGATTGATGCCGCCTTCTTCCATAACGACGACATGGCGCTCGCTGCGTCCAAGGTAATGCAGGCCAAGGGCCGCACCGAAACGAAGATAGGCGGCGTCGACGCAATGCCTCCGGCGATCAAGGCAGTGCAGGAAGGCAAGATGTTTGCGACGGTGCGCAATCCCTCCTGCCGTATCCATGGTGGCGCGATTATCGCCGGCGTCGGCGCAGTCGTTAACGGCGCTAAGACGGGAACTGATATCCCCAAGAGCATCGTCACCGACGGCCCCGTCGTTACGAAAGCCAACGCGGCCGGTATGTTATGGATGGAGGACCAGTTCCTCATCTGAACCGCGAGCGTTACGCCATGGCGGTGCCGCGTCTCGAATTGACCAATATCTCCAAAGCGTTTGGTGGCGTCCAGGCGTTGCGCGGGGTCGACTTCTCGCTGCAGCCGGGATCGATCCACGGCGTCGCGGGCGAGAATGGGGCCGGCAAAAGCACGCTCATGAAGATCATCGCCGGCGTTCACGCCGGCGATGCAGGCGAGATGCGGATCGACGGGCGGGCGATCCACTTCCGCTCGACGCGCGACGCGCACGTTGCAGGCGTCGGCATGGTCCATCAGGAACTCAGCGTCGCCCCCGATCTCACGGTCGCGGAAAACGTATTTCTGGGATCGCAGCCAGTTAACCGCTTCGGTGTCGTAGCTTGGCGGCGGATGGCGCGGGAAGCCGCGGTGCAGCTCAAAAATCTCGGATTGGAGATCGATCCGAACGCGCGCCTCGGCGATTTTTCGATCGGTGTGCAGCAATTGGTCGAGCTGGCGCGCGTGCTGTTCTCAGGTGCGCGCATAGTCATTCTCGACGAGCCGACGTCAGCCCTCTCGCCACCGGAAATCGCGCGGCTGTTCGAGGTGCTGCGCCGCGTGCGCGACGGCGGCCGCAGCCTCGTCTTCATCTCCCACTTCCTCGACGACATTCTGGCCATCTCCGACGAGGTCTCGGTGTTCCGCAATGGCTTGCGGGTTGCCGCCGCCAAAGTGGGGCCAGGAATCGACAAGGGTTGGATCATCGAGCGCATGATCGGGACCGGCCGTGAGGAGCTCGAGGAGAGCTATCTCGGCGACGTCGTGCTCAAAAGCCATTCGGATGCCTTTGCCGTTCTCGAAGCCGTAGGCTTGACGCTGGCCCCCTTTTATCACGACCTCTCTTTCACCGCGTATGCCGGCGAAGTGCTTGGCATCTACGGCTTCATGGGTTGTGGACAGATCGAACTGGCGCGCACTCTGTTCGGCAAGCTGCGGCCGTCGAGGGGAATCCTCAAGATGAACGGCGCGGTCGTGCACCTCGCCAATACGACCGCCGGCAAGATCGCCGGAATCGGCTATGTCCCCGAAAGCCGACGCGCGATGCTGTTCCGAGAGGAGCCGATCTATCGCAACGTGTCGATCGCCTTCCTCGAACATATCTCGCGCTGGCTCCTGAAGCCGGCGGCTGAGCGTGCCCAGGCGCTCGCTCAGACACAGCGCTTGGGCGTCCGCCCGGCGGGCGTCGAAGCGCGGCTCGGCGCCCTTTCGGGCGGCAACCAGCAGAAAGTGGCACTCGCCAAATGGTTGACCCGCCCCCCGAAGGCGCTGGTGCTGGTTGAACCGACCCGCGGCATGGACGTCGGGGCGAAAGAAGATGTCGTACGCATCGTGCGTTCACTGGCTGCTCAGGGCATGGCGGTGATCGTTCTGTCGACCGAGCCAGAGACCGTGCTCGCCATGGCCGATCGCGTACTCGTCATGCGCAAGGGGACGCTCGCCGGCGAATTCGCGAATTGTACAATCAGTAAAGACCGCCTGCTGTCGGCGGCTTGAGAGCGAAGAGGGATGAATCCACGCGACGCCGAAGCCGGGACCCGCCGCGGCGGATTCGATCTCAGCCGCATTGCGCGAGATCAGTTGCGTTATATCGCGCCGTTCGCGACGCTGTTGATCCTCGTCGTGTTCTTCACTGTCGCGGCGCCCTCCTTCGCCACGCTAGGCAATCTCCAGAATATCCTGCAGCAGGTGTCAATCACCGCAATCATCGCGGTCGGCCTGACCTTCGTCATTCTCACCGCCGAAATCGATCTCAGCGTCGCAGCGATCGCGAACGCGACGGCGATCGTGCTGACCTTCTTCACGATGCAGCCCGACTACGTCAATATCGCGAATCTTCCACTACCGGGCGCCTTGGCGATTCTGCTCGCGCTCGCGGCATGTTGCGCTCTGGGACTCGTCACCGCTTTCGGCGTCACCAAGATCGGAATCCCTTCGTTCATCATGACGCTGGCGATGATGCAAATCGGCGCGGGCATTTCGGCTGTCCTTGTGCGCGGGCAGATCGCCTATTCGGTGCCCCCGCTCGTGCTCACGCTGGGCTCGAAATCCATCGCAGGCGTGCCCTGGATCATCATCGTCGCAGCGATGTTGCTCGCTGCGGCGCATTTCACGCTGAGCTACACGCGTTTCGGTCGCTATGTCTATATGGTCGGCGGAAACCGCGAAGCTGCAGAATATTCCGGCATCAACGTGCGCGTCATCATCGGCGCGGTGATGACGATCTCGGCGGTATGCTCGGGGCTCGCCGGCATGCTCGGTGTCGCCTATTTCGGTAGCGCGCAGCAGAATGAATTCGACACCTATCTGCTCGACGCGATCGCCGCGGTAGTTGTCGGCGGCACCAGCCTATTCGGCGGGCGTGGCGGCATCGGCAATACCATCATCGGCCTGTTCGTGCTGGGTGTGCTGAACAACGGGCTCGACTATGTGAAGATCGATAGTTTCCTGAAGATCCTCATCCGCGGCCTTATCCTGTTGGTCGCGCTCGTCATCAACATCTATGCGGAGCGCCTGCGCGCTACGCCCGCGGGAGGTGCCTGAGATCGTTGCGTGAGCGGGCTCGCAGACAGATGGGTTCGCACATTATCGAGAAGTCCTGAATCATACTCAAGGCTTCTGCATGTGCCACATGCGCTTACCGCGCACCTAGGATTTGGCATATCGTAAGTCAATCACCCATTTGAGTGACGGATTTGGCCTCCACTGCTTATAGAGTGACGAATCTTTACCCGCGAAGATACGCAGCTGATAAGCGCCAATGAACATCCACAATCACATAAATGGTTGGGTGCGCGAGATGAGATGGGTGATGAAGTTTGTGTTCATTCTGGTTTTGATTGCGACAATGCCGGCATTATCAAGCCGCGCGACGCCCGAGAATGGAATCGAAACCGCCCTCAGAAGGTCCATTGCCTCGCAGCCCGAGCCTGACCTCAGCGTCCGATATCGCGATATGAATTCCTTCAGCGGAGGGACCGTGATCGAGTTGCGGAGTGACGGGTTCTTCCGGCGTTGGGATACCAAGGGCATGCAGGAAAATTTCCTCGCCTTGGAGAATGACGGCAAGGTCGAGATATCGCGCCTGCGGCCTTTGCTCGAACTACTCATTGAAGTCGAAGCATGGCGGCAGCTCACGCCGGAGCGCCACGCTGTCCCCGACGAGAGTCAGGCGAAGGTCAGTATTACATCCGGTACACACCGGAGCGTTGTCTGGGAGTGGTACAACGAAATGCGAGCTAACAACCGTATCGTTCGGATTCGCGAGGTGATGGAAGCTCTCGTCCCACAAGGCGTTAGGCGGTGCGTGCTGCCATCCCCGCCAAGGTCGCCTTCAGTTCCTCAAATCATTGAAACCTGTAACGGGCCGGACTAGTTTTTCATTGATGGGGTTTTTGTTTAAAATAGACTGCAGTCTTGCCGAAACCTATCGAATGACCGCTACAGTTATTCTGCAGGACGAAAATCCGGATACTGAGCCGGTATGACGGTCGGAAATGCCTAGCGCTATCTGCCTATCATTGCCTCAAGCTTGGAATTATCCAAGACTCTTCCAACGCGCCTTTCGCGTCTCGCAAGGAACGCCTTAAAGAAGCGCGGTCGGAATGTCTGGAGGCCATCGGTCGAGCAGGCTTCGATTTTTCCGTTCTCAAGGCGTCGGAATTTGACTTCGCCGTAAGCGTGCCAGTCGGACGTGTCCGCCAGCAACGCAGACAATTTTTGACCGATCTGTCGCCTAGCAAATGCTGCGCCACCGGCGAAAAGTATTAGCATGATAGAGGTGAGGGTAATGAGAAGGATCGCTTGATTGGCGGCATCATGAATTGATCTGAGCTGACTTAAGATAGC
>JBEPUM010000018.1:0-31482 GCA_041691515.1 Pseudomonadota bacterium | reverse complement strand
GGCGCACCGCCTGAGCAATGGGAGCGGCTCGGCCTCTAACTCCTCGAGTTCATTTTTCCAGCCGATGCTTCACAATTTGACAGACCTATCGTCGACATCACCTAGGGATAGATGATCCCCTTGATGATCCCGTCTCGGCGCGCAACCTGTTGCTCAAATGCCATTGGAGCCTGATCGAGCGAGAAGCGATGCGTAGCCAACGGGGACAGTTTCACGCGGCCGCTTTGCGTCAACGCGATCGCGCGCGGGTAAACTTCCGGCATGCGACGCGAGAATTTGATCGATAGGCCTTTGCGCCGCGATTCGGCGCCGCTCAGAATGTATTGATTGTTCTCCGGAATGCCGACGATAACAGCTCGGCCGCCGATGCGAGCACAGCGCGCCGCATGCTCAAACCCGTCGGAGGAGTCCGTCGCCTCGATCACGAGGTCTGCGCCGCGGCTTCCAATGGCGTCTGCCACCTCGGCGTGGCTGCGGCATGCAACATCAGCGCCGAGATCGCACGCCAATGCGGTGCGCTCGCCAACCGGATCGATCGCAACAATTTTGCCGGCGCCGGCAATCCGCGCCAGTTGAACCAGCAGCAATCCGACCGGCCCGCAGCCGAGCACCGCGACCGTTTCCATGAGTCGCGGGCGCGCAAGGTCCATGGCGTGGATCGCAACTCCGAGGGTTTCCAGGATGGCCGCCGCCGCAGGGTCGATGCCATCAGGCATGATATGCACCGCGGATTTCGGTACGCAGATGAATTCTGCCATGGCGCCGTTGTTCGGCGCGTAGCCGAGGAATCTCACGTTCGGACACAGATTGGTATGGCCGCGGTGGCACCATTCGCAACGTCCGCAGGAAATCGAAGGATCCACCGCCATCAACGCGTCTGCCGGCAACCCTGCTCTTCGCGCGGTCTCGGGCGTGAGCGTACCGGAGAACTCGTGGCCGAGTACGAACGGATTGATCCGGGTTGGGCCGGTGGTACCGCCTTCAAGATACGAATGTAAATCGCTGCCGCACACGCCGACGGCCTTGACCCGCACAACAACCTCATCCGGCCCCGGCGTCGGCTCCGGGATGTCAGTGACTCGGATGTCACGAATGTCATGAAGAACTGCTGCGCGCATGTCCAAGCTGATCCCTTATTTTCGCGGAACTGCCGTAGCGTTTATACATATGTCTTTATAAAATTACAAATGTTTTATGAGAACGAAGTCGGCCTTTTGGCGGCGTCATCCATTGTCGCGCTTGACCATCCCGCAGTCCTAGGCGCCTACGATGGGTGCTTGATGGCAAAAAGCCCGGTGCGCAAACTCACCGCCGCTTGCCGATCAGTTTCAGCGCGCCAGCTGCCGCCTTCTCGTCGGTTACCAGCACCTTGCCAATCCGGCCAAGCAGTGCCGCCGCGATAACCGGCACCTTGTTGATGCCTCCCGCGATCAACATTACGGTCGGCGCCCGAGTGAGCTTCTCGATCGGCAACGCAATGGCGCGCGCGTTGATACCGTGATTGACCTGCCGGCCGGATTGCTCAAGAAATTGCCCCAGCACATCGCCTACCGCGCCGACAGCGCGCAAATCATCAATGCCGACGTCGGGCGGCAGCCCGTGCCGCACCAGAAGCGAGCGCGGCGAGAGGTCACCCAAGCTGAGCAACGCCAGATCGATCCGGTCTACGCGGTCCAATACTTCTGCGTAGACCTCCTGTGACATGAAGGTGTCGCGCGAGCGCCGACTGCTGGCATAGATCGGAGCCGCTAGGTAACTGCATTTCGCATGCAATCGCCGCGCAAGCTCGCCCGCAATCTCAAAGGTATTGAGTTCGAGCCCACGCGAGAGCCCGCCCATCATCGAGACGATCCAGAGATCCGGATACTCGGCAGGCGTCACATGACGGATGGTTTCCCGCAACGTCGCGCCCCAGCCGATGCCGACGGTACGCGGGCGTTTCTCTTCCAGGAATTTCGACAGATAGGCCCCAGCCGCCATACCGATCAGGCTTGCAACCAGTTCGGGGTTTTCCGGGCTCGGGATCACCACCGCATCGTCGAGCCCGCATTGCTGCCGCAACTGATGTTCGAGCTCGGTACAGCTTGCGAACGCCGAATTGAGACGGATGCTGACGGTGCCGTTGTGCCGCGCCTCCGAAAGCATCCGATTGACGCGCGCCCGCGTCAGACCCAGCCGCTCGCCGATCTCGGCCTGGGTCAGGTTCTCCATGTAATAGAGCCAGGCGACCCGCAGGATGGTCTGGTCACTCAATGTGAAATCTCCTGGAGCGACCTCAATAGTTCGCCTTAGATGTGATCATTTGAAGCAATCTTTTGCAAATCGTCAAACTGCGAAGTGATGCACCAAAACTGTATTGACCGAAAGCTGTTCAACTCAACCCACCTTCACGCCGGGGACGCCATCCTCGACCACAAAGGTTGCAAGCCTGCGCACCTCACTACGCGCGTCTTTGACGTCATCGAGCGCCTCGAACCCGACCGTGCAGGTTTGATCGTCGAGTTCCACGACAGCATAGCCGCGCTTGTCGCCGCGCGCATAGATGAGCTCGGGATTGTTTTCGAGCGCGTTGCGGATGCTGCCCTCGCTGGGGCCGTCTGACGTGATCGAAGTGCCGACGAATTCGGTTGCGATGGTCGGATCTTGCGGCCGCGAAAAGTCGCGTTTGAGATCGGCGGCATAATAGGCGTGGCGGTCGCCACCGATGACGACGGGATTGCGCACGTTGTGTGCGACGATAGAATCCAGCAGACGGCGGCGGGCGTTGGGATATCCATCCCAACCGTCCATCCAGTAGCGGTCACCACCCTCCGCTTCCCTGTGCCTGGCTTCGGCCATCAGCGTCTGCTGCGCCACCATAGTCCAGCGCCCGTTTTTGGCACCCAATCGCGCGTCGAGCCACTGCTCTTGCGAACGCCCGAGCATGGTACGCATCTGCTCGGTCCGCTCAGCACAATCCGGCACGGTCGTCGGCCGCCCCCCGTTGACGCAGGCTGGCGCGGAGCGATACTGCCGGTCGTCGAGCAGCAGCATGTCCAGCATGTCGCCGAAACGATAATGCTCGTAGATCGTCGCATTCGGTCCGATCGGGCGCGCCGATAACGGCAACGGCATATGCTCGTAGTAGGCTTGGTAGGCGGCAGCGCGAACCTTCAGGAACTGCTCCGGATCGCGCGTCGTGTAGGAACGGTCGTTGGCGTAGTCGTCCGCCACTTCGTGATCGTCCCAGATCGACAGCCACGGAAAGGCAGCGTGCGCGGCCTGCAGATCAGCGTCAGTCTTGTAGAGTGCGTAGCGATTGCGGAATTCGGGCAGCGTCGTCGGAATTCCAACCCCGTGCTGACGGACGTGACGCCACCCCCAGGACTTTTCGTAGATGTAGTCGCCGAGGTGAACCACAAGATCGAGGTCGCGCGCCGCCATGTCGCGATACGCAGCGAAATAGCCCTGCTCGTATTGCTGACAGGAAGCGAAGGCAAAACGGAACCGGCTATTGCCCCTGGCTGGAGCCGTGCGAGTGCGCCCGATCGGGCTCATCGCTGAGCCGGCACGGAAGCGGTACCAGTAGACCCGGCCCGGGCGCAGGCCGTCTACCTCGGCGTGCACCGAATGCGCAAGCTCCACGGTCGCGCGTGCGACGCCTTTCGCCGCTATGCGAGCGAATCCCTCATCCTCCGCGACCTGCCACTCGACTTCAACCGGAGCTGGCGGCATGCCGCCCTCCTCAAGCGGCTGCGGCGCGAGGCGCGTCCAGAGGATGACGCTGTTCTCGCGCGGGCAGCCGGACGCGACGCCGAGCGTGTATGGATCTGCGGCGAATGTGACCGGCGCACCGCGGACGATTCCGAACGGCGCGGCAATCGCAGCGCTGGCCAGTGAGCCTGCGAGGAACCGCCGCCGTGGGATCATCAAGCGGCTCATGACGGCAGAGGAGCGGTCATCAGCCCGCGGCGGATACTCACAGCAAGATCGGGCCGGTCGGTGGTGATCTGCTTCACTGGCTGCGCCAGCCAGTGAGTTATCTCGTCGGGGTCGTTCGTCACCCAGACGCCAAGCCGTTCGTGGCCGAGCACGCCCAGCGCCATCGGAAGCGTCAGCGATAGCAGCGACTTCTCGATCGCCACGATGCAGCCGGGAATGGCAGCGAGACGATCGAGTGCCGGCGAAATACCGCCCATCATCTCTGCCGACCTTCGATCCAGCGAGACCAACACCCGAGCCTCTGGGCAAAGCCGCCGCACCGTCTCGACCGCGCCAGGAACAAAGCACGTGAGCACCGCGCGGCCTTCCAGCCCGCGCCGCTTCACCACATCGACCAAGCGCCCTTCAATCCCCGGATAAGGGTTACCGTAGGCGTCGGTCTTGATCTCGATGTGAAGATCAAGCGAGGAAGCGCCGACCACATCAAGCACGGCGTCGAGCGTCGGAATGCACTCTTCACCTGCCTCGCGCAGATGCACGGCAGTCAGTTGCTCCAGCGTGTGGACACCGACCGGCCCTGTGCCATGCGTTGTGCGATCGAGCAGCGGGTCGTGGATGACGACGAGTTCACCGTCGACGCTCTGGTGAATGTCGAACTCGACCGCATCGACGCCAAGTCCAAGCAGATTGCGGAAACCGAGCAGGCTGTTTTCCGGCCAAAGGTTACGGGCGCCGCGGTGTCCGGCAATGAAAACCATGATAGATCCTTCTTATTTGCTGCTGTCGACTAGCCCCTTGAGGAACCAGCGCTGCAATAACAGGATCACCAGCGTCGGCGGCAGCATCGTGAGCAGCGCGCCGCTCATGGCAATGTTCCAGGCCGGCTCGTTGTCGGAGCGCGGGATTAGATTTTTCAGTGCAATCACGGCGGTGGCCATATCTTTGTCGGTGGTAAACAATAATGGCCACAAATACTGATTCCAGCCGAACAGGAACAGGATAATCGCAAGCGCGACGATGTTCGAGACCGATAGCGGCAACAGGATGCTCCAGAAGAACCGCAGCGGCGACGCACCATCAAGCCTGGCCGCCTCACACAGATCATCTGGCACGGTAAGAAAGAATTGCCGGAATAGAAAGGTTGCGGTTGCCGATGCGATCAATGGGAGGATCAGCCCAGGGTAGGTGTTGACCATGTTCCATTCCAGCGCAATCGTAACGTCGTGGCCACTGATCCATTTCCAGAGATCGGCGACGTGCAACGTATCGGCCAGCCATTGCAGCGGCAGCGCGGCATTGGCCACAGCCTCGAAGGTCGGAACGATCCGCACCTCGATCGGCAGCATCAACGATACGAAAATGAGCCAGAACGCCAGCATCCGGTAACGGAAGCGGAAGTAGGTGATGGCGAACGCGGACAGCAACGATACTGCAATCTTGCCTACGGCGATCCCAAGCGCCACCACAGTGGAATTGACGAACGTGTGGCTGAAGTTGCCCTTGATCCAGGCCATCTGAAGATTGGCAATGAACTGGTCACCGGGCAGCCAGGGCAGCGGCACCTTCTGAACATCCGCGATCGTCAGCGAACCAGCGACGAACGCGAAATAGAGCGGTACACATACCAACATAGCGCCCACGATCAGAATCGCGTGGCAAACCGTGTCGAGAATGGGTGCGCGTTCCACCATGCGGTCAAACCCCGTACTGAACCTTGCGGTCGAAATAACGGAACTGCAGCAGCGTGCATATCAGCGCGAATGTCATCAATATCACCGACTGGGCCGCTGAAGACCCAAGATCGAGATTGATGAAGCCGTCGACATAGACCTTGTAGACCAGAATGTTCGTCGCACCGGCCGGCCCGCCGCGGGTGACCGCATCGATAATCGCGAACGTTTCGAAAAAGCCGTAGATGAAATTCATCACGGCGAGAAAGAAGACGGTCGGTCCGAGCATTGGGAGTGCAATGTGGAAAAACCGCCTGATCGGTCCCGCGCCGTCGACCGACGCCGCTTCCATCAGCGAGACAGGGACTGCCAACAGGCCAACCACCAGGAAAATATAGTCGTAGCAGAGATGTTTCCACGACGATGCCATGATCACAAGCAGCAGCGCATGGTTCGGATTGAGGTTGGGGTCCCAGGCGATGCCAAGCGCGTGCAGTATCTGCGCTAGAGGTCCAACCGCCGGATTGAACAGAAACGCCCACAGAATGCCGGCGATCGCAGGTGCGATCGCATAGGGCAGCAGGATGATCGTGCGATAGACCGAGCGGGCCCGCACCACGCGATCGGTTGCGAAAGCCAGCACGACGGCGACGGACAGCGTGACTACATTCTGCGCGACTGTGAACCAAATCGTCACAACGATCGATTGACGATACTCGTCGTTCGCAAATAGCGCCTTGAAATTGTCGAACCCCACGAACTGAACGCTGTTACCGAACGGATCGCTCAGCAAAACGGACTGTATCAGCGCCCGCAGCGCGGGGATGAAGAAGAAGAACAGCAGGATCAGGAATTGCGGCAACAGTAGCAGCGTCGGCAGACCCGCACCCTGGCCGAAATTCGCTCGCTTCAATCCAGGTTCGCGATCGGGCCGTTGATGACGTTTGCGCGTATGGCTCGCAGCCAGTCTGCCCATTGCCGGACCGTCGTCGGCCGCAACTCCACCGCGAGGCTCCCATCGCGATCCGGCCTCGCCTGCGAGCAGTTGCCCGCCCTGCCGTGTGGGCGCGTGCGCTTGCGGCCACACGATGGGCGAGCTTGCTATCATCGTCGCTCGTTGCCGAAATCAGGATTTTTTCCTGCATTGAGCTTTTCAAACTGACGCAGGATCTCGTTACCGCGCTTGACGGCGTCATCCATGGCCTGATGCGGTTGCTTCTGCCCGCTAAACACGGCTTCCACCTCCTGGCGTTGGGCCATCATCGTCTGCACAAAATTGCCAAAGCGAAAACCGCGCGAGTTATCGTTGGGCGTACCGCGCGAAAGTTGCAATATCGCGATCTCGCGCGTCGGATGCTCCTTGTAATAACCACGCTCGCGCGCAAGCGCATAAGCTCTGTTGGTCGCCGGGACATAACCGGTTGCGCCGTGCCACCATACCTGCGTCTCAGGTTGCGCTACGAAATCGAGAAAGGCCGCGACTGCCTCGTATTGCTCCGGGGTATGACCCTTCATCACCCAGATCGCACCACCGCCGATGGTGCTGTTAAGCGGCGGATTGATCTCGCTCTCGTGCGGCAGGAAAGTGGCGCTCCAGTTGATCTTGGCGTTACGCTCGATATTGCCGTGCGACGCAGTCGAATTGACGAAAGTCGAGCAACGTCCCGAGGTGAACAACTGTTCCGGGCTGAAACCCTGGCCGGCAATCTGCAGAATGCCGTCGTCGAGCCACTTTTTCAAACGCGCGACTTGCGAAACTACCTTGGTTTTGTTGTAGACGAATTCGGTGCCGAGCCCATCGAAACCGTTAGCCAACGTCCCGTATGGCTGGTTATTGATGGCGCTGTAGTTCTCCAGCAGACTCCAGTAGAAGTCGCCTGGCAACACCGTGCCGCATTCGCTGATGCCTTTGGCCTTGATAGCATAGAGCTGCTTCTCCAGCTCTTGCCAGGTGTCGGCCGGCTTGTCGAAACCCGCTTTCTGGAAGTGGTCCTTGTTGTACCAGAGAATCGGCGTCGAGGAGTTGAACGGCATCGCCGACATGCGGCCCTTGTAGCTCCAGAAGCTCGCGACCGGTTTGATGAAATCAGACCAGTCGATCTTGTACCCCTTCTGCTCCAGCAGATCCTGCACCGGCACGATTGCGCCTGAGAGCAGCATGGTCATGTAACCGCGCTCGGCAATCTGCACCATTTCGGGCGGCCGCTTCGCCCGATAAGCGGCGATGACGCCATTCGTTACCTCGTCATAGTTGCCCTTGGCGACCGCGACGACGGTATATTTGTCCTGCGAGGTGTTGAATTTCTCAACCAGCTCGTTGAGCCGGTCGCCCAGCACGCCGCTCATGGCATGCCACCATTGCACCTCGACACGGGCCGCCTGAGCCGGCGCAGACAATGTCAAAATCCCGAGCAAAGCCGCGATGAATGCGGTTGTCTTCATGGACGATCCTTCCTCCCGACGAGCTAGCCAGGGCGCTTGAAACTCGGCCCCGATCATTTGTATTTCTATCATGACATATGTGTCATGATGATGAAAGGGCCGATACGGCGATTTTGATCTACGCGAGCATCAGGCCGTCTTCCTGAAGGTTCCCGGCCAGACGCTCATTGCGGTTGTCAATTCAGCGGGCCGAACGCTCATCGCCTTGATAAGGCAAGCAGCCCAGGCCGGGATCACCGTTGCGTCGCCGGGCGCGCGGCAGCAGATGGACCGGGGAACGCTCGGCATCCGCATCTGTCTTGGTTGTTGTCATTCGGCCCGCAACACTGATCTGTTAAAGCCTTCGGTCAACTACATCAGCATAGATCGCTATCGTCGAACACAATCTCGACCTCGTCCTGGCCGATCATGTTTTTGCACTCAAGCACGGCGCAGTTTTCCACGAAGGACCGGCTCGGCGCGCAAGAAAATCCTGTGGCTTTGAGCACCGCGACATAGACAGCCACTCGCCTACTCGAGCGTAATTCCGGCCTTCTTGATGACGCCAGTCCATTTCGACAACTCGCTTTTCAGGTAGCCGTCGAGATATTGCGGCGTCGCATGGTCATCCGGCACGATGCGTAGTCCAACCTTCTCCAGGGCCTGACGAACCGCTGGCGTGTGCATCGCTTCGACCATGGCGTGGTTGAGTTTGTCGACGATCGGCTGCGGCGTCCCCTTCGGCAGAAAGAACGCATTCCAGGTGTAGGCCTGCACGTCGAGACCCTGCTCCATCGCGGTCGGCACTTGCGGAAGGGCTGGCGACCGTGCGTCGGTGAGAATGGCAATCGGTTTGATCGATCCGGCTTCGATCTGCGGCTTCGCAGTTGTAATGATATCGCAGAGATAGTCGACACGTCCGCCCATCAGATCCTGCATCGCCGGATTGGAGCCCCGATAGGGAACGTGGACGATGTCCAGGCCGGCAACCGAATTCAGCAGCGCGCACCCCAGATGGATCGCCGAGCCCGTTCCGGCCGACGCGTATTGCATCTTGCTGCCATTCGCTTTCGCATACGCGATAAAATCCTTGAGATTGCTGGCCGGAAAGTCCTTCCGCGCCACCAACACCAACGGCGCCTCCAGAAAAAGCCCGACGCTGGTAAAATCCTTGATTGCATCATAGGGCGGCTTCTTGTGAAGCGCCTGACTCTGCA
Source organism: Pseudomonadota bacterium (assembly GCA_041691515.1). GTDB lineage: Bacteria > Pseudomonadota > Alphaproteobacteria > Rhizobiales > Xanthobacteraceae > Nitrobacter. The sequence goes on along the minus strand of JBEPUM010000018.1, from coordinate 22,253 downwards.
CCTGCGTGCCGACCGTACCTTGCAGGAATGTATAGCCGTCAGGCTGCGCATGTGCGACCCGCATCGCACCCGTCATTCCGCCGGCGCCTCCGACATTCTCGATAATCACCTGCTGGCCGAGAATTTCGCTCATCCGCTGCGCGAACAGACGTCCGGGCACATCGTTGGGACCACCGGCAGCGAACGGATTGACCATTGTGATGGTCCGCGTCGGCCATTGCTCCGCGCTCGCACCGCCTGCAATCAGCATGAAGAGCACGGCGAAACCGCTGAAAACTGTCTTACGCATCATGATCACCCGCATTGAGATTTGTGGTTGAGGTCACACCGCCAGGACGCTTTGGATTTGCTGGCGGATCACTTCCTTGTCCGCGGCGGAGGTTTCGGAGCTGAGCGGCAGATCGACCGCAATATTGGCCGGCCGCTTGAGTACGATGATCCGGTCGCCGATCTCGAGCGCTTCATTGATGGAATGCGTGATGAAGACCGCGGTCTTGCCGTTCTCCTTGACGAGCCGAACGAACTCCTGCCGCAGCGCCCGCCCGGTCATCTCATCCAGCGCCGAGAACGGCTCATCGCACAACAGGATTTCCGCATCGGTTGCAAAAGCGCGCGCGATCGAGACCCGCTGCCGCATTCCACCTGACAGTGCGTGAGGATAGTCGTGTTCGTGTCCGCGCAGACCCAACGTGCCAAGCCATCGCATCGCGGTCGTGCGCCGCTGCTCCGGGGCGATGTCGAGCATCTCGAGGCCCAGCTCGACATTCTGGACCGCGGTTCGCCACGGCAGCAGCCGGTCGTTCTGGAAGACAATCGCGATCTTGCCGCGAAGCGAATCGAAGTCATGGAAGGGATCGCGGCCATTAACGACGACCCGACCTGACGATGGCTCGGTCAGCCCGGCAACCATGTTGAAGATCGTCGATTTGCCGCAGCCCGTCTTGCCGAGCAGCGCCACCATCTGCCCTTTGCCTATTTCGAGATCGAGCCGATCGACCGCGACGTAATTTGACACCAATCCGGCCTTGCCGAAGGATTTGGTAACCTCTTGAAGACTGATGATAGCCGCTGCCGTCATCAGAGCGTCCGTTCCGAAACGGCGCGATAGCGGAACGCTATCCTTTCGATGAAAGACAGCACCGATTGCGCGATCAGCACGAAAAAGACGAGCTGCAGCGTCCATGCGAGCGCACCTGCCATATCAAACATCTGCTGCTGTTGGAGCAATTCATAACCGACGCCCCCGGTCGCGCCAACCAGTTCGGCGACCACGACCACGCGGGAAGCATTGCCCAGGTTCACCTTCCAGGCCGTCAGGATATCGGGAAGGACCGCGGGAATAATCATGGTCCGAAACAACTTCGACCGGCTTGGCCGAAAGCTCATTACCATCTCGATCAAGTCGCGCGGCATCGCCTGCAAAGCACCCAACACCTGAAAGGCGAAGGCCGGCAATGTCGTCATCACCATGATGAAGAAGATGCGCGGCTCGATACCGTGAAACCAGATGATGGCGAACACCACCCACGATAGCGCTGGAATTCCCTGAAACAGGGTCAGGATCGGCGACAGAAAATCATTTGTCGCCTTCGAGCGCGCCATCAGCACCGCCAGGGCGGCACCGATGGTGAAGGCACCGGCGAGCCCTGCCAGAATCCGCCCGACGGTAGACAACACATTAATCAATTCCTCCCAGCTGGCGAGGATGCTAAAGCAGCGCTTGAACACATCGACCAGCGACGGGAAAAGGAAGGGCGGAAAGAATAGCGATGCAAATTGCCACAGCCCCGCGACGACCAGAAACGGCAGGACGTAAAGCAGAGCTCGCCGGCTCGCGCTGGTCCGGTCTGAGGGGAGATGGGCATCCGGCATCGTCATTTCATCGGCCCCTCATAGATGGTCGATGCGGACGGGTCTGACGGCAGGAAGGAGATTGACTTTCCCGCCGCGTAGACCGATTTGATTTCCTTGCTCACTTCGGCCGCGGTCCGAATGTTCATGCCCAATCGATTGTTGGCGCGAATGAGATCGGCAATCGCCTTCTGATCGTCAGCCGTTCCCTTGGTTATGATGAGCTTGGCGGCTTCGTCTGGATGCGCCGTAGTCCATTCGCCTGCTTCCTTGTAGGCCGTATAGAGCTTCGGAATGAGGTCCTTGTGCTTTTCGGCCCAGTCCACGTGCGCGGCAACCCCGAGATAGGGGATGTTTTTGCTTCCGGTTGCCTTCTGCCAGTTCTCCGCGATCTTGAGATCGATCGTCTTGATATCCGGCTTCTTCGAGCGAAGCGTGGTGTATGCCGGCTCCCACAACTGGACGGCCGTTGCACGATCCGCCAACGCGTAGCCGACGAGACCGGGCGTCGCCGTATTGACCACAGAAAGCTTGCTGGTATCGACGCCTTGCTGCCGCGCGAACCAATCGAACATCACGTAATTGGTCGTGCCCTTGGCGGCGACGAGGTCTTTTCCTTCGAGATCCTTGAGCGACTTGATCTCGGGGTGCGACGTCACAACCGCTCCCCAGAAATCGAACAGGTTGAACAGATACGTGACCTTGACGCCGCGGACATCCGCGAGACCCACGGTCAAAAGCGACGCGCTACCGCCAAGCTGGAATTCGCCGGAATTGAACTGCGCCGTGTAGGCGTCCGGCGGACGCTGCTCGAACGTGATCGACAAACCGTTTTTCTCGTCGAACTTCTGCGCCTTGATGATCGGCGGCAGGAAGGCACCCAGCGACGGCGGCCCGAACACCACAATCGATAGTTTGGCAAGATCCTGTGCGTTGGCCGGAAACGACAATCCGGCGACGGCGACCGCAGCGAAAACGAATTTGGCTAATCTCATCGTAATCCTCCTCCCATTAAACCGCGCCGCTTCAGGCGGCTTTTTTGTATGTCTGCGCAGCGTGCAGCGTTGGCCGTTACGCAACTCCCTCGATCGGCGCTTCGAATTCCTTTCGCAATGCGACGAAGAACCTTCCAATCAGATGCTTTGAGACGCTGGCCAATATCCGTTGGCCGACGCCCGCCACGAGGCCGCCGATTTCGCCGGCGCCTTTGTAGACAAGGCGCGCGCCGTGCTCGCCGTCCGGCTCGAGATCGAACCTCGCCGTACCGTTGCCGTGGCCGAGCGTTCCCGCTCCGGACACCTTGATGGTGCAGCTCTTCGGAGCTTCCTTGTCCGTCAGCGAGATTTCGCCTTCGAAGGAGCCGCCGACCGCGGCAACGCGCAACTGCATGTCCACCTTGTAGCTGTCAGGCGCGATCTCGGTCATGCTCTTGCAGCCGGGGATGCAGCGCGTCAGCACTTTTGGATTGTTCAGCGCAACCCAGAGATTCTCGACCGAAGCTGGAATTGTTTCGCTACCACCGATGTCAAGTTTCACAGTCCGACCTCACAAACCGAACAATTTTTGAGCGAGCCCGCCATTGATGCTGGCGCGCTCGGCCTCCGTGAAAGACGTCTCCTGAACGATCTTGAGCGGAGCAAGATCTCCGATCGGGAAAGGCATGTCCGAACCCATCATGATGCGTCCGGCACCGACAACATCGGCGAGATAGCGCAACACTCGCGCATCCTGCACGATGGTGTCGTAATACATCGCCGCCAGCGCAGCATCCGGATCGCCGAGCTTCTCCTTGTCGAGAGAATAGTTCCGGCGCAACCGGCCGATGACGTAAGGCAGCGCGGCGCCGCCGATACCCGCCACGATTTTGGTGTTTCCGTAACGCGTGACGTGACCGGAATAGATCAGCCGCGACATTGCAATTAGCGTATCCGTGATGCGGCCGACGGCATTGGCCATGCCATAGTCATGCACGCGATCGTCGCCGCTTTCGAAAACCGGATGAATGAAGATCACCGAACCGAGCTGATTGGCCATCTCCCAGAACGGAAGCAGGCTTGGATCGTCGAGCACGCCGCCTCTGCCCTTGGGCTGCGTCCCGATCATCACCCCTTTGAAGCCCTGGCCATGCGCTTCCTTAAGCACCTCGGCCGCGCGCGCACCATCCTGCAGCGGTACCGTCGCCAGCGGAATGAACCGGGGCTGATCCTTCGCCGCTTTCGCAAGATGCGCGTTGATCAACCGCGCCCAGCGCGTGCCTTCCTCGGCCGGAAGCTCGTTGCCGAACATGTCCAGCCAGCCGCCGACCACCTGGCGTTCGATCTTGTTGGCATCGAGCCACTGCAAACGCGCAGCGATATCGCTCAGCGGCTTCGACACCGGCCGTGTCGGCTTGTTGCCCGCGAACGAAAAGCCAAGGCTGCCGCCATCCTCGATCAGCTTGACGGAAGGAAAATTGGCTTTCTCGGCGCGGACGGCCTCCAGCAAAGCCGGAGGAACGATATGGGCGTGACAATCGATGATCATTTCTTGGCTTTCTCGGACGGGCTGGTTGCGGCGATTGCATCGCTAATCGCCGCGATGCGGATCGGAAGTTTGGAAAATGAAATGCCGTAAGACGCGACCGCGTCGTTGATCGCCCCGGAAATCGCGGCCGGCGCTCCCAGATAGCCGCTTTCGCCGGATCCCTTCTGACCGAACACGGTGAACGGCGACGGCGTGCAATGATGCACGATCTCGACATGCGGCACTTCATGGGAGGATGGCAGCAGATAATCCATGAAGCTCTGCGTGACCAGCTGCCCCTCGGTGTCGTAGACGAACTCTTCCAGCAGTGCAGCGCCGATGCCATGCGCGATGCCACCGAGAGTCATGCCTTTGACGATGTGCGGATTGATGACGGTACCGCAATCGTGCCCTATCACGTAGCGGCGAATTTCCGGCTTGCCGATCTCGGGATCGAACGCCACCAGGACAAGATGAAACTCGAACGAGTGGCACGGATACATCTGCACGCGTCCGCCTTCAGGCAGCTTCGTGCCGGTCGGAACCTGCATCACATGCGTGACTTCGAGTCCAGGCTCCATGCCCTCAGGCAACAGATGGAAATTGCGATGGACGATGTTGACGTGCTGGGCCCACTCCAGCGTCTGTCCAGATGCCGCGTGCGAGATGACGCCAGCCGCGTAGACGATCTCATCTTCGCCACAACCGAAGCGATGCGCGGCGAGGCGCACGATCTTCGCTTTCAGCTTGTTCGCCGCATGGAAAGCGGCTCCGCCGAGCATGATCGCCATGCGGCTGCCGACAGGACTGTTCGAGGGCAAGCTGTTGAGCGTATCCGGACGCACGATACGGATCAGGTCCGGATCGATTTCCAGAACTTCGCCAACGACAGTGGCCGCAAGCGTCTCGTGCCCCTGCCCCGACGACGTCGTGTGGATAGTCACCGTGACGCATCCTAAGCCATCGACATTGATGCGGCAAGATTCCATCCACGTGGTGGTCTTGTTTGCCTCATTCAGCAGCGGCTCGAATGCCGAGTTGCCGCCGCTCGGCTCGAGGCACGCGGCAATGCCGATGCCGGCGCATTGACCCGATGCGCGCAGGGCGTCCCGCTCGCGCACCAGGGCTTCGTAGTCGGCATGCGCCAGAACCTTGGCAACCACGGTATGATAGTCGCCGCTGTCGTAATGCGTTCCGCTGGGGATGAGATACGGAAACTCGTCACTTCGAATGAAATTTCTGCGCCGTATCTCGACGCGATCGAGGCCGACTGCCGCGGCTACTTTATCGATGGCGGTTTCAATGGCGTAATTGGTCGGCGCCTGGCCGAACCCGCGTACCGCCTCTTGCGCCGCCTTGTTCGACGTCACCGCGATCGCGCGATATTGCACGCTCTCGATCTTGTAGGGTCCGACAATCGCGCCGATCGGCTTGCCCAGCTGGAATGGAGAGCGGCCCGCATAAGCGCCGACATTATCGAGCGCACGCATTTTCATCGATTTGACGATACCGTCATCGTTGAATGCCACCTCGACATCGAAGACCCGATCGGGTCCGTGGGCATCGCCGGCACGCATGTTGTCGAGCCGATCTTCCAGGAGACGAACCGGACGTCCGAGCGTCCGCGCGAGATGCGACACCAGCACGGTCTGCTTGATGCCACGCTTCACGCCATAGCTGCCGCCGACATCGATGTCCTGATGCACTCTCACATTGTTCATGGGGATACGCAGTGTGCGGGCGATCTGATCCGGATATTTTGGCATCTGGATCGACGCCCAGACATCCAGCACTTCGCGCCATGGGTCCCACTTCGCCGCCACGCCAAATGTTTCGATCGGCACCGTCGAGCTTCGGCCCCATGTCACGCGGAATGACAGATGTCGCGGACTTTCGGCAAAGTGCTTATCTACCTCGCCCCAGACAAACGTGCGATCCAGCAGCACGTTGCTGCCATGATCTGAATGCACTGGCGGACTGGACGAATCCAGCGCCTCCTCGCCGTCGATCACATAAGACAGCGGCTCGTACTTGATGCGCACCTTTTCAGCGGCGTCCTCGGCCAACGCCCGACTCTCCGCGACGACCGCGACGACCCACTCGCCGGCATAACGAACCTGCCCGACCGCGAGCGGAAAGCGCCGCACATGTGGCGTATCCAGACCGTTCGCCAGAGGCTCGACCGCTTTGGCCAACTCCTCGCCTGTCAAAACGTAGGCGACGCCGGGCATCTTCATCGCTTCGGTCGAATCGATCGATACGATCCGCGCCGCTGGATGCTGTGACGCAACCACGGCGACGTGCAGCATCCCGTCAAGCGCCACATCGGCGACATACCGTCCCTGACCGGCAACGAAGCGGCGATCTTCGCGAACCCTGCGGTTCGACGATACAAATTTGAGCGGCAGCGTGGCCTCGCTCATGAGCGACCCCCATGCGGCGTATCGGACTGGGCAGCTTCCAGAACACCGTGCTGGGGCGCGTCGGTTTTGGCGTTGTCGTCCATGTGCGGCTGGTTGGCATGCGAGCCGCGCGCACGCGGCGCATTAGTCTTGCGCAGGCGATCGGCCGCGAACTCGACGGCCTCGACGATCTGGCCATAGCCGGTACAACGGCAAATGTTGCCGGAGATCGCCTCCACGATGTCGCCACGCGACGGCGCGTCGTTGTGCTCGAGCAGCGCGTGCGCAGCAAGAATCATTCCTGGCGTGCAGTAGCCGCACTGAAGGCCATGGGTTTCGCAAAAGGCGTCCTGAATCACACTGAGCTCGCCCGGCGCGGGCGCCAGACCTTCAATGGTCGTGATCTCGTAACCGTCGGCCTGCACCGCGAACATCAGGCACGACCTGGACGGCTCGCCATCGATCAGCACAGTGCAGGCACCGCACACGCCGTGCTCGCATCCGGCATGGCTGCCGACCAGCAAGAAGTCTTCCCGCAAGGTGTCGAGCAATGTCTTCCGGGGCTCGACGTCGGCCTCGCGGCGGCGACCGTTGACTGTGAGAGCTACCTTCATGCGTGTGCTCCGCCGCCGTCGCTCGCATCAGCCAACGCGTCTGTCAGTGCCCGGATACCAAGCGTCGCTGCGACACGCCGGCGGTACGCCGCCGTGGCGTGCAGGTCCGAGCTTGCTTCGAGATCGCGGGTCAGCGCGCGAACGACATCCGAAATCGCAGCCGCCGTCGGCACAGCGTCGATCAACGGGGATACGTCGAGCCGGATGGCGCGGTCCCCGACACCGCCCAGGCCAAGCGCCGCCCGGGTGCATCGCCCATCGGCGTCAATCGCGACCTGCGCGGCGGCGGCGACGAATGCAAAATCCGATTGGCGCGCGCTGACTTCAAGAAATGCGGTGCCGACCCTCGGCTCTGGCCAAACGGGAAAGCGAACAGCGCAAACACAATCGCCCGGCATAACCGACGTCAGCATCGGCCCGATGAAGAAATCATCCGCCTCCATTACCGAGCGACCCGCAGGACTTTCAATCTCGATATCCGCGCCGAGCGTTACCGCAACGAGCGGAATTTCCGCCGAAGGGTCGGCATTGGCGATCGAACCTCCGACCGTGCCCCGGTTTCGCGTCGGCGGATGCCCGACCCACGGCAGTGCCTTTGCGAGCAGCGGCAGCGTCGAGCGAACCGTCTCGCTGCGTTCGACCTCGGCCTGGCAGGTCACAGCGCCAATCACGAGCGCATCGTCGTTATGACGAATACCGCTCAGTTCCTTCAAGCGGATGATGTCGATCAGCTTTGTGGGACGGGCCAGACGCATCGCAAGCATCGGAATCAAGGTTTGCCCGCCAGCGATGATGCGCGCATCTTCATCGCCAGCCAACAGCTCGCATGCTTCAGCAAGCGAGCCCGGCCTGACATATTCGAATGGCGCTGGTTTCATGAGCGGACTTCCACGACCTGGCTCTAACCGAGCAGCAGGCCAGCAACGGCCGGCGAGAGCACGGAGACAGTCTGGTTCTTGAGAAGCGGCCCATTGGCCTCGGTCGCGGCCTTGACCGCGCGCCAGTCCGGATCGGCACCGAATGCCGCCCACGCCTTGGCGCGATCGGCTTCCGACTTAAAGCGCGCCACGTAGGTCAGGCGGTTTGCATCAGCTTCCGAGTCAAAGACCCCGAGCAATTCGATTCCATGATCCGGAAAGCGCTTGATCACCTCATCCTTGAAGCGGGCCTTCATGGCCTCTGCCTTGCCCTCGTGGGCTTCGTAGACGCGGATTTCGTAGATCATGCGAATTCTCCTCGGCCGGGACATAAGAGGTGACCGGGACAAATGTCAAATATCCTATAGTTCAATTCTGCAGTTTTGTATGAATGCGCTGCAACAATTGTGAATTTCGGGCCGATCTATCAGTATTATTTGACTTTATTCAACTATCTCGATCGTCAAGATAAGCATGCGGGATAACTGTCCCATCTTAATTGCTACAATTCAATAATTGTACTATTCAGACTGGAGTCTCATTCGGGAGTCCTCGCGTGTCTGAAATGCCATCGTCCAAAGACTGGATCCCGACCCTCGGCGGGAACGAGGGGCCGCGCTATCTCGCGTTCGTCGAAGCAATCGAGAGCGATATCCAAAGCGGCACGCTCAAACCGGGGACACGTCTGCTGCCACAACGCGACATGGCGATCCGGCTCGGTCTCAGCGTCGGCACGGTGTCTCGCGCCTATTCCGAAGCAGAGGCGCGCGGGCTGATCTCGGGTGAAGTTGGCCGCGGCACGTTCGTGCAGCGCCGTCGCCTGCCGGCCGTGGTGACCGGGGCTGCGAAGGGCCATGTCAATCTTGCGCTCAACGTTCCGCCGGCGACGGGCGAGGATGAACTGATTGCATCGGTGATGGCGGAGATTCTTTCCGACAGCGCCCTATCTCCGTTGCTCGGCTACCTTCCACATCAAGGCATCGTCTCGCATCGTGAGATCATGGCGGGATGGCTGGCCAATTTCGGGATGACGACCGAGATCGCAAACCTTTTCATCACGCACGGCGGTCAGCACGCGCTCTCGATTGCCCTGAACATGGTGGCCGCCCCCAAGGATACCGTGCTGACGGAGCGCTTCACCTATTCCGGCATGGTCGCGCTGTCGGCCCAGAACGGCTATCGCCTGCACGGCGTCGACGGCGACGAGCAAGGGCTGTTGCCCGACTCCCTCGCTGCGGCGTTTGCTGAGACAGGCGCGCGCGCGCTGTTCGCCACGCCGAGCCTGCAAACTCCGATGGGGACGGTGATGGGGATAGAGCGGCGGCGCAAGATCGCCGAAGTAATCGAACAGCATCAGGGATATCTGCTGGAAGACGATGCATATGCGTTTCTGTTCGCAACGCCGCCAATACCGATCTCGACTCTGATTCCCCACCGCAGCTTCTACATCACGAGCTTCGCCAAATGCCTCGCGCCGGGCTTACGGATCGGCGCGATGGTCACGCCGGAGCAATTTCGCGACCGCGCCATCAATGCCGTACGCGCCACGGGATGGATGGCGTCTCCGATCATGGCCGAGGTCGTCGCGCGGTTGATCCACAGCGGCGACTTGCTGCGCCAGGTGAAAGCGAAACGCGCTGCCGCGGTACGTCGCAATGCGGTGGCCGACCGGGTGCTCGGTGCGTGGCTGGCACCGCTGTCGGGCCCACCCGGATTTCATCGCTGGTTGCCGATTCCGGCAGGCCGAACGCTCATCGCACTGGTGACGCAAGCTGCCCAGGCCGGGATCACCGTCGCACCACCCGGCGCGCTGCAGCAGGTGGACCGAGGAACGCTCGGCATTCGCCTCTGTCTTGGTCATCCGGCCAGCGAGGAAACACTCGAGGATGCCTTGCTGCAACTGAAGCAAATTCTCGAAAGCGCCGAAGCTTTTTCGTTCGTTTAGTTTAGTAAGTCCGCGCTAATCATCGAGCAGGAGCAGATAAAAGTCATCTTCCGCCATCCGCGCAGCCCTGAGTGCGCTCGGCCTTGGTCTAATCCGCCTCCATCACTCTGAGCAGCTGCACACCGGCAGTCGGTAGCTGCACGCACACGCCCTGTCCGACCTCGAAGAATTCGCCCGCGACCGGATTCCACTGCACCACTTGAAATACCTGGTCGTTAACGCGCACGAGGTATTCGGCCTTCGCGCCGAGATAGACGCGGCTTTCCACTACTCCTTTCAGACCATCCCCGTCACGGGTGAGAACCAGCGCTTCCGGACGTACGACCGCGTCGCACATTTCTCCAATCTTGACCTGAACACCTGTTGCCAGCGTCCAGCGATAGTTGGCTACATCAAGCGTCGCACGGCCCGCCTCCATTGTGAGGACCCGACCGCGGATCATGTTGGTGTTGCCGAGAAATCCAGCGACGAATGGCGAGGCCGGGCGCTGATACAACTCCTCCGCCTTGCCGATCTGAACAATCTGGCCTTCATTCATGATCGCGATACGGTCTGAAATCGCCATCGCCTCTTCTTGATCGTGCGTGACATAGACCGTCGTGATGGCCAGTTCCTTCTGCAAGCGCGCAATTTCGCTGCGCATCTGAACGCGCAACTGGGCATCGAGGTTGGACAGTGGTTCATCGAAAAGTAAAACGCGCGGTTTGATTGCAATGGCGCGCGCCAGAGCGACGCGCTGCTGCTGCCCGCCTGACAATTCGCTGATCATCCGGTCGCCCAGTCCCTGAAGACCGACCTGCCGCAATCCTTGCGCGACGCTGCTCTCGATCTCGGACCTACTGCGCCGCTTGACTCGAAGACCGTAAGCGACGTTCTCGAACACCGATAGATGCGGGAACAAGGCATAGTTCTGGAACACAAAGCCGATATCGCGCTGGTTGGCGGCAAGATGCGTGACATCTTCGCCGCCAAACCTGATCTGACCTGACGACGGTGGCTGGAACCCAGCGATCATGCGGAGCGTCGTGGTCTTTCCGCAACCGGACGCACCGAGCAGCGTCAGGAATTCACCCGGCTTGATACTGAGATCGAGATCCCTGACCGCGGTGATGTCGCCGCGCCGCTTGTGGTGGAAAACCGCGGAGACGCCGGCAAGTGTAATTTCAAGGGAATTGGCGGCCATGCGGATTATGTTCCGATTCTGCTGACGCGAAGGCTTGGCGCGGTCATGCGTCTGAGTGCCGCGTTCAGCAGACTCGTCACCACAAGCACAACGACAATCACAAACACCGAGAACGCTGCCGCGGGACCAAGCGCGACCTCCGTCATATTCTCGAGGATCTTCACTGTGATCAGCGACCAGTTGATCGAGACCAGGAAGATCGTGGCGCTGATCGCTGTCATCGAGCGGATAAAGACCACGCCGAGGCCTGCGAAAAATGCCGGCAGAATGAGCGGCAGCATAACGCGCCGGAACGTGACAAGACTGTTTGCGCCGAGGCTTGCGGATGCCTCCTCCATGCTTTTGTCGATCTGCTGCAGCAATGCGATGGTTGTTCGAATGCCGGTCGGACTGTAACGAAACACATAACAGGCAATCAGGATGGTTGCGGTCCCGGTTAACGCCAGCGGCTTGTCATTGAAAGCAAGCAGGTAAGCGATGCCGACAATGGTGCCGGGCAGCGCATAATTCAACATGCTGATCAATTCCATAGCCCTGCGGCCGACGAACTTTGTCCGCCCGACCAGGTAGCCGACGAGAATGGCATAGAGACCGCCGAGCGGCATTCCGATAGCCGCCACGAAAAGCGTGTCCTTGATTGCCGGCAAACCCTCGCTGAAGATCACGCGGTAATGTTCAAGCGTTAGGGTATAATTAGCGCCGAATCCCAACACGATCGAGGCGTAGAACAGCAGCGCATAGAAATACAGGATGAGTGCCACGGTCAAAATACAGAACATCAGGAGCAAAATCCGCGCACTCGACGACACAGAGTTTCGCTTTGCCGCCGTCGCGGCTTTGCCGGTCACGGTCACATAGGATCTCCCCGCAACGAAGCGCTCCTGCGCATAGAAGACGAGGCCGGCCGGTATCAGCAGCAGCAGGGACAAGATTGCACCGCTCTTCAGGTCGAACATGCCGGTGATCTGAAGATAGGCTTCCGTGGGCAGCACCGAAAAATCGCTGCCGGCGAGGATCAGTGGCGTGGCAAAATCGGCCAGCGAACATCCGAACAGCAACAGAAAGGCATTCGCCAGCGCAGGAATGATCAGCGGCAGCGTTACGGTACGAAACGCGTGCCAGCGCGAACCGCCGAGGCTGAACGATGCCTCCTCAAAATTGCTGCTGATCGAGGCGAGCATCGGACGTAGGGCAAGATAGGCGATCGGAAAATAAGTCAGCGTCTCGGCGGCGAACGTACTCGTCAGGCCGTACATCTGCGCATTCTTGAGGCCGAGCAGATCGTACGTAATGAGGCCACGCGGACCGAACGAAAAGACAAACGCGATTGAGGTGGTGAACGGTGGCGAAATCAGTGGCAGGAACGTCATGGCATCGATCAACCGCGCCGTACGGGCTCCGAGGCTGGCGCGGTCCACGGTGAACGCGAACAGCAGGCCAACAAAAGTGCCGACGACGCCGACCATCAAAGCGAGCAGCAGGCTGTTTCTCAGCGCGCGCAGACTGCTTGGGCTTTTCAAAGTCGCAAACAGCGCATCGAACGTCAGATGCCCGCCGTCGATGAATGCCCGGGAGAGCAGCATCAACAGCGGATAGACGATGAAGAGCAACAGCAGCAGCCAGATTCCGGACAATCCGATTGTCCGCATCAACCTGCGCGGACGCGCTGTCGCAGGCATTCCGACCATGCCGGGACTAACTGTCATCAGCCGGCGTTGAGCACTTCAGCAACCCAGCGGTCGACGATGCGTTTACGGTTCGTACCGGCCCAGCTGTCGTCTATCTCAATAATGTTTGCGCTTTTCAAAACTGTCACGAGACCCGGATCCGGCGCAACCTTTGGATTTGCGGGAAGGAAATTGATCTTCGCGGGTGCCAGCAGCGACTGCATGTCCGCGCTCGTGGCCCAGTCGATCAGTTTCTTGGCTGCGGCGGTGCTCTTGTTTCCCTTGACCAGGCCAATGCATTCCGCCGCGGAACCGATGCCCTCCTTCGGGAATGAAATCTGCACATCGTAACCCTTCTGGCGGGTGAACAGCGCGTCTACGATGAAGAAGATGCCGCCGGCCGCCTGTCCCAGTCCCACCGGCACCGTGCCGCCGCCACCGCTCTTGGTGTAAGCTTGAATGTTCTGCCGTAACTTCTTCATGTAGGCGAAGCCCGCATCCTCGTTACGGTTATTGACCTGAAGGATCGAGAAGATTCGCGTCACCGCCGTACCGGAGGTTCGCGCATCCGCCATTTGCAGCATGCCCTTGTAAGCGGGATCGAGCAGGTCTTCCCACGAGGCCGGCGCTTTCAGATTGTGCTCCTGGAGGAACTTGGTGTTGGTCATGAACACCAGCGGATCGTCGGCGATGGCGGTCCACATGCCCTGCGTGCTCTTGAAGCGCTTCGGCAATTCGGCAGCGCTCGGCGGCGTATAAGCATCGAAGATACCCTGCGCTTCGCCAGCCGTGAACGTCTCCACCGGACCCCCGAACAGAACGTCGACTTGCGGATTGCCTTTTTCGGCGATCCAGCGCGCCAACGCTTCACCGGACGAGAACCGGATGAAGTTGACGTGAATACCGGTCGATTTTTCGAACGCCTCCAGCATCGGCCGGGCGTAATTCTCAGGCCAGATCGAATAGGCCTTCAGGGAATCGGCGGCCCGCGCAAGCCGAAGGACGAAGGGCGACGCGAGAGCGCCGAGCAGGACACCACGCCGGGTCAGCTTTGAAGATCGGCTCTTACCTTTTGTCTCAACGCGCGTTGCGTCAGTTGCGTTCATTTTAGCTCCTCCCGCTCGTTTATCAGGCTTGCTCAGCACCATTCCGGCGCCCGCCCGTTGCAACCAGTTTGGCACAAACTGACACAAGATACACATCGAACAGCAGCAAAGCCTATCCCAACGCGGAATGTATTCTGTATGAGCACAGCCGGCTTAGCGGATACGTCGACAGCTATCGCGGAAACACATCGTGCTGATCGGAGTCGACTGGCAGGCCGGGTCGCAGGAATATACGGACTGACGAGAATCCTTCCGCTGAGCAAATCGGCACTCGGATGCACAAATCCAGCCGCGGCGGTGGACCGCAAGATTCGAGCCATATGAACCAAAAATCTATAAATGAAACGTATGTTGTACCTGAGATACTTTTGATCTAGCCTGCTGTTCTGGCGGCGGGTCGGGAGATGTCAATCTTGGCGATGGCGGAGTTGCTGGGGGAACTGAGGGCGGACTTTGACAAGCTGCCGCCGCAGTTGAAGGAAGCGGCTCGGTGGGTGATCGATCATCCTGCCGATGTTGCACTTCTCACCATGCGCGAGCAGGCGCGGCGGGCGGGTATTCCGCCGGCGACACTGACGCGGCTGGCGCAGCGCTTCAAATTGACGGGTTACGACGAAATCCGGGAAATCTATGCCGAGGCCGTCCGGCGGCGGCCGGAAAGTTATCGCGGCCGCGCCGAAGAACTTCTGCAACGACGCGACAGCGAAGGCGATGAGGCGCTGATCCAGGACATTTTTTCCGTCCTGGGCCGTCATCTGCAAGAGCTGTCGGCGCCATTGGCAATCAAGCGGTTCAAGGCAGCGGCGGACATCATCGTCCGATCCAAGCGCGTCTTCTGCCTCGGGCTGCGCTCGACATTTTCGGTCGCCTACAGTTTTCATTACGCGCGCTCGCTGTTCGGCGCGGCATCGGTGTTGCTCGACGGGCCCGGTGGTATTGCCACAGATACCCTTCGGACGATCGGGCCCGCCGACGTGCTGCTGGCGATCTCCGTCAAGCCCTATACGCGCCAAACCCTCCAGGCGGTGCGCTACGCCGGCAAGCGCGGCGCCCAGGTCATCGCGGTGACTGACAGCGAAGTTTCCCCCCTCGTGGCATTGGCCAAACAGACCCTGATCATCCGCACGGAAACACCCTCGTTCTTTCACACCATGGCGCCCGCCTTCGCCGCGATCGAATGCCTGACCGCCCTGGTTGCCGCGCGCCGAGGGACCCAAACCCTCAAGTCCCTCGCCGCCAGCGAAGAACAACTCGAGGCATTCGACACCTACGTCCTAACCACACGGAAACGAACCAAACGATCATGACCCACGTCCTGCACAGGCAAATCAACCACGACTATCCGGTCGCGGAGAGTGCGAACGGCATCTACGTCCGCGACACCTCCGGGAAAGACTATATCGATGCATCGGGTGGCGCCGCGGTGTCCTGTCTGGGTCATTCGCATCCGGACGTCATCGCGGCCATGCGCATGCAACTCGATAAGTTCGAATATGCGCATACCAGCTTCTTCACCTCGCAAGCAGCCGAACAACTCGCCGACGAGCTCGTCTCGCACGCGCCGGCGGGTCTCGGTCACGCGTTCTTCGTCAGTGGTGGATCGGAAGCCGTCGAAGCGGCGCTGAAACTTGCGCGGCAGTATTTTGTCGAACGCGGCGAGCCGCAGCGGCGTTTTCTCATTGCACGACGCCAGAGCTACCACGGGGTCACACTGGGGGCGCTCGCGGTCGGCGGCCGGGAATGGCAGCGCCGGCAATTCTCGCCGCTCCTGATCGAAACCCACCATGTGTCGCCGGCGTATGAATATCGCGAGCGTCTCGCCGACGAGACGCCGGAGGCCTATGGCGAACGGCTGGCTCGAGAACTGGAGGCCAAGGTCGCAGAACTCGGCGGTGAAAATGTCCTCGCCTTCGTCGCCGAAACCGTGGTGGGCGCCACCTTGGGCGCGGTCCCGGCGGCGCCCGGTTATTTCAAGCGCGTACGCGAAATCTGTGACCGCCACGGCATTCTGCTGATCCTCGATGAAGTCATGTGCGGCATTGGCCGGACCGGCACCTTGCATGCCTGCGAGCAGGAAGGAATGAGTCCGGACATCCTTGCCATCGCCAAGGGATTAGGCGGCGGGTATGCTCCGATCGGTGCGATCCTGTTGCACGACCGCATCTTCAAAATCATTGCGGACGGCTCCGGCGCCTTTCAGCACAGCCACACTTACACCGGCCATCCGCTCGCCTGCGCCGCAGCTCTCGCCGTGCAGCACGTCATCCGCCGCGACGATCTGCTCGCCAATGTTCGCCGGCAGGGCGTGCTGCTCGCGAGGCGATTGCAGGAGCGGTTCGGCAATCATCCGTTCGTCGGCGATGTGCGAGGCCGCGGCCTGTTTCAGGCGATCGAGATCGTCGCCGACCGCGGAACCAAAAAGCCGTTCGATCCGCAGCGCAAATTGCATGCGCAGATCAAGCGTGAAGCTATGGCACGCGGGCTGATGGTTTATCCTATGGGCGGAACAGCGGACGGAACACGAGGCGATCACGTGCTGCTCGCCCCGCCATTCATCATCGACAGCGGTGCGATCGACGCGATCGTCGAACGATTAGGGGACGCCGTCGATGCAGCAGTAAGCGCCTGACAAGGTCGACCTAGAATCACACCGAAACGGCGTAATGATCAGGGGCATTTTTTCGCAGCACTAATACAAAACTGGAGGAAGCAGCAGATGAAATTCCGAACACACAATCTCAGCATGGCGACTGCGGCATTGATAACGCTAGCGACGTTCACGGTGCCTGCCGATGCGCAGCAAAAATTCGTCACCATCGGCACCGGCGGCGTCACCGGAGTGTATTACGCGGTCGGTGGCGCGGTCTGCCGCCTCATGAACAAGGAGCGCGCGAAAACCGGTCTGCGCTGTTCGGTGGAATCGACCGGCGGTTCGGTGTTCAACGTCAACGCCATCAAGTCGGGCGAACTCGATTTCGGACTGACCCAGTCCGACATCCAGTACAACGCTGCCAAGGGCGAAGCGCAGTTCAAGGGCAAGGCCGATCCCGATCTGCGTGCCGTGTTCTCCGTGCATCCCGAACCGTTTACGGTTCTGGCGCGCAAGGATGCCGGCGTGACCAAGTTCGAGGACTTCAAGGGCAAGCGTTTCAATATCGGCAATCCCGGTTCCGGCACGCTGGCGTCGATGGAAGAGCTCCTGGCGCAGATGGGCTGGACCAGGAACACCTTTTCGATGGCCGCCGAACTGAAAGCCGACGAGCAGGGAACGGCGCTGTGCGACAACAAGATCGACGGCTTCTTCTATGGTGTCGGCCACCCGTCCGCCGCGATCCAAGACCCCACCACTGCCTGCGGCGCCAAACTGATCTCCCTGACCGGCCCGGCAGTGGATGCACTTCTTAAGGCGCACCCGTACTACGCCAAGGCAACGATTCCGGGCGGCATGTATGCCAACAACCCGAACCCGACCGAAACCTACGGTGTGCTGGCCACTGTCGTGACCTCCGCCAAGGTGGCGGACAGCACGGTCTACGCGCTGGTCAAGGCGGTGTTCGAGAACTTCGACGAGTTCAAGAAGCTGCATCCGGCATTCGCGCATCTTGAGCCAAAAGACATGATCAAGAACGGGCTGTCGGCGCCGCTGCACCCGGGCGCGATCAAATACTACAAGGAAAAAGGCTGGATGTGACGGATGCGAACGGGCGGCGGTAAACCGCCCGTTTCATTCTTGGCAGACCTAACGCGCTCACGGGGAGAACGCGATGTCGGATAGCGTCGTGGCGGCACCGGTACGCGAAGAACTGGAAACCATGGTGGCGGAAGCCGACACTGGCGGCCGCAAACCGACCGGTTTCAGCAAGATCTATATCTTTGCGGTTTCGCTGGCGTGGTCGCTATTCCAGCTCTGGTACGCGTCGCCCCTGCCCTACAAGCTCAACTTCGGCGTCATCAACGACGGTCAGGCCCGCGGCATCCACCTGAGTTTCGCATTCTTGCTGGCGTTCGCGACCTTTCCCGCGCTGAAGTCGTCGCCACGCAACCGCATCCCGATCACCGACTGGGTTCTTGCGATCCTCGCGCTGTGCTCCACCATCTATCTGTTGGCGTTCTATCAGGAGATATCGCTGCGTCCGGGCTTGCCGACGACGACGGACATCGTCATCTCGGTGATCGGCGTCGTACTGCTGCTGGAGGCCGCGCGGCGCGCCGTCGGCCCGGCACTGGCCATCATCGCCGCCATCATGTTGGCCTACATCTTCGCCGGGCCATGGTTACCCGGCATGATGGGGCACAAGGGCGCGTCGGTTTCGCGCGTGGCGTCGCAAATGTGGCTGACGTCGGAGGGAATCTTTGGCGTCGCGCTTGGTGTCTCAACCAACGTGGTATTCTTCTTCGTGCTGTTCGGCAGCTTGCTGGAGAAGGCCGGCGCCGGAAATTATTTCATCCAGCTCGCCTTTTCGATGCTGGGCACGTTTCGCGGCGGTCCGGCCAAGGCCGGCGTGGTCGCTTCCGGCATGACTGGAATGATTTCCGGCTCCTCCATCGCCAACACGGTGATGACCGGCACCTTCACGATACCGCTGATGAAGCGGGTCGGATATTCCGCGGTTAAGGCTGGCGCCATCGAGGCCGCCGCCGGCGTCAACGGGCAGTTGATGCCGCCGGTGATGGGCGCGGCGGCATTTTTGATCGCCGAATATGTCGGGATCAGCTATGCGGAAGTGGTCAAGCACGCCTTCCTGCCGGCGTTCCTCACCTACGGCGCGCTGTTCTACATCGTCGATATCGAGGCCGCGAAGCTCGGACTGCGCGGCCTGCCGCGATCGTCGACCATGCCGCTGCGCCATTCCTTGCTGCGCGCGCTGATGACGCTCTGCGGCATCATTATCCTCAGCGGCATCGTTTACTACGGCGTCGGCTGGACCAAGACCGTATTCGGCGACTCCGCAAGCTGGGTGCTCGGCACGGTGCTGGTCGCTGCCTATATCGGGCTGCTGCGTTACAAGGCACGGCATCCGGATCTGCCGGCTGACGATCTGAAAAAGGCGATCGTCAAAGTGCCGGACTTCTTCGCCACCGCGCGCACCGGGCTGCATTTCCTGTTGCCGGTGGTGGTACTGATCTGGTGCCTGATGGTGGAGGAATTGTCGCCGGGGCTATCGGCGTTCTGGGGCACAATGTTCCTGATCTTCCTGATGCTGACGCAGCGCCCGTTGATCGCAGCGTTTCGCGGCGAAGGCGAGCTGATGGCGCGGTTGCGCGATGGCTTCGGCGATCTGGTCAACGCCTTGCAGAGCGCGGCGCGCAACATGACGTCGGTCGGCATCGCCACGGCGGCAGCCGGCATCATCGTCGGCACGGTATCGCTGACCGGCATCGGCCTCGTCATGACCGAGATCGTCGAGACCGCGTCCGGCGGCAACTTGATGGCGATGCTGGCGCTGACCGCACTGGTGTGTTTGATTCTCGGTATCGGCATGCCCACCACCGCGAACTATGTGGTGGTGGCGACACTGATGGCGCCGGTGCTGGTGGAAGTCGCGCAGCAGAACGACCTCGCAGTGCCGCTGGTGGCAGTGCACCTGTTCGTGTTCTATTTCGGATTGATGGCGGACGTGCACCCGCCTGCTGGCCTTGCCGCTTATGCGGCCGCGGCAATCTCGGGTGCTGATCCGATCAAGACCGGGCTGCAGGGATTCTGGTATGAAATCCGCACCGGTCTCCTACCTTTCATCTTCATCTTCAACACCGAACTGCTGCTGATTGATGTCGGCGACGTCACCCATTTCTTGCTGGTGGTCGGCTGCTCAATCATCGCCATGGGCTGTTTCGTCGCGGCGACGCAGAACTGGCTGCTGACACGCAATAAATGGTACGAAACCCCAGCCCTGTTGCTGATCTGCTTCACGCTATTTCGCCCGGGCTACTGGCTCGACAGGATTCAGGCACCGTTCGACGCGCGGCCGGCCGCCGATCTCGCGAGGATCGCGGAGACGATCCCACGGGGAGAGACACTTCGTTTTCGGGTGATGAGCCAGTCGCGGGCCGGCGACGATGTCGAAAAGCTGGTGCGGCTGACGCTTCGCACCGACGGCAGCGGGGCCGAGCGGTTGCAAAAAGCCGGGCTGTCGTTGTCGACGTTGGGCGACAAGGTGATGATCAAGCTGATCACCTTCGGCAGTGAGGCTGCCAAATACGGTCTTGCACCGGGCGACGAAATAACGGCGGCGCTGGTGCCGGCGCAACGGCCCAGCCGCTACTGGTTTGCGATTCCTGCTTTGCTGCTGCTCGGAGGAATAATTCTGCTTCAGCGCCGCAGACATCGGTTCAAATTGGCGGTCGCATGATGAGTCTCATTGGTTTTTGACGGAAGAACTACCTGTGGAGTTACCCTGGTTGCCCCCGCGAAACGAAAATGAAACGAAGCGGGATCAACTCGCGGTAGTCGGGATCTGCGCGTTGGCTGCCCATTGCGTCGGGCCGAACGCTCATAGCCCTAGTGACGCGAACTGCTCCGCCGGGATTCGCGCGGCCAGTGTCTCAATTGAATCATTCGCAGACATCAACGGACGTTGTGTGTCGATGTCCGTTCTTAAACGCAGACTCGGCCTGCACAGTATGCTGCCGCCACCCACAACGCTGCGTGTCTTCGCTAAGTCAAATCCGTTTCATATTTCCTGTCACCAACCACCTTAAGATCGATCCTACTTATCAGTTCCGAACGCAGCGCCTCAGCGGTGCTTATTGCGGCCATCAACTGTTGCAAAGTACTGACGTTCGATCCGAGCGACACGATTCCGCCTAGTACCACCGCAATCGATCCGATCGCGGCAGCCTGATTGGATCCGAAAAAGCCGAGCATCATAAAGAACAGCAATGCGACGCCGCCCACGATTGCCGCCTTAGAAACCAATATAATCTTTCGGCATCGCTCGGAGACCTCTGCAAGCTCCTCTAGCTGCGCTTCGATCCGCGAAATCTCGTCGATCGGGCTGTCCTCGTCCGTCAGATTCAAGCTTGAGATCCTGTAGGTTCAGTGTCGTAGGTAGCAGCAGATAATGCGCGCCGGTTGAGACATTGAGACGAAAGCGCACTGCCATATCTACCACGCAGTGCTTTTATTTCAGCGTCTCCAAGGCGAGTCTCCAGAAAACGGGAGTTTTATTGAATTGGGCCGGGCTTTCGCAAGTTTTGGCTGAAAAAGCTCGAAAACGGTGCAACTGAGTTTCGAAAATTAGAAAGGCCCGCCATTGGCGGGCCTTTCTGCTATTAAAGGAGAAAATTCTCCAAAACGCGGAATGCTTGGCTCGCGACACAGTGCTGATCGCGCCTGTCTCCAAATAAATTCCCTGCGAACAGGGAATTTTACAGGGAATTTCGCAATTATTCGGCCACACCGACGACATGAGAAGCAGGAAACCACTGTGCTGCAGTCACTTCTCCAGCGATTCCCTACCGAACCCATCAGGGAAAATAGTTCGACAAACAGGGAACGGAAAACCCAAAGCAGGGAATGGCGACCGCGGCAATCTCATGAGCTCAATGTCGTCGCAAAGAACGGCGTATGCTGTTAACTCGGAGCTCGTGCGAGAAGACTGTCCGGCTCGAGCTTGAACACCAGGCCTGCTGCGGCGGCGTGCTGCACCTGATCGGTGAGACCGTCAGCGAGACGCTCGGCCATAGCGGCGCGGCTCCGAGGCATTCGCACCCGTCGCCCCGCGCTGTGGATGCCGGGGCTGCGGCACCATTCATCAGGCACCTGCACCCGCGCGGCCCATCGCGAAGGACTGGCTAGCCCCGCCCTCCTCGCCCGTGTCCTCGTTTCAAAGTATTGCGATCACCTCCCCCTTACCCGCAAAAGCCCGATCATCGCCCGGTAGGCGTCAAGCTGGATCGATCGACCTTGGCGGACGGGGTCGTCGGCGGTACCTGCTGGAACGGCTTGCTGCGGCCTTTGTGGAACCTGTCGCCTTCGACGCCGTTTTCCACTGTCGCTGCTCAAGTCGAAGGAGCCCATTTGAACCGTCGAAAATTTCTCTCAACGTCAGCCGCTTTACCCATCC
>JBEPUM010000017.1:0-32306 GCA_041691515.1 Pseudomonadota bacterium | reverse complement strand
TGGAAGCGGCTGACCGTGCGATCCCGGCAAGGCGTTTCCCGTCGGCTTATTGTTCAGCGGCGCGGCGCCGGGCTTGGACTTGGTGTCGGCGGTCGAAGGCGTTGCCGTTGCAGGCCCTGTCGTCGGTGCGGATTTGGAAGCGGTCGGCGGCGTTCCGGGAGTCGTTGTTGAGTTGACTGGAGCGAGCGGCTGACCGTTCAATCCCGGCAAAGTATGGCTTGTCGGCTTATTGTTCGGCGGCGCGGCGCCGGGCTTGGACTTGGCGTCGGCGGTCGAAGGCGTTGCCGTTGCAGGCCCTGTCGTCGGAGCGGATTTGGAAGTGGTCGGCGGCGCTTCAGGAGCCGTTGTTGAGTTGACTGGAGCGAGCGACTGACCGTTCAATCCCGGCAAGGCTTGGCTTGTCGGCTTATTGTTCGGCGGCTCGGATCTCGCGCGGACAGCTGGCGCGCCAAAAGCCGGCTTAATGTCCGTCGTGGTAGGTAAGCCCGGCGCGGACTGTGCCTGAGAGGGCTTTGCAGCGGCGGGAGGAGCGCGGTTCAGCAATTGTGGAGGCGGCGGATTGGGAGCCAACGCAGCTTTCGTAGCGACCGAAGGAGGAAGCGACGGAGCGAGCAGCGCGGCGGCGCCTGCGGCCTTTAGACCGGCGGTTTGTGAAGAAGGCGCAGTCGTCGGTCCCGCGCCCGGCGGTGTGGCAGTCGGTGGCGGTGGTGCGATCGTCTGGGCCCGCCCCTTCTGATCGGTGATCGTAACGACGTTGGTGGTGTTATTGATGACGACGGTATTGTGAATGTTGTTGTAGATGATGTTGTCCGGCGGCGGATCAATGTATTCTGGAGGCCGGATCCACACGGGGACGGGCGAATAATCGGGGACCGGAAGGACGAACGCAAAAATCGGCGGCGGCGGCGGCGGCAGGTCGACAAAATAGACCGGCCGAGGCGGCAAGAAGAAAATCGGCGGTGGTGGCGGCGGAGCAAATCCGAAATCAGGATCGTCGAACACCAATACGGGTCGCTCAACGTAGATGACCTCCTCCGGTGGAGGTGGAGGGACATCGTAGGTGATGACCGTAAACCGCAGAGGCGGTTCGAAAGCAGCCGACAGATACGCCAGCCTTCGACGGGCATCGCCCGAGTGGGCACCGCGGGAGTAACGCCGCAGATAAGACCAATAGGCAGGCGGTGTATTGACGTTGCGCGTTCGACGCCAGGTTATGGCCTCGCGACGCGCGGCAACGATCGCTCGAACACGTCGCGTCATTGGATCGTCGGGATAGGCGTGGAGAAACGCCTCATAATCTTCCAGCGTGTCGCGATCAACAGCCGCCAGATACGCTTCTTGCGGACTGAAATCTCGCATTGGCCGCGATCGAATCGAGGAGGTCTTTTCGCGAGATGCCGAAAGCGGAGGCGCGTCCGGCGCACGCTCAAAAAAATGAAACGGCGTCTGCAACTTCGACGTATTCCAGGGGACCTCTGCTCCCTTGGTGGTCTCATTGACGCGAAGCCGTAGACGTCTAAACAGGTCTTCCACCGGCACACCGCCTTCGCGCATCATTTCGGCGAGCGCCTGGGCATAGGCCGAATAGGGTCCGGCCTCGTCGGGCGCCACGGTACCCGGAGCAGCGTTGAATGCGACCAACATGCCTTGTTCGGGATCAACGAGCGCCAATCCCCCGGTCAGTGGCGTCCCCGTCTTGGCAAAAAGATTGGCTCGCGCGATGTCGAGAACCACCATGCTGGCCTTTAATTTAAGCGCCGCAAGCGGAACCGTATAATCGGATAGCCGCACCGCCTCGGCCGATACATTGACGTCGCGAGCGATCTTGGCATCAATTGGCGCGAAATAATTCTCGCCCTCAAGCTGCAGCCCATATCCGCCGAGATAAATGAATGCGACGGTTTCCGGGCCGGAGGACGCAGCCTTATCGAGAAACTCTCTAAATGTGCGGCGTAACGTGTCCTGGTCGAGATCACGCGCTCCCGTCACGTCGAAACCGGCTGCCTGAAGCGTTTGCGCGATCAAGCCGGCGTCATTGGCAGGGGTCGGCAAAGCGCCCGTTCGATAGTTCGCATTGCCGATCACCAGCGCGATCCGGCGTTCGGAAGGTCCGGCGGTGGAGTCGGCCGTCCAAAGCGTGAGGCCAATCGCCACCGTTAATGCGAACTTGAAAAATGACGTCATCATCGCCCCGTCCTCAGAAGTCCCATTCTGTTATATGAACGGGACGAATTGAACGAATTCTGAATGGAATTGGTCGGAAGTAAGGCGGACGATCTTCCATTGCAAGACAGCCTATCTTTATCTCCAAGACGCGCGAGCTCCACTTCGAACGCGACGCGCCAAAGGTTACCGTCTTCTACCTGCCAGCCAGAGCAGTGAACATCCGTTTCAGTAGGTCAACCGATCATCAATCGAACACGACGCCAATCTTCTTCTGGGAACGCCAGACAGCGTGGCAAGGGCGGCGGACACTGTTCTGCAGAAGCGCAAGGACAAACTGGGAGAGAATTCCAACCGAGCTCATGACCTCCACCGCTGCCCCGCCGTCTGACAGGTTGCGAACCGTGCAATCGATGGCGACGCTGGCGAATTCAATTCGCCCGCCCTTCAATACTCGGTGGCGAGGTGCAGCCCGGCGCTCTTCCATATGAATGAAAATACCGCGCAAATCTGGACAATGATTTAATGATTCTATGTTTCTGAGACAAATCCCGAAACCTTTTGATATCCAAACCCATCGACGCTCCAGATAAGAGCGCTTCTGGCGTTCAGAGAAGATCCGGCATTCGGGGGATCTTTCCCACCAACATCCCTACCTCGCCTTCGATGATTGATTTAAGCCACTGTAACCGGCCGCACCTGACCGGCCGCCCCTCGATGGGATCCTTATCGCTCCGAAAACGGAGACCCCTAATTCCTGCTGAAACCTAACTTCCGTGCCAATTCTTACGGCGCTGCGGTCGGGGCTTTCTCGACAAACCCCTCGCTCATGGGGCGTTCAGCCGGTACTTCGCCTCGCTCGTTCTTTGCTTGCGGCGATCCACCCTTGTCCATCCAACTGCCCACTCGGTGTTCGGAGCCCGCGTGCCGCGCCGATAGAGTTCTTCCCCACATAGGCAATCCCACCAGTAATAATTTCCGTGCTGGAAACGTGAACTGGAAGCAGTGCGATAAGGTGTCCAAGCTTAACGATCAAAATGTGGCGCCGACCTTGAGCAGATAGGTTCGCCCCGGCAGCGGATAGGCGTTAAAGACACCTTGCGCGAACGAGCTCGCGATCGCGTAGTCATAATATTGTGCGTCGAAAAGGTTGTTCACGCTGAGCGACCAGAAGATGTGCTGGTACGCGCCACTCAGCTTGAAATCGACCGTGGCATTGGCGGGAATGACCGGCTGCACGTTGGGCTGGTCGTTGTCCATGCGGCGACTACTCCAGTAGCGCACCGCGGCATCCGCGACCACGTACTTTTCCCAGATGTTCCAGGTCACCCCGGCATTAGCGGAGAAACGCGACACCAGCGGAATATCGTTGCCCGCATACAGCCCCTCACGAAACACCGCGCGGGTATAAGCCGTGCCACCGCGGAACAGCAAGGTATCGCTGACGCGATAACTCGCGCTGGTCTCACTGCCGTAGCGGCGGGTCGGATCGAGGTTGTAGTTGAAGAAATTCACGGGATCATAATGGATCTCGTTGCTGAGGTTCATGTTGTAGAGGCTCGACTGCATCTCGAATTTCCCCGCCTTAATGCGGATGCCTCCTTCCACGTCATTCGACGTTTGCGTTTTGAGGGTGAAGTTGCCGGCAATCGCAACGAAACTGGAATCGAAGCTCGGTCCGGAAGCGACCCGTTCGTCGACATTGGGTGTCCGAAACGCGCTGGCCGCACGGCCGAACACCGTAAATACATCGTTGAAGCGATGCTCGATGCCAACATGGAGCGCGTGCTGAACTTCATCGCTGTTCAGCGGCAAGGCCTGGGCGTCGCCGAAATAGCCCGGCGCCGCCGGATCGAGGGCGTCGGCGGCCTTCACGCTGGTGCGCTGAACACGCGCGCCATAGGAGATATCGGTCGACGGCAGGATGCCGACCGTCTGCTGCCAATAGGCCGCAAGGGTCTGTTGCGACAGGTCGTAGACGTGAACCGGTGGCGCGCCCTGAAACTCCGGCCGGTCGGAATGATAGCTTGCGTCGTAATAGTCGATGCCGGTCAGAATTGTGGAGGCTAGTCCGAACATCCGGTTCTTGATGTTCAGCCGCGGCGTGATCGACCAGGTCTGCAACGTGGTATCGACATAGCCGAACGGCAGAGAGGGATCGTTGCCGAAGAAGCTGGCCTGCTGCTTCTTGTTTCGTACCCCGCCATCGACGATGAGTTCGGCGCCGTCCCACAGGGATTTCGTAAAGCCGGCGGTCGCATTGACGCCCTGCTTGTTGGCAAAATCGAATGGCGAGGCGGTGCCCCTTCGATCCGTCAGCAACTGGTTAAGTCCGATCGTCGGATCGACGGTCCTGCCGCCGGGCAGGCCGAGACGCTGATCGTCGCCCGACAAATTGAAGAACGCCGTGAACTCCGGAGTGCTGTAGCGGATTTCGCCAACGCCATTGCGCTGGTCCAGCGCATTGTTCACCCGATAACCGTCGGATTTGACCATGTTTCCGTAGAACGATGTCGACCACGGCCCCTGGTTGACCGAGGCTGAAACGGCACCCTGCCGTTGAATAAAGGAACCGATGCCTGCCTCCGTGCGCATCGTAACCGGCGGACCGGATGCGCCGGTTTTGGTGACGATATTGACGACGCCGCCCACCGCATTGTCGCCGTAGAGAACCGCGCCGCTATTGCCCCGGGTGATTTCGATGCGCGCGATCGAGTCGCGCGGAATGGTCGAGAGATCGACACCGGCCAGATCGACGTCGTTAATTCTGCGGCCATTGATCAGAATCAGGGTGTTGGCCGTTGCAAAAGCCCCGAAGCCGCGCAGGTCGATATTGGTCTGGGCGCCGTTGATGCCACCGTTCAGGGAAGACAGTTGCACCCCCGGAGTTTGCGCAATGATTTCCTGAATCGACTGCGCCGGTGAACGGGCAATATCCTCGGCGGTGATGACGGATGTCGAAGTGCCGACGATGCCGCTGACCAGCCGGCTGGCATTGACGTTGATGGCCGGCAGAACATTGTTCTGCTGCGCACAGGCTCCTGAGGTATCGAACGCGAATAGCGAAAAGACGGATATTGACCCAAGCAAAAAACTGCGGTGCCGCCTTGCGGCGGTATGGATAGAAGACATTGGTGAGACCTCGGTCTGACGTTGTGGCACGTCACAGCGAACAAGGTCTCACCGTCTATGCTTGCGCACCTCAGGTGAATCCAATGTCTGTACTCCCCGACCGACATCTTCGCGTGTGACCACGGCTGACGGCAGGTCTCCTGGCTCGCGGGTCGATACCTTGCGCCGCCTTCCCAGGACCGAGTTTCCCAGTGGCTAGTGACGAAGATTCACCGCTTACAGTTGCGGGGGCAGCCGCGGCATTGGGGAATATACCCCGCACCGCATTCCCTTTTGATCCCCAAAACAGGGAACCGTCACCGCTATGTGTAGAGCTCTAGATGTCAGTTGTCCATCGCGCCTGGAACAAGCACGGATTTATTCGCAGCCAAGCCGTGCTTTAAGATCGCGACCGTTGCGCTGCTCCTACAGCGAGCGACGGAATCCAGAAGTAATAGGCATTCAACATATAGAGGCCAGAAGCAATCAGCGTCACTGCGCCGGCGACCTCGAATTCTCTCTGTACGGGGTGAGGATATTCAGGTTTTCCAGCCAACCAACAGCCAAGGCGCCAGCGCGATAGGAATCGCCCGACTCACAGAAAACGCGAATAATAATACCGCTCCATAAAGTGGTGAGGCGATCGCGGCAGACGCACCGAGCAAGATGATAAGCGCGGGGGTGCAGACTGGACAGATCGCAATCGAGAATACCGCGCCTAGCGCGAACGCCCCCCAGACCGAGTTTGCGCGGGTAGCTCGCAACTTGAATGATGGTAACGGCAAGCGAATCCATCCGGCCCACAGGAAGCCAAGCGCGATCAGTACGGGGCCGAGCAGGATCCCCCATTCGCGTCCCAAAATATCAGCTGCCAAACTCCCGCTGAGGCCCGGCAATGAAGCCGAGGAGGACCTGAACGAAGATCATGGCGGCGATGAAGGCCAAGATGAGGATTTCGCTCGAAGGGAAAACTTCGCGACGCCGCCGAAATACTCCAGTGAAATCAGAAGCGCGCGGCCATCAACATTGGGCGCCGTGGCTTATTCGTGGTCTCGGACCAGCAACTCCGGCACTTATGTTCGCGCATCACAGATTCTGGGGCGGGGCGACTTTTACGCTTGCTTGAGCCGAAAGCGCTCGCGAATCGACAAGCCGCACCAAGGCGACTGTCATGATCAAGACGCCAATGTAGACGGTCAGTTGCATCGCTGTGGGCTGGTCGGTGTAGCCGATTAATGTGTGGAGTAACCGGCCAGGCAAACTATGGTCGGACAGCAGCCAGCCGGTGTCCCACACGGTTGTGCTTAGGCTGGTGATCCAGTTCGCTCGTTCCAGAAATGATACGGCCTGAGCCGCCATGCCGGCAGCCAAGAGTGTGATGAGCGCAGTCGTGACCATGAACAACGGCTTCGGTGGAATGCGCAGCAAGCCCTTGTAGGTCGACCAGCAGACCGCAGCTCCCAGGGCGAGTCCCGCCAGTCCGCCAATCGCCAAGCCTTGGTTTGAGCTGCCGTCGGTCGTCATGATCCCATACAGAAACAGCACCACTTCGCTGCCTTCTCTCAGGACGGCAACGCCAACTACTACCGCCAGGGCCAGCAGCGATTTCGATCCCTCAGCGACGGCCAATCCTGTGGCGCGCATTTTCCCCGCAAGCTCTCTTCCATGCTGTGCCATCCAGACGTTATGCCAGATCAACATGACTACCGCGACGCTGAGGATCGCCGCATTGAAAAGCTCCTGACCCATGCCCGCAAAGAGCTGGGACAAGGCACCCGCAAAGCCGGCCACCATGCATGCGCCTAGCGTGCCGCCCGCAATGCCTGCCATGATCCACATGTTGCGGTGAGGCACAGTGCGTGTAACTGCGAGAACGATGCCGACGATCAGCCCCGCCTCGAAGACTTCACGAAATACGATGATCAGCGCAGCCAGCACGGCATATCTCCTATCGAACGTTCAGCACGCCACGCGCCTTTGCGTTGAAGTCGTCGTAGAATTCATACCGGCCCGGCTTCAAGGGGCGGATGTTGATAAGACCCTCGCTTTTTGCCGCGACGACCTTCTCAACACGCAATGATTTGCTCTCAAACTCCATGGCCTTGGGATCCCGGTTCTTCACGTGCAGGGCGAGAGGTTGGTCGGCAGGCGCGGGCAATTCGCCGGGACGGAATTGCCCGTTGGAATACTCCACGGTGATCGACTGCTGCGCGTGAACCTGTGATAAGGAAATGACGCAGCTTAACGCGCTGACTGCGATGAGGATTTTGGTATGGATGCTTGCGACGGTCATGATACCTCTTGCTTGGACGTTGTCAGAATTCGACAACGAGTTTGAGCTTGGCGCGATTGCGCTGGAATTCCGCTAGATTCAGCGATACGGGAGTGCCGACCTCGCGGCCGAATACCTGCGTATTCCATGCGGCGGTCATGAATATTTTGGGTGTGAACCGCACATACAGCGTGGGACCGATCATGACGGAGTCGCCGGTGAAATTGGAGAACGCCGCGCTGTCGTAGTGGCGGAGATACCAGGCCTCGCCGCCGATCACGACGTTTGAGGCTATTCGCAGCGACAGCGCCGCGGATCCGCCGAATTTCGATTCCCTTAATGTTTCGTCTGTGAGGGTATTGGTGATCTCGGGCTCGTACAAAAGATTGAAGCCGGCAAACAACAGATTTTTCAGCAGTTCGAGATCCGCGTTGATGGTTGTTTCCAGCTCGAAGTTGCGGACGCGCTCGCCGCTGGTTTCGTCGATCCTGCGCATGGTAGGCTCGAACGCAAGTGTAATGGCCAAAGGATTATTCGAGGTGCGTTCAAGCGCAAGATAGCGAAACTCTGCGAACGCGCCGCTCAGTGCGAGCTGGCGGCGATCCTCCAGACCTGAAACTCCCGCAATATCGTGTGTGGAGCCGAGCGCGCCGAATTCAATCTGGACAAATTGCGAGGGGGTGAACTCAAACTCGTATTTGGTTTCCGACGCCCGATACCGGCCGTCACGCTTGCCAAACCGGCCGATTGACTCAACCGTGAACTCCTTCTCGCCTTCGAGACCAATTCCTGAACCGGTCGTAAAGCCGAAAATGTACTTGGTCTCGATGTCGTGCCAGGAAGCGGGATCGTCGGCATAAGCGAGACCGCACGAGATGCCTGTCATGATCGCCGCCAATAATGGCGCCAGACCGTGCCGAAGCGATTGCCGTCCACTCATCTCTGCGTGCTCCTCCATTTTCGACTGCAACGGTTAGCCGACGGGGGTGAGTACCGCAAAAAGAGCCGTTCTAAACTGGAGGGGTTCTAAGAAGAGCCAACAGACCAACCATGGTTTGAGACGTTGCAGGCGCGGGGCGACCCGTCGCGAATATATACTGACCGGCCAACGAAGGGTTTGGCAGTCGATATGCCGATCAGCGTCCGTATCGCCGAATTTAGCGGCTTTTAAATGCGATTGGATATTCCAGATTGCGGGTTTCCGCGATCCGATTCACGAGCCTCGCAAACCGGAGCAAATCATGATCAAGCCGATTTCGACGACCCTTGCGGCCGCTTGTTTGGCAGGCACGCTGGTTATGGGCGCTCCCGCAGCAAGAGCCGATGGCGGACGAATTGCCGCGGCATTGCTGGTGGGCTCATTGGTGGAGCTCTCTCGGCGGCGTCCTCGCACGTGGTCTTTCTTTGTACTTTTCATCGTCCAGATGACGAGTTGACTCGATTTCGGCAAAGCGCAAAAATTGGTTCGGAATAGGGACGCTACCGGTCGGGAATTTTTCAAATAGGTTCACTTCAACACGTCGGGTGCCGTCGCGCTATGTGGAAATCCCCATTGAGGCGGTGTAGACAGGTCGTCTGATTAACATTGGAGCAGGTTCGATGGATCGAACATCGGTCTGCGACTTGGAAGCCACCGCTCTCAATGACGCGGGCCTCTGTTCGCCTCATAGCCTTCGATCACCGGGATCGGCTTGCTATCGACCTTCAATCCCCAGAAGGCGCTGATCGTGGCCGCAGTTCACTCTTTCGGTGAAGACGACGGGATGGCGGTGATTTCGGCACGATTCTTCAAAAACCTGATTCGCTTTCTGATTTCGTCTTCAGATCGCTTCAGCTTCCGGGCAAGGGCAGAGACGCGGTCTTCGGATTCCAGAGCGGACAATAGTTTACTGTCGTCGGCTTGCGTCCAAGGCCGGTTGCTCTGTGGTCGAATACCTGTCATTTCACGTTCATATCTTGACCAATTTTCGGCTTTCGGGCGGGCACAGACCGTCGTTAGCCAAGCACCGATTTCAGAAAGCCCGTAATAATCCATGCGAGGGCGCCGGCGCTAAAGGCAAGTAGTGGGTCAGGCAATCCATTCGAATCGGCAAGTTGAACAACGCGCTGGAAACCAGCGAACAAGAAGCGGACGAAGGCACCCAGCGATGGGAAGCCGGGGTGGCCGTCTGGCAAAAAGAACCCCGCACCTCATGATCATGTGATCCTGAACGAGCACGACCACGATGGAGATCATCGTGACCATGTCATCGAACACGAACACGAACACGAACACCACCACCACGACGATGACTGACGTTAAGAGCCAATTAAGTTTGTGACTTTATGCCCCCGCCGCGGCGGGGGCACTTCATAGAGCCGGCCCTTGTTAAGTTTTCATTGCACATCATGATGGCGCGGTAGGAATTCGTTTTCTTCGGCGGGGCAAGTTCGGCATTGCCTTTAGCAAACGGCTCTGAAGTGCGAGACTCATTGCAATAGGTCCCACGCAAACGTGTCGCGCCGACCTTTTGACCTGAGCCCATGAACTTCCAAAAATGGATAGAATCCATCCATCACTGAGCGAATGGATCTACAGGTTGCCCAGGCGAGTTAGGCGGGACCAAGATGAACGCTATCTCAGCCAGCGCAGCACGACAATTTTGCTATGTCCTTTGCGAAGCCGAGTGCTGCCAGCTTCAGGCCCTCAACCGTGGTGAGATATGGAAAGATCGTCTCGGCAAGGTCCTCGACGGTGAGGCGCTGCCGGATCGCGAGCGCCGCGGTCTGGATGCTGTCGGCTCCTTCTGGTGCGAGGACATGCGCGCCGAGCATGCGGCCGCTGTCAGCATCGGCGACGAGCTTGATGAGCCCGCGGGTGTCGCGGGCGGCAAGCGCGCGGGGCACCCGGTCGAGACCAATCATCGAGACGCGAACCACATGTCCGGCCTCGCGTGCCGCAGCCTCGGTCAGCCCGACACTCGCTACTTGCGGATCAGTGAACACAATGGCGGGCATGGCGCTATTGTCATAACGCAGACTGTCACCATTGAGCGCGTTCTTGGCCGCGAGCTTCGCGCCATAGGCGGCCATGTAGACGAACTGGTCGCGTCCGGTGACGTCGCCGGACGCATAGACGCCGGACCGGGTCGTGCGCATGCGGTCGTCGACCACAATGCCGCCCTTCGGTGAGACGGCGATGCCGTGCTCGGAAAGCCCAAGGCCCTCGATGTTTGGGGTACGTCCAGTGGTGACAAGCACTTGATCGGCGTCGATCACCGTCTCCTGGCCGTTGCGCGTCACAATCAGTGAAACACCGCCCTCGGTCCCGCGGATCGCGCGATAGGCGATACCCGGGAGAACCGAGATACCCTCGTCCGCGAAATATCCCGTCAGTGCCGCGGAGATCTCGGGCTCAGCCTCCGGGAGCAGACGTGACCGGCACACGAGCGTCACCTTGACACCGGCTCGGGCGAACATCTGGGCGAGTTCCGTACCGATATAGCCGCCGCCAATGATGAGCAGCGAGCGTGGCAGTCGCTCGAGGTCGAGCGCCGTCGTGCTGGTGAGATGCGGCACGGTCTCGATGCCGGGTATGGCGGGCACGGCCGGCCGCGCACCGGTCGCGATGATGATCTTGCCGGCGGCCATGCGCGTGCCGTCGACCTCGACACCACCGTCCATGAGTCGGGCTGGTCCGTCGCGATAGGCGATGCCGTCGTAGGCTGGAAGCAGGTCGATGTACTTGGCCTGGCGCAGATCGGAAACGAGTGCGTCTTTCTGACGGACGGTGCCGCGCCAATCCATCAGTTCCGCATGCGCCGTGATGCCGGTAAAACGCGCTGCGACGCGGGCATTGTGCAGCGTCTCGGCGGCGCGGATCAGGGTCTTCGACGGTACGCAGCCGATATTGACACAGGTGCCGCCAATCATCCCATGGCCGATGAGCGCAACATGCGCGCCTTGCTCGGCTGCCGTGATTGCCGCCGAGAAGCCGGCCGAACCGGCGCCGATAACAGCAAGGTCGTAGGTATCCTTATTTGCGCAACAGTCGGTCATCTCGTCAGACCCTCATTTTGTAGTTTGCTTTTCGCAGCACGCATCGGTTCGAGCCTGACGGCGAAAGAGGCCGAGCGTGATGACACCGAGGCCGACGATCAGCTGCGGCAGCAGCACCCGATCAATCCCGGCGAGCCATGCATTGAGACCGACGGCCGGCAGGAGCACTGCCGTTATCGGCGTCGCGTAGCAGAGCGCCGATGAGGCCAGTCCGCATCAGCGCAAGTCCCCGCCCGTCGGCTCCCGTGCGCTCCGGCTTGACGGAAGGGGCGACGCCGGTACTTGCCGCGTCGGTAGTATTTGTCGCTGGCGTGGCGCTGCCGGAGCAGCTTGCGTCGCTCATCGCCATTCCCTCACGGCCATATCGGCCTCACTTTCGCAACAGGCGTGCCCGTCCTCCCGCTGCGGACTCGTCGATGCGGCATGGTGACGATAGGAGCACGATAGTGCGCGCCGTGCGTTGCCATAGAGACCCCACGCCATCAGAGCAATGGCGACGCTGTAGATCTCCGGTTCGTGCGTCGCGATAAACCCCTGGATCGGCATGCCGATGTAGCCCGCTGCCGGAAGGATTGCGGCGACCGCGGAAATAGCCAGGGGCAATATGGGCGAGCAGCAAAGCAGAGGTGGAAGGGCGGCTAGAACGGCGCCCAGCGCACTGCCCGCGGGCTTCGCGCCCGATCCATTGTGAAACCCATACACTCCCAAAGCCAGCGTGAGCGCAAGGAGCAACGCCATGAGGAGCGC
Source organism: Pseudomonadota bacterium (assembly GCA_041691515.1). Lineage (GTDB taxonomy): Bacteria > Pseudomonadota > Alphaproteobacteria > Rhizobiales > Xanthobacteraceae > Nitrobacter. Next base: position 19,975 of record JBEPUM010000017.1, on the reverse strand, counting down.
GAGCGCGAACATCCCCAGCGTCAGGAAACGTAGCGACACCAGTCCGATCGCGCCGCCGGTGTAGGTCGCGGGCAAAATCATCGCATAGATGATGGCAAAGAGCAGAAAGACGGCTCCCGTTCCCATCTTGGACCGACGAGACGCCCGCGCTCTCCTTAAAGCCCGGGGCACGATGAGAGCCCGGTCGTAGAGCGTCTCGATCATAATTTCCCCTTGGCCTTGATGAATTGCTCGATCTTGTTGAACGACACAGAGGGGGCCGATGAGATTACGGCAATTTGGCCGTTCGGATCGATCAGGTGATAGACGTGTATGTAGTGATGGGGATTGTAGAGATTGAAGAGCTCCTCCGTGTCCTCGCCGATGATGAAGTGTGAGTCGTGGAGAAGGGCCGGGGCGTTCGCCGCGACAAACTTTTCCATGTCGTCGCCCGGATATCCGCCGTTCTTGTAATCCCGCAGGACGATAACCTTGAGATTGGAGGCGTCGATCAGGGCTTGGTTCTGCGCCATCGTCTGAAGTCCCGCGGCGCAGCTTTGCACCAGGTTGCAACCTGCCACAGCATGATTGGCTGACCCTTCAACTAGCAACGCAATCCTGTAGGCGGTTCACGATCCTGACTGGCTGCTCGACCTACTGAAACGATGGGATTGGGGCGATCGGAACGGGCAAGTATTCAGCCGGTGTACTTTTGCTGCAACTTGAATCAAAAGCTTGAATGAAAAAGTTCCCATCAGCATGGACCGAGGCAGGTCCGCCTATTTATCCGTAAAAAACGTCAGCAAGACTTTGCCCTTTTCTCCGATAAGGCACAGAAAGGTTCGACGAGTGTCCTTCTTACCTTTTTCGAGATAGGCGTCGCCAATAACGATGGTTTTGATGGGCGTGTCTTCAACCTTCGTGTTGGCCTTTGCAACCGTCATCCCGTCAACGTCGAAAGATACGTCTTTAATGCTCGGATTGCGCTCTCTCAGTGCAATCAAACCGCTCGACCGACAGGCCTCCAGTTCGGGAGTCGCAACTTGAGCCGACAGGTTTCCGACCGGAACGCCGAATAGCAGCGTCGCGACAGCAATTGTAAGTTTTCCAAAGCGCATTTTTGACCTCCAAAACAGTAGTCGAACAATTCCTGGTCCATCTTATGTCATTTGTTATTTCATGAACTCGATACGATTCGCCCGCCGGGTTCAGCCTGGCGCAGCACTTTAACATGAAGTTTCCTTTCAATGGCAGAATTGCCGAAAGGGCCCCCGGTGGTTGCGAGGAAGAGACGCTCTGAGGATCCGCAAGGGACTACGTCCAAAGACGCGCGAGCGGACCCGTGAATATATTCCGCCGCTAGGCCGCAGCTATCGTTTTCTCAATATCGTGCACCGCATGACCGGTAAGGTCCTTGGATATCTCGCCCCGAAGAACTTCCGACAGCTTCTTGTGATAGCTCTTGCGAAGCTCGCCGAGGGTGCGCGGGGCGGCGATGATGACGAGATCCAAAATTTCACCATCCATCACACGTTTGTTGAGCAAACCGGCGATTCCGCCAGCGAAGCCGTCTTCAGCGGCCTGGCTTTCATCGGGATTGGCTGAACTGCTTTGATGGCTCGCGCCGGAACCTTTGTTTACGCTTTCGATATCTGGTTCAGGCATCGCGGTCAGCGCTGGGCTCGTCTCATCCCCGGTATTGCTAAACAGATTGAACTTTTCTCCGTCGGCGACGGCCACGATCGTTCCTTTGGGCAACAACATGAAATCTCCAGATGTGAGGAAACGCACTGACATATAGGCTATGAGGCAATTGATCACGGCGCGCTTAGTTCCGGCAATCCTGTCGGTTTGAGGGGAGGACTGAAAAATGCCAATGACGACCTCGCAGATCCACCCACCATGCCGACTAAAACTGTGATGGCTCCGGAGGCCGAGCACAGCAGCTGTCGCCCGACTAGCGGACTCGATCGAAAACGTTCGCTTAGGCCAAAAACTGACTTCGGCCCGCGCTCCGGGCACTTCCGGTCTACCCCCAAATGGACATCAGTGGGCGCGTTCAGCATGAGCGTCATTTCAGCCACCCCAGGTTGTTCCGAGCATCACACTGCACCCGGTCGCGCCTCATAATCGGATGCGCCGTCCGGCAAGATCACCCACGGCTGCTGAGGTCGACGCTGTGAACCAATAGGCCGACGTGATGTAGATTCGCGATTGCATACGGCATGGCCGAAGGCTGGCGGGCAACGCAGCCGAGATCGTCAGCCTCAAAAACGCTCCAGCAACGATCGAATCCTTATCTTAAAGGCTTTTATCGTATCCAAATCGGTCTATGCTCCGCCAAAAAATGGAGGGCGCGATGAACGACGAGAAAAGCATTCTGGACAAGATCAGTGACGCGGCGAAATCAGCTGTTGAAACTGTAAAGAGTGCAGCCAGCTCAATCAGTGACATTGCACAAGCCGCCGCAGACAACGCCACTGATACGCGCGTCGCCGCGACAGCGATCAAGCTGGAACCGAACGCTATGAAGACTAGCGTACAAGTCCCGACTGGTGATGGCGATCCGATAGCATCTACCGGCGCCCCTGCACCAACCTTCTCCGGCCGCATCACGCCAACTTATGACGACGTTCTTGGTCCCGCTTTCCTGGCTGGAATGTCCCCGCTTGGGAAGACCAGAGCGCCGCAAACGACTGCGAATAAGAAGGCCAAAAAACAAGCTAAAAAGTCTGCACAGAAATCGAAGGAAGCGGCTCCAAAAAATGGCAAGAAGGCTTTGACAAAATCAGCAAAGGAGGGAGTCAAAACAGCTTCCAAGAAGACGAGGAAGAAAAAACGCTAATGGCTATCTTCCCGACCCTGCCCGAGCGCCTATTCCAGCCCTGCATCCCGACACGCGCCGCCAACGTCCCAGATGGTCCCGACGAGATGAAGCATGACGGATACCGGCTGATCGTCCGGCGCGAAGGCGAGCGTCTGCGACTGTTTACCCGACGACATCTTGACGTGCATAGTTGGCTGTTGAGCGTCGTCCTTACGGAAAAGCCCCAAATCTAGTCCGACATCGCTGCCGACAAGGCGTGACGCTAGACGGATAAGTGTCCGCTGCGGAATGACCTGTCATTTGGTTTGTATGGGTTTTACGCTTCCATAGGCTTGGCAGGCGCGCCTTCTCCTTCGGTCGATTAAAGTTTTCAATTGCTCTGAGCAAAATAGCACAGACTCGTCCGAAAAAATGGGCGATGCGTTGCCGTCGTAGTGAACGATGGGCAGCCGGGATGATGAAGCCAGCTTATTCGACGATCGCGACCATCTTGACGATGATGGCAATGGTGACACCCGTCAACGCGGTCACGCTGGGAAGCGAACCCGGAAGCGCTGGCACAGTTGCGGCAGCGGGGTTGTCCTCCGGAAACGGCGTCACAAGGCCGATCCAGCCCGGGACATCGGGAATCGGTAGGGGCAGCAAAGGTGGAACCCCTCCAGGCAAGGGCGGTGGATCAATCGACGAGACGATTAGCCCACACTCGACGCGGTAAGACGGCTCACACGAAGGAAAAAACGTGGAGAGATTGTGCGGCCAACTGAGCTATTTAGCTCAGTTTTCCCGCTCCGGGACGGGTACTGTCGAGCGAGTCGTCGTTATCTACGGTCGAAGACCGTCCGCCACGCTTCGCCTGTCGCTGCTTGGGTTCGATATTGGCTGCACTTGCATTTTCTATTCCTGATCGAAAGGTGGCCGCGAGAGGCGGAAAGCAATGCGTTTACCAGCCTTCATTCGTGAACATTCCAAAGAGATCATCGCCGAGTGGGAGACATTTGCGGGCTCACTGGCGCCGGCCGCAGACGGAATGACCCCGCTCTCCCTGCGCAACCACATCAGTTACATCCTCGCTTTCATCGCTGACGATATCGATTCCGCTCAAACCGAATCCGAACAGGTCAGTAAATCGCACGGCGAGAAGCCCAAGGATGCGATGGACAGCGTGGCTGAGATCCACGCAGCGCTACGCCAGGCAGGCGGCTTTAATCTGGACCAGATGGTCTCGGAATATCGCGCGCTGCGCGCGAGCGTGACCAAGCTGTGGGGCGCCCAGGCATCGGAACCGACCCGCCAGAACACGGCGGATCTGGTCCGGTTCAATGAAGCGATTGATCAGTCGCTGACGGAATCGATCAGCTACTACTCGAGAAAGGTCGACCATTCCCGGGACTTGTTTCTGGGCGTCTTGGGCCACGACTTACGTAATCCGATCGGCGCGATGCTGATGTCGGCTCAATTGATCGCAAAGATCGGGTCTCTGAGCGAGCGCCAGAGGATGCTGATTTCCCAGGTGGTCACAAGTGCCGCGCGCGCAACCGACATTCTCGACCAGCTTCTCGATCTTACCCGGGCCAGGCTCGGATCGGGACTGCAGGTGCTCCGAGCGCCCATGGACATGGCATTCGTAGGCCGGCAACTGGTCGACGAGATGAGGACCCTGCATCCCGACCGCAAATTCATCCTCGATATCTCGGGTAATACCGAGGGCCGCTGGGACAAGCCCCGCATCGGACAGGTGTTCTCGAATCTCATGGGCAACGCCGTGCAATACGGCTTCAAGGACGTGGCGATCAATGTGACCGTCGTCGGCGAGGCAAAGGACGTTTCGGTCTCCGTCCACAACGATGGCGTGCCGATTCCGAAGGATGCGATAGGCGGAATTTTCGACGCCTTGATTCGGGGCGGCCCGGACGGCGGTGACCCTTCGAATTCGACAAATCTTGGTCTGGGTCTCTATATCACCAAGGAAATCATCGCGGCTCACAGCGGGACGGTGCGGGTCACTTCTACCGAGAAAGACGGCACCACTTTCACGGCGCGTTTCCCTCGGGGACCGGATGCCGCCACGGCGACCGCGGATGTCGTTGGGGAAAGCCGCGGCGTCCAAATCAAAGCCTCATAGGCCACCACAGAGGGCCCTCTGTGTCGCACATGATTTTGTCGCTGGCTGGTCCTTGCCAAAGCGGTCGCATTGCGACCGTGGTTATGTTTCGGCAGATCATCGCGGACGGGCTTACGGAATTGGCGGCCCAAAGAACGGCCGCTGGCCTATCGCCCGAAGATCTCAAGCCCGCCCGCGTGAGCCTCCAACCTCAGCCGCCGCGGCCGCTTGCGCATGGGATGCGTGAAGTCCCTCCGCATTGAGTTGCGGGGCCAACAAAAGCCTTTTGTGGTCCATGCTACCGACAAGGGCGTCGCCAGCCTGGGGTCCAAGACGCTGCGGGGCGCTGGATTGAACCGCGAATCCCGGCCGCGGCGGATTTCTTTTTTCATTCCATAAGCTTATGTGGCGTGCACCACCGACAGGGCCGCCAAGGGCGTGCAACAATCCACCTCCGCCATAGCGAGGTGTTCCATGTCATCGGCCAGATGTCGCAATGCGGAGTTGGAGTGCCTGCGCCTGGCGTCGGACCTCACGCAGATGGCGCGCGCAACTCTCAATCCGGAACTCAGGGCACATTGCCTCCGGATGGCGAAGTTTTGGCAGGATCACGCGTGCCGGGGCTGGGCAGGGAGTTCATCGGTCCCAAGTGTTTCGGCCCCTTGATCGATGGCTGCAGCGCCCAACCGACCTCGGCCAATCGTGCTAGTCGTCTATGACGACCCGCTGCTGCGTATGATAGCGGTCGACATCGCTGAGGAAGCCGGCTTCGCGACGATCGAGGCCGACAACGCAGATAAAGCCGTCGCCATCCTGGAAGCCCGCTTTGACATCGCCCTGGCGCTGACGGACGTCAATATACCTGGCAGCATGGACGGGCTGAAACTGGCCCATGCCGTGCGGCGCCGCTGGCCGCCGATCCGGATCATCGTGGTCTCGGGCCAAATGCAGTTGTCGCCGGCCGATTTGCCTTCCGATAGCCTTTTCTTCGGCAAGCCCTATCATACCCCGGCGTTGATCTCCGAGTTGCGATCGTTTGTCGGCCGGCAGCAAAATCCCACGGTTTGAGACTGCCCGAATGAGCTTTTTTGCTCAGACACCGGAGCAAAAATCCGCTGAAATATACCGTTTCAGATGGCGGACGATGATGACTGAGCCTCAAAAAGATCCTGTAGCCCACCGCAATCGCCTGCTCGGCGCGCTTGAGCCTGCCAGCTGGAAGCGCATCCAGCGGAAACTGGAGTCGGTCGAGTTCAAACTCGGCGCAATGGTGTGCGACGCGGGCGGGCTCCGGAAGCACGCCTATTTTCCGGAAGGATCCGTACTCTCGCTTTTGACGGTCCTCGAGGATGGAGCCGCGATCGAGACTGCCAACATAGGAAACGAGGGAGCATTCGGTCTCTTCGCCGCGATGTACAGCCGGGTCTCCTTCAACCGGTGTATCGTTCAGCTTGAGGGCGCGATGCACCGCTGCCCGATCGAATTGCTGCAGGCCGAATTCAGGAAGAGCGAACACGTCCGCAATCTATTCGTCAGCTATTCGGAGACGCTGTTGTCGCAGGTGCAGCAGACGGTGGCGTGCAATGCCCTGCATACGACGAAAGAGCGGATGTGCCGATGGCTCCTGATGATGCATGACCGGGCAGAAGGCGAGGTTTTGCCATACACGCATGAATCTTATCACACATCCTGGGCGCCAACCGCAAATCAGTGACGCTGGCGGCGCAGTCCATGCAGACGGCGGGGCTCATCCGCTATCGGCGGGGCACGATCCAGGTCGTCGACCGCGTTGGCATGGAGAAGGCTTCATGTGAATGCTATGCGATTGTCAAGGAGCGCTTCGACGCTTTCCTCTCCCCGCCCTCCACCGCGGTTCAGGGCGACACCAAAGGGCGCGGTAAGAGCACCAAGGGAAAGACCTAGAAACCGGCCCGGCCCTCGGATCGCGTGGCGGAATACGCGTTGTTTAGGTTCAAGACGTTTCGGGCTTTCGGATCGGGCCGGCTACAAGTCGATACCTGGGAGGCTTCACGCTGCTGAAAACCTCCAATGTTTCATCGCAGATCGGACATGCGAAACTGTAAGTCTCCCGCGGCACCGTCTCATGGTCGGGACTCTTATAAAGCGCGCCGCACGGGCAGGCGACCCGGGAAGCCGTCATTGCGCGTACGATCGGGTTCGCCGCTTAAAAGCCGATGCCATGCCTTCTACCCGGATAAGCCCGGTGAAACTGCGGGCTCCTGGCTTCGAGACAGCGCCGGAAGACCGTCGTGAACACGTCGACCGCCAGCTCAAAGGATTCGTCGAGGTCAGCAGAAGCGAAGAATGAGCCCGACATTTCGTTCACGACGAAACCTGCGGACGAGGCTGCGCACCATGCGCAAAGCATGAGCGCTTGCCACCTCATCGAGCCCGCATTCTCTGAATCTTTCCATGAAGATTTGTTGGAGCGCAGTCGCAGCCTCCATCCATTTAGCATTCTGGACGAGGGGACTTCTGAAAGTCGCCGCCGATAAACCGGGTTTTTCTTTCGCATAACGGCGGGCGGCGACCGTCATCGCCTTCAGAGCATGCGCGCCGGTTTTGCCTTCGCTCGCCCGCGTCAGAGTATCGAGCATTTGCCGATATCCTTTCACTGCGAGAAACAGGCGCATCTCCGGAATCGTTTCCGGCCTTTCCGAGATGTCACGCTCGATCTCCCGCACCAGATCCTCGGCGATGATCTTGTTCCAGCTTGGGAGCAGATTGGCCAGATTATTGACGTCGAATTCCTCGAAAATCCAGACATGGATCGTTCTCCCAGCGAAAGACGTGATGCGGATCTGCAACTGCTTGGATGATCGGATCCTGACGTCTTGGTTGTTTGCAGGCCCAGACAGGCTGTCTGGGGCCGAGAGAGTCGGGGTTACGTATACCAACCTACGGGAGGAGCTATGCAGGAATTTAGGTGACGCGGCGCGATCAGGCGGCGTGGTTTGCCGGCGCTTCGAGGACCTCGATGCCGTCTTTGAATCTGACACCTGCGACAATCTTCGGCAAGTGATTTGTGCCTTTCAGCCGTCGCCAGGTTTTCGATGCGGCGATGACCAACTTGAACACCATCAGCCTGGCGGTCGTTGACGACAACGAACCTTTCGTCCGCACGGTCCTGTGCCGGACCGTGGCGAATACGCTTTCAATGGGGTTCGTCGTCCGCAAGTGATCCCAATGCTCGGCAGGGAAGTCGAAGAAGGCCAGCAATGCTTCGCGGTCCTTGGTCAGGCAGTCGACCGCCTTGTGGTGTTTCGCCTGGTATTTCTCGGCGAAGACATCGATAGCGACCTCGGCCAAAGCGCGGCTCGGCGCCAGGTAAATTTCGCGCAGATCCTTCTTCATGTTCGCCTGCACTGACAGCGCGACCTTGTTCAACACGTTCGCAGTCTTATGCACCCAACATCGCTGGTGCCGCGTTCCGGGAAACACCTCGTCGAGCGCCTTCCAGAAGCCGAGCGCACCGTCCCCAACAGCGATTTCCGGAGTGATCTTCAATCCCCGTCTTTTCACATCGATGAGAAGTTCGCGCCAGCTCTGCGCGCTTTCCCGAATGCCAACCTGGAAACCGATGAGTTCCTTCTTGCCCTCCGGCGTCGCCCCGATCAGCACCAGCATGCATTCGCTGTGGTCTTCCATGCGAGCCTGCAGGAATACACCGTCGGCCCACACATACAGGTATCGGCGCGCCGACAAATCCCGCTTCTGCCAATGACCGTACTCGCCTTGCCACTCCGCTGTCAGACGGGAAATCACCGCCGGCGACAGGTTCGGCGCGTCCTTGCCCAACAGCGCCGCCAAGGCATCCTGAAAGTCTCCGGTCGAGATGCCTCGCAGATAAAGCACCGGCAGAAGCGCATCCAGGCTCTTCGTTCGCCGCGCCCACAACGGCAGGATCGCCGAGGTGAACTGGATCCGCTCGCTGTCGCCGGTGGCCCCGCGATCCCGAATCTTCACCCGGGCGACCTCGACAGCGCCGATCCCGGTCTGGATCGTACGTTCGGGACCATGACCGTGCCGGACAATTCGGTCCCGCCCATCGGCAAACCTGAGGTCCTTCATCTCCGCAAGAAACACCTCGGCTTCCAGCTCGATCGCTTGCGCAAGCAACTGTCGCGCACCAGATCGCAGGATATTGGTCAGGGGATCATCGATCTCGTCGGGGTGACGAAGACGAACAACATTGCTATGCTCTTTCATGGCGTATCGCTCTCCTTGAGAGGTTCTGGCAGGCTCGACACCCGCCTCGATACGCCGCCTATCTCACTCCGTCATCACCCAGGTTCAAGCTTAGCTCACCTACGGGAGGGGCATGGGTTCCGAACAACCAATTGAAGCACTCGTTGGCCAGAGCCCCACCCGGCCTTGAAGCGTTCGCGGTCAAGTTTGAGCGAACGGTAATCTTCCCGAAGCGACTGGTCCAGACGCCCCCTATTAAATCAGCGATCATGGACGCGAGGTGATCATCCCGTCGGTCGACGGGAGAAAGGAGTCGCGGGCGCAACGCGGTTAACGCCAAAGCAATTTTTCTAGGAGGACGTCTTAAGCGTCTGTGTCGGCGCTTCGATGGGTTCCCTGCTGATACGCTCATACTCTGCGATCACTTGCGCGCCCATCAGGAGGACCAAGGCTCCGATCTCCACGCTCAACAGAACCGCGATCGCTGTAGTGAGTGAGCCGTAGACCACCTGAATCTGAGACATGGTGGTGTAGTACCAGACCAGAAGGTGGCGCATGATTTCCCATAGCAACGTGGCCGTCACCCCGCCAATCAGCGCATGGCGCAGCGATGGCCGTCCTACCGGCAATACGAAATAGATTGCTGAGAGCAGCAATATCTCGCCCGTGACTCCGACGAGATAGAGGAGAAGAATCGAGAGCTGGTCCAGCGAGCGCGCCTGTCCCAGAATCGTAATGCTGCGAGTGCCGACGAACTGCAGCATTCCTGCGAGAACCGTGACGATCAGCAGGCCGATACCCAGAACCAGGATGAAGAGGTACGGCATCACCGCGGATACCAGAAAATGCCGACGTTTTATTTTGACGCGATGATAGAAGATCACTGACATTGCATTCTCAAGGATCGTAAACGCGAGGGCGCTGAAGAAAAGCATGGTGACGAATAGAATGCCCCCGACGACCTCTTTATGGGCGAGGAACGTCCGTACTTCATCGACCAGCGCGTTTGATTGTCCCGGCACGATAAACTCTAGATATTCAGTTAATGTCGATAGCAGCCGGTCCTCCGGGATGACGTGCGAAAGCGCCATCAGGATGAGGATGAGCAGCGGGACGAGTGACAACAGCGTGTAATAGGCGACGGCTCCTGCAAGCAGAACACCCTGGTTTGCACGAAATTGCTTGATCACAGCCAGTGCGAAGGGCCCTGGGTGTTTGAAAACTTTCCGTGCAGTCCGGCCCGAGATCCACATTGCTCAAAACCTGCTACGTTGGATATGATTGCCTCAGGCAACTATGGCGACCCGATCCCGAGAATAGTACGCAACTATACGCCGCTGCCCAGTTGGTTGATCAATCGGATGATTTGACCCGAGGAATAAGGCTTTGGAAGAAACCGTCCGCCTTCCGGCAAGTCGCCATCGCGAACATGAAAATGTCCGGAGGTCGCAATGATCTTGATAGGCGGCCAGCGGCCTCTGACGGCGTGAGCAAGCCTAAGGCCGTTCATCGAGCCCGGCATGTCGATATCGGTAAATATCACCGAGATGTCCGTGCGGGTCTCCAGTAGCTTTATCGCTTCGTCAGCATTCCCGGCCATAAGCGTTTGGAAGCCCGCATCTTCGATCATGTCGATGGCATTCATGAGCAGAAGCGGTTCGTCCTCAACGATGAGCACTACGGGCGCTCCGGGTTTTGACTGTGCCATTGACGTCCGATGTTTAAGAAAAGCAGGTGAAAGCTTTGTCGTAATCGCTCACAAGGAAGTTCGCGGCATACGCGAATTTATCGCATCGCGATCACTACTGCCCAAAAAACGCGTCGTTCCGGGTGCGCCATGTTTCATCTGAAAGCCATTTGTAATCCTGGTCCGGCATAAGGGGGACTGTCTTGAGCTTGGTCTTGGGTATGGGAAGAAAGAAGCTGTCGCGTTCCTGGGAAACTTTCAGAAAGCGGATCGGTACGACGAAGCTGTCTTTGCCCGGCGTGAAGAACCCGCCCGAAGCCACAATCGCGTAGTCGCGACGATCCTTGGTTCCAAAGACAATATTTCTTACCTCGCCGACGATCTTGTCATCGGAACTGCGGACTTCTGCTCCGATCATTTCGTCCGCCCTCAAGCCGGGCGCGAGCGCGTCAATTGCGATAAGCGGCGCGGCGTCTTTTTCATCGCGATGACCGGCCGCCGTGCCCCGACGAACCTTGGGCTCGCGCGCCGCGGTCTGCTTGTCGGCTTCATCCTCGTCATTGCCCCCCAGATTGCCCATTGGAGGCCCGTTCACCAGTTCACGGATGGTAGTGACCAGGCGCTCGCACTCCGCATGGCGTCCGTAGGACCACAGCGTGAAGGCGGCATCGCGCAAGCTGCGCAGGTCGCGGACCTTTTGGCGATTGGCAGCGCCGCGAAACTCCGGCTTCTTGAGGATAGCTTCTTCCAGCTTGGCGTCGGAAATCTGGCATTCCGCCGCAGCCTCAGTGGCAGTCAGAGCGCCGATCAAAGCGAACGTGAGGATAAAGTTTGACGACTTCATACATATCCGTTCTGCCGAGATCGGCGCTGCGGAGTGCAGCCATCTTCCAAAGACTTAGGGATCCGCAACTGTTTATTGCGACGCAACGCGTGCCGACGCAGGGGCTATTGCTGCGAGGTTGGTGCGATTGGAAAGCACGACGACTTGCGTGCCGACGCTGATGCGGCCGTAAAGGTCGATCACATCCTCGTTCAGCATCCGGATGCAGCCGCTCGACACCTTTTGTCCAATAGTCGACGGCATGTTGGTGCCGTGGATCCGGTAAACCGTGCTGCCAAGATAGATGGCCCGGGCACCCAACGGGTTGCCTTCTCCGCCGGCCATAAAGCGGGGCAGGTAGGGCTGTCGCGCGATCATTTCCTGCGGCGGTGTCCAATCCGGCCATTCGGCCTTGCGGGTCACGGCCTGGGCGCCCGACCAGGTGAACCCTTCGCGGCCGACACCGATGCCGTAACGGATCGCCTTGTCGTCGTTGAGCACAAAGTAGAGATAAGTTTGCGAGGTATCGATGACGACCGTACCTGGCGCAGCCCCGCTAAAATAATCTACGACTTGCCGGCGCAGGTTAGCGGCCAGGTCATTGAGCGGCTCGATCGGGGCCTCCGCACTTGTCTCTATCGGCGCTGCGGAGACCGCGTACGACGAGGGAAGCGGCGCGGCAACCGCCGAGCCGATCCAGAGAGCGGTGCCCGCTGCTGCAAGCAAACGTCTGGACGTAGTGCGCGACAAGTGGAAGTTCATGGCCGTTATCCCCCGTGGTTGCAGGGTTAAGCAGGGGGCGAAGCTAATGTTCCTACCATTGTAATTATCGTAGTGAATTTAGTATTTACGTTTTTCCTTATTTCAAAAACGCCGATTTTAACGAGTATTTGCAACGGGAGCTGCAGTGAAAGTTCCCTTTTTACAACCTTTATCTTGAGCGTTGCAAATGATGATCGGAACATAAGGTGGCGACCGGGATTGGTTCTGCAGCATCAAAGTCCGGGGAACTCACATGCTTAGGTCTATCGCCGCCGCCACTTCCATAACCGCCATCGCTGTATCTGCACTTATTGTGGCCGGCGCGCTTCTGGCCGGCTCTGTGGTTTTCCTTACCTCTATTGCACTGGACGCCAAGGCCGAGACGCCTGCTGTGAGCGCAATGCTACCGGTTCTTGCCAAGAGCGATCGCCTGCCTGCCACGATGAAGGGATCGGCTTGCTCTTCACAGAGTTGGCCGAATTACGATCGAAACTGTCAGTTCGACCTGCGCCAAGCCGTGGGTGATGTCCTCAAGGTCAGGGTTCTGGACCTGGGTCGCCAAGGATCAAATTCTTAACCCAACGGAGCCGCCCGGACTCCGGTTGGCCACCCGCACATACGCTTGTAAGGACTGCCATTCAGAGCTAGTTACGCGCGGTGATCCTCCGAAAGAGCATCGTACATGAATGACGCAGCGCACCCTCAACTGTCCAAAGCCGCCACGGGAATTGATGGCCTCGACGCTATTACCGAAGGGGGGCTCCCAGCCGGCCGGCCAACACTACTTTGCGGGGCGGCAGGATGCGGGAAAACGCTTTTCGGCGTGACGTTCTTGGTCGAGGGCTCGCTCCGGTTCGCCGAACCGGGAGTGCTCATGACTTTCGAGGAACGTCCCCAAGACATTTCTGACAATGTTAAGTCGCTTGGATACAATCTGAGCGCTCTGATTGCTTCGAAGAAACTACTCATTGATCATGTGAAGATTGAACGCGGGGAAAATGAAGAAAGCGGCGAATACGATCTCGAAGGATTGTTTGTGCGGCTTGGCCATGCGATCGACAAGATCGGGGCCAAACGGGTTGTGCTGGATACGATTGAAAACCTGTTCGCGGGACTCTCCGATTCCACGATCTTGCGAAGCGAACTGCGTCGTCTGTTTACGTGGCTAAAAGAGAAAAACGTCACCGCAATCATCACCGGTGAACGCGGCGAAGGTCACCTGACCCGCCACGGCCTGGAAGAATATGTCTCCGACTGCGTCATTCTCCTGGATAACCGGGTGCAGAACCAGATCACGACCAGGCTTCTGCGCGTCGTGAAGTATCGCGGCTCGACCCATGGCACCAACGAATACCCGTTTCTGATCGATCACAAGGGTATCAGCGTTCTTCCCATCACGTCCGCCGGTCTTCGTCATCAAACATCCAGTGAAGCTGTCCCAACTGGTATCCCCGGCCTGGACAGCATGCTGGGGGCCGGGGGCTACTACAAAGGCTCAAGTATCCTGATTTCGGGCGCCTCGGGATCCGGCAAGACTATCTTTGGATCACATTTTGCCAACGCGACCTGCGAGCGAGGAGAGCGTTGCCTCTATTTCGCGTTCGAGGAATCGCCGGGCCAGATTGTTCGGAACGTTCTTTCCGTCGGCATTGATTTGCAGAAGCATTTGGATTCCGGGCTGTTGCGCTTCGAAGCCGCGCGGCCGACGCTGTACGGTTTCGAAATGCACCTGGCGCGAATGAACCGTGACCTCGACGAATTCAAACCGTCCACCACTATCATCGATCCCATTTCTGCGTTCCGCGGTTCGGAGTCCGAGGTGCATAGTTGCCTGTTACGAATGGTCGACATCTTGAAGACCAAGGGTATCACGGCCGTCATGACCAGATTGACTTCGGAAGATGAGCACATCGGTGGTGGCGACCAGGGTATTCCGTCCTTGATCGACACCTGGGTGTCACTCGGTGCCCTCGAGGCAGACGGTGAGCGTAATCGCGGCCTTTATGTTTTGAAATCCCGCGGTATGAATCACTCAAACCAGATTCGTGAGTATCAGATTACCAAGAACGGCATTCAGTTGCTCGATGTGTATCGGTCCGTCGGAGGGGTATTGGTGGGTTCAGCGCGGCGTCATGCGCAAGCGACCCAACGAAAGAAACGCGAAGAGACCGGCGGAAAAAGCCTGGCAGGAAAAAGCGAGACAAACGGAAAGCGGAAGCTCGCTTCAAAAGCGCAGGCCAGTACAAAGCCCCAAGGAAGAACACGATGACCCACAATGGCAGCGGGCCCGGACCGGGCGCAAAGAAAGATTACGTATTGCGTCTTTATGTAACCGGCCAGACCCCCAGGTCCGTTACCGCCATCGATAATATGCGTCGGATATGCGCCGAACACCTCGCTGAACACTACACCTTGGAGGTCATCGACATCTATCAGCATCCGGAAGCCTGTGAGGAGCAGCAAATCGTTGCAGCGCCCACGTTGATCAAGGAGCTTCCTCATCCCTTACGTCGCATTATTGGCGATCTGTCCAACACCGAGAAGGTGCTTGTTGGTCTTGATCTGCGGAGCCGTTCGGATCCGACCGAGGTAAAGCGTGACTAACCGTCCAAGAATGGGGCAGGGGGCTTTGCTGGAAACGGATCATCGCGCCGTGATCGAGGACCTGCGCGGACGGCTCATGGAAGCGGAAGAAGCGCTCGACGTCATCCGCGGGGGTGGCGTCGATGCGGTCATCGTCGGAGGCCCTTCTGGCCAGCAAATTTACACCATAACAAACGCCGATCGACCCTACCGGCTTCTCATCGAACAAATGAAGGAAGGCGCGATCACGTTATCAAACGAAGGCCTGGTATTGTATTGCAACGAGGCTCTTGCGGCGTTGTTGGAACGAAGCGCGGGACAGATAAGCGGAAGACCATTCAATGAATTTCTGATTCAAACCGACATTCCGGTATTTGAGGGCCTACTGAATTGCGCTGACGGCGGCAGAGCAATCGTCACGATGGTAACGGCCGGACAGACCGAGGTTCCGGTAAATCTCTCGCTATCCCCCCTACCGGATGATTCCGATGCTCGGATCGTCTGCGGAGTGGTGACGGATCTGCGTCCGCTTCGACAGAGCACTCAACAATTGGCCGAGGCTGGAGTCCGTCTTGCGGACCAGATTGCGGAACGCGAACGCACCGAAGCGTTGCTGCATCAGGCTCAAAAGATGGAAGTCGTCGGGCAGCTCACGGGCGGCCTTGCTCACGACTTCAACAACCTTCTGATGATTATAAGCGGTAATCTGGACCTAATCCGACGTCGCGTCACGGACGAAAAGATGATCATCAGGCTCGAACAGGTTCTGCTCGCAGTGCGGCGCGGGGCGAAGCTGACGCAACAGCTTCTCGCTTTCTCACGCATCCAGAGCTTGTCGCCCGAGTCGGTCTGCATCAACGACCTTTTGCCCGAAATCGAGATGCTGGTTCGCCGCGCCGTGGGATCGGAGATCGAGGTTTATTTCGATCTGGTTGAGGGCCTCTGGTCATGCCGGGTGGATCCGAACCAGTTGGAGTCGGCGATCCTGAATCTTGCGATCAATGCCCGGGACGCGATCCGCAACGGCGGCAGCGTCAGGATTGCTACGGAAAATATCAACTTGGATAACGCTGCTGCCGCCGGCCTCGGCGAGATAGCACCAGGAAAATATGTCGCAATCACACTAAGTGATACCGGAAGCGGCATGCCACTGGCGGTGCTTTCGCGCGTGTTTGAACCCTTCTTCACGACCAAAGAAGTTGGCAAGGGCTCGGGATTGGGGCTGAGCCAGGTTTATGGCTTCGCCCGCCAGTCCGGCGGACACATCACAATCGAAAGCAAAGTCGATATTGGAACAGCGGTGCGGTTATATCTTCCTTGGACGGAGCCGGTGCATGAAAGCGGAGCCAAGCTTGTGGAGACGGTCGAGCCGCTTCCACCAGGACACACCAAAATTCTGATTGTCGAGGACGATAACGAGCTTCGGGAACTTCATGTGCAGTTGGTCGAAGCGCTCGGTTACGCGGCCTGCACGGCTGGAACGGGCGCTGAAGCGATAGCCATCTTTGAGCGCGATTCGGAAATCAGCTTGCTGTTCACAGACATCTTGATGCCCGGGGGCATGAATGGATACGAATTGGCCGCCGAAATCCGGCGTCGTCGACCTGACATCGCCATTTTGACGACCTCCGGTTTTCCAGGACACTTCCTGCCTGACTTGGACGCCCGTCGTGATGACTTTCATATCATCCGAAAACCGTTCACGCAGAATGAACTCGGAGCGGCTCTTCTTAAAGTTAGGGTCATGGGCGCCTCGTTTTCCGAAATCGCGTAAGGCGCGGTCGGACCGCTAAGTGTCTGAGATGATTTGTCCTCTTTCTATCGTTCGAACTTTGCTGAACAATTTTCATTGTCCTGCCCACTAAGGACCAGACGTGACCCGCATATTGAAATCAGCGATTTTCGTTCTGGCCATTCTATATTTTTTGGTGGACGCATTTTTCTTGAAAATTGCCAAGCCTTTGGCGGTTTGGACGGCGAAACGAAGGCTCTTTGTGGGTTTGCGAAAGTGGATCGTTTCTTTGCGGCCGTACCCAACTCTTGCCCTTTTTGTGATTCCACTGATCGTTCTTGAACCTGTAAAACCTCTCGCAGCCTATTTAATTGGGACTGGTCGCCTCACAGCGGGCACAGCGACGCTTGTTCTCGGCGAGATATTCAAGCTTGTCATCGTGGAACGCTTATTCCGAGTCTGTCGCCCGAAATTAATGAGGATATCGATGTTCAAATGGTGCTATGGATTCTGGCGTCAGGGGGTGGACTGGCTTACGTCCATGAAGGCGTGGCAAGCGATCCGCCGTTGGAAAGCGAAGATCAAGCACGTAGTGCAGGGTCTTATTTCGCGATTGAAGGCGTCTCGAAAGCATGGTCAGCTTATCGCGCGATCGCGCTCGTCTATCTGAAAATACACCGTAACCTTGTTGAACCTTACGCTCTGCTTTTTTGCTCTATTGGCGCCGACCAACAGCAGATTCTCGCGATGGCCAGGGCGGTTTCTAACCGACTGTCCCGTGATAGTGGTAAAGCCAGCAGCAATATTTACAGTCAATTTCGATTTGTGGAAGAGCGACAACGCACGATAAAATTCATGTGCGACAGCATGGCTAACAGCTCTCCTAAAAGCAGGAGCCGGCTTTTGAACCGAGAACGGTTCGTGAGCACGACGAATTCGCTGTATAGTCGCAGGCTCCCTGCGTCGCCTCCTTGTCTCTCCGCTATTACGGCTGGCGTGGCGGCTGGCGGCGCGGTTGGCGGCGATGGTAATCTGATCGCGCGGCCGCTCCTGCGTAGTTTTCGATCACAAAATGCCGTGTGACCTATGCTCCGAGCGCGCGCATTGAACTCAAAGGCCGTCGCTGGTCCGTCCCAGTGGCGGCATTTTTGTTGGGCGTCAGGGCGGCCCGACGGTGTGGGACCGAGGAGGCGCACCGCCGGGCCTAGCCTAACCGCATCGCCGGTGATACTCCCGCTCAATGCGGCTAGAGAAATAACCCGCTGGGGCGCCGCCTTAAGAAGGCGGGCAAATCGCTTTGCGCAATCGCGGACGAGATGGACCTTAGCCTTGCAGACCGTGCGTACCATCATCAGCCGCGACGCCGGCGGCGATCGGACATCGGCGCGGCGTCCTGCAGAAGATCGATCCTGATCGCTACGCTATCGTGGCAGGCGCGCGAGCGCACTCGCGATGCACTGCCACGGCAGATTAATGAAGCGCTGGCAAAGGGTGAATCGCTGCGGAAGGAAGCCAAGGGCCTCCGCTAAGCGCGAAAGCCGTCCTGAGGGGGCTTGGCAATGGTCGCAAATGAGTGAAGGCTATCGGAAGGGCAATCGCGACCTTAAGGAGATCGAGCATGAACAGAGTTTTGCCGGTCGGTAAAGCGGGCGAAAAGGCCCCGGAGAGCAAACCGACACGGCCAGATGTTCCGCCTGCGGAAGAAGACTCGGGTGGTGGTGATATCTGTTCGGGCGAAGAGCACGCGTGACGAGAAAAAATGAAGAGACCGCCAACTGAGGCGGCCTCCGCCTGTGTGGCGTGTTCTGCTGCCTTCTTGTGGTGTTCCGCAGCTTTCTTGGATGGGTGTTTCCTCTAATTCCCATTGATGCGGGAATATGGAATGTGCGTTCGCGAGGTGCCGTCCGGAATGTGGTTGGAATTGGTGTAGCGCGATCTCCGGGAACATGAAGTTATCCGATCAGGCGGCGAGGTCAATTGGCTGATCGATGGGTTTTGTGGCGAGGGTCTGCCAGCCGTCGATCTTGCGCATGTTGATCTGTCCTGAAGCAAGTAGCGCCCAGAACAACATGGCGGCGGTGTCCGCGGACGGCAGCACGGTCTGCGTCTTGATTCTTCGTTTAAATTCCTCGTGCAATCGTTCGATCGCATTGGTGGTGCGTGCGCTTCGCCATTGGCTTGGCGGCAGCCGGGTGAAGGCGAACAAGCGTTCGCCCGCTTCCTCCAGACTGTCAGCGACGGCACGGTGCTTGAGCCGCCACTTGCGGATGAAAGCCTTGCGGCGGAGCTGAATCTCCTCGGGCGTTGCCGCGTGGATCATGTCGTTGTAATCGGCGGTGATCTCCTCCTGCAGGCGCTCCGGCGCATGCGCCAGCAAATTCCTGTGCTTGTGAACGGTGCACCGCTGGACCGGCACGCCGTCCCAGACGGCTGCGATCGCCTTGTCGAGGCCGGGCGCACCATCGACGATGAGAAACTCCGGCCGTCGGAGGTCGCGCTTGATGAGGTCATCGAAGACCGCGCGCCAGGCCTCGACACTCTCGCCGCCCATGCTCTTGATCGCCAGCAGAACCTTCTGACCATCGGCGCGCACGCCAAGGACGACGAGCAGCGAGATCGAGGTCGCTTTGCGGTCGAGCCGCACCCGCACCACGGTGCCGTCGAGAATGAGACGCACGATTGGTTCTCCGGCCAGCGAGCGGGTGTTCCACGCATCCCAGTCGCTCTTCACCTTGCGCCAGACCCGGCTCACCGTGTCCTTGCCGACCGTGCCGGCAAACAGGGCGCCCAGCGCGCGGCGAACCCGGCGGGTGTTGGTGCCGGCCAGGTAGCAGCTCGCGATCAGCGCATCGGCAACAAGCGTGCGCCGCTGATAGGCCCGCAGCGCCTGGCTCTTCCACTCGGTGGTCTTACCATCGGCACCGTCCAGTCGGGCGCGCGGCACCTCGATCTCGATAGGCCCGAAGCTGCCGGTCAGCGACCGTGTCCGGTTGCCATGGCGGTGGCCCGCTACGCCTGTTCCTTCTTCGTTGCTCGCCATCTGGCTGCGTCCATAACGCGGGCGTGCCAGAACAGCATCAAGCTCGCCGCGGATCAGTTCTTCAATGAACTGCCGAGCCCGGTCCCGCACCGCGGTCTCGATCGGATCGAACCAATTGTCGAAAAGATCGACCGCTGCATCGCTCGGGGGCTGCGAAGAATCAGGCATCGTGATAGTGTTCGTCATGGCGTGGTCTCCAGTCCGGCGCTTCAACGCTGGATGATTCGAGGTT
>JBEPUM010000016.1:0-33525 GCA_041691515.1 Pseudomonadota bacterium | reverse complement strand
GCGTGACAGACAGTTCACATGCGCTCATCAAAGGTGCCTCATTTCGCGATTAGCTGCGGATCATCGGCTCGATCCCGGCCGCCAGTTCGAAAATCCGGCGATCCGAACCACCGGCCGCCGCCAGCATCAATCCCACGGGCGCCTCGCCCTCCCGATGGCAAGGCAGCGAGATCGCACAGCCGTCGATGGTGTTGATCATGGTGCAGTTGCGCAGCGAAAGAACGTTGGCTTTGCCGTAGGCTGCGTCATTGGCGAGATCGGCGATGACCGGCGGTGTAATCGCTACCGTCGGCGCGATCAGCGCGTCATAAGGCGCGACGCGACGCTCGAAACCTGCGATCATTGCGCGGCGCATGGCCAGGAGATCGACATAATCGGCGGCGCTCAGAGCTTCGCCCCGGCGGATGCGGACCACGACGCGCGGATCGTAGACATCGGCTTTCTTCGCGATCAGCGCGCGATGCCAGGCCCAGCTTTCCGCTGCCGAAAAACCACCCTTGGCATTGAGCGTGCCGACCTCGGTAAACTCAGGAACGGTGATGCGCTCGATGACAGCCCCTGCACCTGACAGCTTGTCCAACGCGCGCTCGAAAGCCTGCGCGACGGCCTTGTCCAGATCGTCCAGCATCACCGTGGTCGGCACTGCGAGGCGCATCCCCTTGACCGGGCGCGGCACAACCGGCGTCGCCGGCTCGTCTGCCAGCACCGCATCCATCGTTGCGCAGCAGCCGACCGAGCGTGCGATCGGACCGTAACTGTCCAGCGTGAACGACAGCGGCACGCCGCCATCGAGCGGAATGCGCCGCGCGGTCGGCTTGTATCCAACGATGCCGTTATAGGCGGCCGGAATTCGGCACGAGCCGCCGGTGTCTGTCCCGAGCGCGCCATGCGCCATGCCGTCGGTGATCGACACCGCCGCACCGGACGACGATCCGCCGGGCACATGGCCGATGTTGCGCTGCCAGCGATTTTTCGGCGTGCCGTAGTGCGGGTTGATACCCAGACCCGAATAGGCGAACTCTGTCATGTTGGTGCGCCCGATCACCACAAAACCCGCGCGGCGCAGACGTGCCACCACCGGCGCGTCGGCGGCTGCCGGTGGCGCATCGTCGAGCGCACGCGAACCGGCTCGCGACACCTGCCCTTTGATGTCGAACAGATCCTTGATCGAAACGGGAATACCGGCGAACGGAGACGGTGCAGCATTGGCCTTGCGTAATTTATCCATCGCCTCGGCAGCGGCGGTCGCTGCTTCCGCATCGACATGCACGAACACCCGCGCACCCTCACCGGCCTTGTCCGCGATCTTCGCGAGGCAATCCTCGACCAGCTTGCGCGCCGAGGTACGTCCGTGGGCAAGATCGGCGGCGAGCGTTGCAAGGGTCGGATGATTGGACATGTCAGGTCTCGCGTTCCGGGAGCGGTGTGGGGATATCAGGACGATTTATCGCTGAAAGGCTCGTCAATTTCCAGATCAAGCAGTGCGGAACTGAGCGATTTGCCATGCGCATCGAGCGCCAGCGACCGTGTGACGCCGCCGCCGAGCGCTGCGCCCATCACGAAGTTCAGCGCTGCGATGGCCGGCATCTCGTAACGAACCACCTCGCCTTCGACGACTCCGGCGAAATGTGTCTTCACGCGTTCGCTTGTCACCTGTGCGAGGAGCAGCGAGTAGTGTTCCGGCCGATAAGCAATCACGGAGATGTTCGATATGTTTCCCTTATCGCCAGTGCGGGAATGAGCAATGTCGCGAAGTTTCACCTCACGCCTCCACAAACCGTACGGAGGGATTCACGAGTTCGCGCGGTAAAAGCACCGACGCCACACCTACGACATCGCGCGCCGACCTGATTGCGCCGCCGCCGGCGGCAGGGCCATTTGTATAAAGCGTCTCGACCTCGTTGCCGATCCGCACCGCTTCGCGGAGATTGTCGGTGCGGCCGACCACACGAGCCCGCACTTCATAAGGCTCGCCATTCTGCGCCGACAACGCCCCGCCATGAAGAGAGTCGACGCCGATCAGATCGAAGCGCAATTCGCTGGTCTGGACGCCAGTCAACTGCAGGCGCTCGCGAACGATGTCGAGCGCGAGCCGACCGCGAGCCGCTGCGCCCGGACCGGCATAAGATATTTGCCCTTCTCCGATGTAGCTGTCGATATAGCCGATCGAAACTTTCAGCGTATCGGGCCGGCGCGTGCCACGCCCGCCCTGCACGCGGACGCGATCGGGCCCGATCTCCTCCACTGTCACCTGCGAGAAATCAGCGACCACATCCGGTTGAAGGTATTGCCGGGGATCGTGGACCTCATAGAGCAATTGCTCCTTGCAGGTTTGCGCGGTGACCGCGCCGCCGGAGCCTGCGACCTTGGTGACAACGAGCGAACCATCCTCTCCGACTTCGCCGATAGGAAAGCCGAGGCGCGCCAACCCAGCCACGTCCTTAAAGCCGGGATCGGCGAAATATCCGCCGGTGATCTGGCCCGCGCATTCCAGCAGATGCCCGGCAACGATACCCTTGCCGAGCAAGTTCCAATCGTCCATCGCCCAGCCGAACGCATCGATCATGGGCGCCAGAAACAGCGCGGGATCGGAGGCGCGACCAGTAATGACAACATCGGCGCCGCCCTTCAACGCTTCCGCGATCGGCGCAGCGCCGAGATAGGCATTGGCCGACAGCAGGCGATTGCCAAATCCTTTTACCGTGCCTTCGAACTCCATGATCGGAAGATCATCGGCCTTACAGGCATCCAGCACATCGTCGCCGACGACAGCTGCAATCTTGAGTCCGCGAAAGCCCATTGATTTTGCGATCGCAGCCGTCTTGTGCGCGGCGGCTTCGGGATTCGCGGCGCCCATATTGGTCACGATCTTGATGCCCTTGGCGGCGCACACCGGCAGCACCGCGCGCATTCGTTCCTCGAGCAGCGGATCGTAACCACCGTCCGGATCCTTCATACGAGCCTGCTGCGCCAGCGCGACCGTGCGTTCGCCGAGGCACTCGAACACGAGATATTGAATGTCGCCCTTCTCGGCGAGCTCCAGCGCGGGTTCGATACGGTCGCCCGAATATCCCGCCCCTGAGCCGATTCTGATCGTGCGCATAATCTAAGCTACATCTTCCAGCGCAGGCGCACGGCGGTGCCAGTCGGTTACGGCCTGATACCCGCGGCCGATGCGCAGCGCCATCGATTCATCATTGGGCGCGCAGATGATCTGCAGCGAACTCGGCAAGCCGGTGGGCGAGAAGCCGTTCGGCACCGCCAGCGCACACCGTCCAACAAAATTGGCCATGCGCGTAAAGTGCGACGGGAGGATCTTTTCCCGCTCGGCGGTGGCGAGCGGATGCGCCGTCATCGGCGTGGTCGGCGTCAGCAGCGCATCGACGCCCGCGAGCGCCGCCGTGGCCTTCGCACAGATCGTCTCGCGCTCCCGCATCAGACGCAGATAGTCCGTAACCGGCATGGTGCGGGCGACCTCAAAACGCGCGCGCACGTTCTCATCGACCGGCGCGGCGGGATCGTCGATGATCTCCTTGATGAAGGAATAGCCTTCGGCCGCGATCAATCGGCCTACCAGCATTCCGAAATCGGCGAAACGGAACGGCAGCGCGATCGATACGATCTCCGCGCCCATATCCGCGAGTTGTGCCAATGACTGATCGTAAGCGGCAAGCACGGCGGGTTCGACGCAATCGCGCTCGACGTCCGGCATGCGCGCGAGTCTCAGGCCCTTGATGTCGCGCGGCGCCGGACCGGAGAGGATCGTGTCGATCGAAGCTGCGCCACCGCCTCGCATGGCCTCGAACAAAATGGCGGCATCGGCGGCACTGCGTGCCAGAGATCCGGGCGTATCCAGTGTCGTGCTCAGCGGTAGAATACCATCCGTCGCGATCTGCCCGACCGTGGTCTTGAGGCCAGTGACGCCGCACAGCGCCGATGGGGTGCGCACCGAACCGCCGGTATCGGTACCGACAGCCCAGGGCACCAGCCGCGCCGCCACCGCCACGCCGGACCCGCTGCTCGAACCGCCTGGCGTGCGAGGCTCGCGCATATCCCACGGATTGCGCGGCGCGCCCATGTGCTGATTGGTGCCCCACGCGCCGAAAGCAAATTCGACAGTGTGGGTCTTGCCCGTAACGATCATGCCGGACGCCACCAGACGACGAACCAGCGAACCTGTCGTGGGCGAAATGCGGTTGGCCCAAACCTTCGACCCGCCGGTCGTGACCTTGCCTTCGATATCGACGAGATCTTTCAAACCGAACGGAATGCCGTGCAGCGGACCGAGGGCATAGCCCGCGCCGCGCGCGAGGTCGGCGGCCTTGGCCGCCGCGTGTGCCTCCTCGGCATAAACGTCGATAAAGGCATGCAGCGCATCATTGTAATGCGCGATGCGGTCGAGGCAGGCGTCGGTAATCTCGACCGCGGAAACACGGCGGGCGGCGAGCATTGCCGCCAGCTCCGTAACCGTAAGCGACGTCAAATCGTTCGAACCGATCATCGGACAGCTACCCTTTTTGTTTTTGGCGATCGGGCGCTACTTCAATCCGAAATAGGCGCGCCGCAACGCTTCGTTGTCAGTCATCTCGGCAACCGTGCCGGAGAACCGGATGCGGCCGCCTTCCAGTACGAACACACGCGTCGCAACCTCGAGGAAGCCGATGTTCTGCTCCGCGATCAGAAGCGCAAGGCCATGTCCGCTCAGGTCGGCGAGAACACGGATGACTTCCTTGACGAACAGCGGTGACAATCCCGCCGAGGGCTCGTCCATGACGAGCAGTTTCGGCTCCGCCGCGAGCGCCTTGGCGATGCCGAGCATCTTGCGCTGTCCGCCGGACAGGCTCGACGCCGGGTTACGGCGCTTGTCGCGCAGCACGGGAAAGATGCCGTAGAGCTCTTCGGCGCGCGCGCCGGGATTGGCGTGGCCCAACGCCTGCGCGCCGACCTTGAGATTCTCCTCGATCGACAGATCGGGAAACACCGCGAGTTCGGACATGTAGGTCATGCCGAGCCGCATCCGGTCGCTCGAGCGCATCCGCGTCACGTCTTTGCCGCCGAGCGCGATGTGGCCTTGGCGGGTCTCGATCAAACCGACAAGGGTCTTGAGGAATGTCGTCTTGCCGGCGCCATTGGCGCCGAGCAGCAGCACGGTCTCGCCCGGCTTCACGTCGAGATCGACGCCCCACAGCACCTGCATGGTGCCGTAGCCCGCGTCGAGGCCTGTGACATGGAGCAGCGACGAAGTCTCAGGCGGCATGCTCGCCTCCCAAAAATACTTCGATCACCTCTGGTACGGTCACGGCGACCGCGAGCGTGCCTTCGAAAATTTCCTTGCCGGCGTTCATGACGATGACGCGATCGGTGATCTGCTCGATGAAGCCCATCAGATGCTCGACCACGATGATCGCAAGACCCCCTTGGGCCAGCGCCTTGATGCGTCCGGCGATCCAGTCGAGCTCGGTCGGATTGAGGCCCGCCGCCAGTTCGTCGAGCAGCAGCAATTTCGGTTGCGTCGCCAGCGCCCGCACCAGATCGAGCATCTTCTGCTGCGCGTTGGTCAGATCGCTCGCCGGGCGGTTGGCGACTTCCCCCAACCGGTATTCCTCCAGCAGATCCACCATCTGCGGAGCCTTGTCGGCTGCGCCACCATAGGTGCGCGCAACCTCGACGTTCTGCTTCACCGTGAGTGACATGAACGGCTTCGGTACCTGAAACGTCCGGTTGATGCCGAGATGCACGAGCTTGTGCGACGCCATTCCGCCGACCTGGGTCTGCGCGAAGCTGACGCTGCCGGCATCTGGTGCATAGAGGCCCGAGATGACATTGATCGCGGTGGTCTTGCCCGATCCGTTGGGACCGACGAGACCGAGGATTTCGCCCGGCGATACGTGAAAGCTGAGACCGTCGAGCGCATGGAACCCGCCGAAGCGCTTGACCACACCGCTGACTTCAAGAATGGGGGCTGCGTCAGGGGACATGCCACCCCCGTCGCGTCGCCAGCGAGACCAGTCCCGCCGGAAGGAATAGCACCAGCGCCATGATCAGCAAGCCGTAGATCAATTGAAAATATTGCGGCGTGGTAAAGCCGATCAGATTGTAGATGCCATAGAGAATGATGACGCCGATCAGCGGACCGCTGATTGTCGCGACGCCGCCGAACAGCGCGAACACGATGGCGAAGATGCTGAAGTCGGCACTGAACACATTGTCAGGATAGAACACCGATACGTACCAGGCGAAGACGCCGCCGGCGAGCCCTGCGACCAGCGCCGACGCCAGCCATGCGATGGTTCGCATCCGCACCACGCTCACGCCGGACATAGACGCGCTGAATGAGTCCTCGCGGACGGCCTGCAACGCCAGACCGAAGCTGGAATTCTTCAGGTACACGACGATACCGAGCGTCAGCGCGAGGATCAGAATCCCGCCGGCATAGGCCATCGTCGGATTGAAGGTGCCGTTCAGCGCGACGCCATACGGTCCTTTGGTGATCTGTTCCAGCGCCGGATTGGCGATCAGATGCAGCACCGCCAGCGCCGCGGCGAGATTGGCGATCGAGAAGTAAGCGCCTGACAGCCGCAGCAGCGGCGTCAGGATCAGCCCGAGCACCACCGCGACCAGTCCGCTGACCAGAACCGCGAGAGGCGCCGGCGCGTTCAGATGCATCACCATGATGGCAAAGCCATAGGCCCCGGCGCCGAAGAAGCCGACATAGCCGAACGGCAGGTAGCCGGTGAAGCCATAGATGATGTTCACACCCTGAGCGAGGATGAAGAAGATCACGAAATTGAACAGCAGCAGGTGATTGTTATAGAGCGACGGCAGCACGGCCAGCACGACCAGCAGCGGTACCGCGATGAAAAGATAGTGACGCACGGAATCAGGCAACGCGCACCCTCTTTCCAAGGAGACCGCTCGGCCGCAGCAGCAGGATTCCGATCAGAAGCACGTAGGGTAGAAGATCGGCCCACGAACTCAGGTAAGTCTGCACGAGCATGTAAGATACGCCGTAGACGATACCGCCGAGCGCGGTCCCCAGCGGATTACCGAGCGACCCCAGTACCACCACGACGAACGACGTGACCGTCGCATCGATGCCGAACGCCGGCGTGAATGAGCCGAACATGAACGGCGCGAAAACACCCGCCACGGCGGCTAGTCCCAAACCGATGCCGAAGGCTGCGGCGGACACGCGATCAACGTTGATGCCGGTTGCGATCGCCTCGTCGCGGCGCGACATCACCGCGCGCGTGAGCGTGCCGAGCCGGGTGCGATAGAGATACAAATAGACGCAGCCGATGGCGATGACGCTCACCGTCGCCGCCACGACCCATGACGCCGGAAATGACAGGCCGAAGATCCGGAACGGGCCGTTGGTCGCTTCGCCGCCGAACACTGCGGCACGAACCCCGGCGAGAGAATTCGCCAGTTCGCGGCTCGGGATCGAACGTTCGCTGGTGCCGAAGACAATCGTGGTCAGCGCCTCGATCACCTGGGAGAATCCGAAGAACAGGATGAAGGACAACATTTCGGGATCGCGGGCGCGCTGCAGCCGCGGCACGAGAATCCAGTACAGTAGAAGACCAACCACGCAGAACAGCGCAAACGCGACGGGAATACCGACCAGCGGGTCGAGCCCGGCAGCCGTATAAATACCGAAAGCGACGAACGCGCCCAGCATCAGAAAGTCGCCATGCGCAAGATTGACAATGCGCATGACGCCGAACACGAGATTGAGACCGATGCCGACCAGGCTGAAATAGAGCCCGAACAGCACACCGGCGATCAGCGGATACAGCATCAGAGCGAACTCCGACGCTGATCCGTTATGACGAACCCGTCGTTCACGGGCGCGGATAGACCGGCTTGCCGGTCGCCGTCTCGTGAGGATAGATCGACACGAACTTGATGTGGCCGTGCTCGTTGAGTTCGAGCTGGCCGAGCGGCGTCAGCTCGCCGATCTGCCCGCCCATCTCGTCGAGTGCAAAGGTGCCGTCCAGCGTCTTCAGATTGCCCGAGAGGCTGAACACGGCTTTGCGCAGCTCCATCTGATCGAGACTGGTGGCGACCGACAGCGTCTTCTCGATGACGAGCGCGGTGGTGTAACCCGCAACCGAGTTGAAGCCGAATTCGATCTTGCCGTCCTTGTACTTCGCGTCCCAGGCCTTCTTGAAGTCCGCCATCTTCATTCCGAAGTTGACCGGATATTCCAGCTCCTGCGGCGGAACGTAGGTGAAGACGTGCTGCAAACCCTTGGCGCCGACATTCTTCTCGAGAAGTTCGGTTTCGAGGCCCGGATAGATGCAGAACAGCATCTTGAACTTCGCACCGACGTCTTGAACGTTGCGCAGGAAAGCGATGTCATTCGGCGCGTAGCCGAGATGGATCACGGCATCCGGCTCCTTGGCCAGAATGTTGTTGATGATGACGGTGTAGTTCGTGGTCTCGGTCGGAATGCCTTGGTCGTAGACGATCTCGATCGGTGCGCCCGAGTCCTTGATGAACTTCCGCACCGCGTTGGCCTGTGTTCCCGTGAACTCATTGGTCGAATACAGGATCGCGACCTTCTTGATACCAAGGCCAGGACCATCGTGGGTGATGAAGTCAGCGACCGGCTTCGGCCAGATCGTGGAGACCGGATCGGACATCAGCGCGATATAGGGATTGTCCTTGGAAAAGAAGCTCGCGCCAGTTCCAGTCTGGTCGAACAGGAACATCTTGTGGTCGCGCGCGATGGTCACGGCCGGCGCGGTCAGTACCGAGCCTGAATCTGCCACCAACAGATCGACCTTATCCTGGGTGACGAGCTGATTGTAGAGCGTCGCAGCGGTCGCGGTATTGCTCTGATCGTCATAAGCGACAAGCTTGATGGGGATTTTCTTGTCGAAGGCCTTCACAAAGACGCCACCCTCGGCGTTCTTCTGCTCGACCCACAACTTGAGCGCGCTGTGCACAGGCATCGAAATCGACGCGTAGCGGCCCGATGAGGCATAAAGCGTACCGATTTTGATTTCTGCTGGCGCATCCGCGGCAAATGCCTGCGTCGTCAACACCATGGCCGCCAGCGCGGCCGCCGCTTTTCGTATCATCGCGTTTCCTTCCCGTTAGGAATTTTTGTTCTGAGGCGCCCCTTTTACGCGTCTCGGGACGCAAATCAACTATACGAGTATTGAAATATTTCAATCTCAGTAATACGATTGTCCTATGGACGTGAATCTTCGCCAGATGCGATCCTTTATCGCCGTCGCGCGGCTTGGCAACTTCACCCGCGCCGCCGAATTTCTTCATGTTTCTCAGCCGACACTGACCGTCCACATCAAGCAACTGGAAGAGACGCTCGGACTGAAGCTGTTCGACCGCAATCCGCGCGCGGTGAACCTGACCCGCATGGGGCGCGACCTGCTTCCGACGTTCGAGCGGACGCTGCAGGACCTCGACTCCATGCTGCAGAACACGAAGAACGTCTCGACAGCACGGCACGGCGTTATCAGAATCTCCGTGCTTCCGTCGCTCGCGGCGAGCGTGCTTCCCGATGCGATCCGGCGTTTCCGGCAGGAGAATCCCGGCGCCTCATTTGCCATCAGGGATTGCGTTGCGGGTTCATTGCTCGACCTGATCCGCTCCGACGATGTCGATCTCGGCCTGACCGGCGGCAAGGTCGATTTCCCGGATATCGAAGTGCTGCTCCGCGCCAGCGACGTGATGAACGTTGTATATCCCGAAGGGCACCCAATCGGAGGGGTCGCGCGCGTGACCGCCGAGCGCCTGGCGCAATTTCCGCTCATCATGATGGACGTGCGCACCAGCGTCCGCGCAGTGACAGATCAGGCATTCAGCAAGGCCAAGCTGATGCCGAAGCCGGTCGCCGAAGTAACCTACATGATGACCGCGCTTGGACTCGTTCGCGCCGGTATCGGTATCACTATCCTGCCTGCCTCGGCGCGCGAAGTCGCAGCAATACCGAGCCTGCGCGCGAAGCGCATCAACGATCCGAATTTTTCACGCCTCATCGCCCTGATCAAGAAAAAAGATCGCACGCTACCGCCGTTGAGCAAGGCATTTGCGGATCATCTCCTGCGCACCAAAATCTCGTTCCGAGACATGGATGGGAAGGGCGAGACGGCGCAGGACTCAATGGAACACCTCGCCCGAGTCTGATCCCATCGCGCGCCACATCGGCGGCGCTATTGCCCATTTTTGCGCGATATTGCCGTCCGGAATACAGACCTGTTCTGCGCGATGGCACCGTTGACGCTTGGCGGTCAAATGGCGCATCAAGATTGCAACGCCCGGGCCGCCAGCGCCCGCAGTCAGGGGGAGAACTCGTCATGGCCGAAGCCCAACGCGCACGTCCGAAACCGACGCCCGAGACGCAACATTTCTGGGACGGCACGCAGGCCGGCGAGTTGCACCTGCAGCGTTGCGACGAATGTGCCAACGTCTATTTCCCGCCGCGACCATTTTGTCCCTCCTGCGCCTCGCGCAAGGTCAGCATCTTCAAGTCGTCCGGCAAGGCGACGTTGTACAGCTATGTCATCAATCATCGCCCCGCCGCGCCCGGCTTCACACCGCCTTATGCGATCGCAGTCGTGGAGCTTGAGGAAGGTCCGCGCATGATGACCAACATCGCGGATTGCCCGCAGACCCCGGAGGCGCTCGAACTCGACATGAAGCTTGAGGTCAAGTTCGAGAAGCTCGACGACAAGATCACCCTTCCCTTGTTCCGTCCGGCGAAGGGGTAAGGTCATGCGGAGGAATCAAGTCGCCGTCGTCGGCGCAGCCGAGACCACGAAGCTCGGCGTCATCCCAGACATGTCACAAATCCAGTTGCACGCCGACGCCGCGCTCAATGCCATCGCCGATGCCGGGCTGAAGCTGTCTGATATCGACGGCGTCGCTACCGCGGTCGAGACGCCGCAGCAGATCGCCCACTATCTCGGTATCACACCGACCTGGGTGGACGGCACCTCGGTCGGCGGTTGTTCTTTCATGCTGCATGTCCGTCATGCCGCCGCCGCGATCGAGGCCGGTCTTTGCAAGACTGTGCTGATCACCCATGCCGAAAGCGGCAAGTCGATGATCGGCAAGCAACCGCGATCGACACCGGCGGATAGTCTGAACGGCCAGTTCGAAGCGCCGTTTGGCGTCTACGGACCGCCGAGCATGTTTCCGATTCCAGTATTGCGCTACATGAAGACCCACGGCATCACGCATGAGCAGATCGCCATGGTCGCAGTGGTGCAGCGCGAATGGGCGGCGAAAAACCCGCGCGCCACCATGAAAGAGCCGATCACGGTGGAAGACGTTCTCAACTCCCGCATGATCGCCTACCCGTTTCGCCTGCTGCAGTGCTGTCTCGTCACCGACGGCGGCGGCGCGTTAATCCTGACCTCAGCCGATCGCGCCAAGGATTTTCCGCGCAAACCGGTCTACATCCTCGGCACCGGCGAGAGCGTGGAAACGCCGATGGTCAGCCAGATGAAGACCTTCGATTCCTCGCGCGCCTTCAAGGTAGCAGGGCCGCTCGCTTTCAAGGAAGCCGGCATCAGCCACAAGGACGTCGATCACCTGATGATCTATGACGCCTTCGCGCATTTGCCGCTGTATGGGCTCGGTGACCTCGGCTTCATGCCGCATGAGGAGACCGGAAAGTTCATCGCCGACGGCAACACCCGGCCCGGTGGCAAGCTGCCGCTCAACACCAACGGCGGCGGTTTGAGCTACATGCATTCGGGCATGTACGGCATGTACGCGCTGCAGGAGAGCGTGCGGCAGATGCGCGGCATCGCGCCGGCGCAGGTAAAAGATGCGAAGATTTCGGTATGTCATGGCGTCGGCGGCATGTTCGCAGCGTCGGGCACCATTATTTTCACGAACGAGAAGTAACCCGTCGTCATTCCGGGGCGCGCAAAGCGCGAACCCGGAATCTTGAGATTCCGGGTCTGGTCCTTTCGGACCATCCCGGAATGACGACAGCAACAGGAGCAAACACCAATGACAAAATCACTCGACGGAAAAGTTATCGTCGTCACCGGCGCGGGGCGCGGCATCGGCCGCGAGATCGCATTGCTTGCCGCCGCCGAAGGCGCCAAGGTCGTGGTCAACGACCCCGGAGTCGCCGCCGACGGCTCGGGCACCAGCGCAGCGCCAGCGGAAGAGGTCGCCGAAGAGATCATCAAGCGCGGCGGACAGGCCGTTGCCAATTTCGAGACGGTCGCCGAAGCCATTCCGGCCGGCAAGATCATCCAGATGGCGATCGACAAGTTCGGCCGGCTTGATGGCGTCGTGAACAACGCCGGTATTTTGCGCGACGCCATCTTCCACAAGATGAGCATCGATGCCTTCGAGCAGGTCATCAAGGTGCACCTGATGGGCTCGTTCTACACGTCCTATGCCGCGGCACGCATCTTCCGCGAACAGGAGAGCGGCGCGTTCGTTCACTTCACGTCGACCTCGGGCCTCGTCGGCAATTTTGGGCAAGCCAACTATGCGGCGGCAAAACTCGGCATCGTCGGCCTTTCCAAGTCAATCGCGCTCGACATGGCGCGCTACAATGTTCGATCTAATTGCATCTCGCCGTTCGCATGGAGCCGCCTGATCGGGACCATCCCAACGGGCACCGAGGCGGAAAAAGCACGCGTCGCAAAGATCCAGCAGATGGGACCGGAGAAAATCGCGCCACCGTCGGTGTTTCTGCTGAGCGACGCCGCCAAGGACGTGACCGGACAGATTTTTGGTGTGCGCATGAACGAAATCTTCCTGATGGGGCAATCGCGTCCGATCCGCTCCGTGCATAGATCGGAAGGCTGGACCTGCCAAACCCTTGCCGAGCATGGCATGCCGGCGTTGAAGCCGTCGTTCTACAAGCTCGATCGCTCCGCCGATGTGTTCTCGTGGGATGCGATTTAACCCGGCGCAATCACGCTCATTCAGCAATGACGGCGCTGTTAAAATAGATCATCCGAATCAGATTCGTATGCTGACATTGATCCAGCGCGGCCAGGTGAGATGAGCCTCACTTCACGGTGACCGTCGGGAAATTCGATCGTACGCATCACCATCTTGACGAGTTTGCGCTGGGCGCGAGCCGTGTGAGTTCGTTGCGTGGACCGGGTGAGTTGACGGCGCGCCGGCCTGTCTGTCTTTTCCTTTTTGACAGCCGCGTCGGATTCCGGTTCATGCGCAGGAACAGGCGGCGGGGCTGCGGTATCACCTGTAATATCGGTTTTGCCTGGGAGCGAGTTCGACGTTTCCTTCACCTCAGCATGAGCCTCCTGTACCACTGCGAGCGATTTGCTGTCGGTCACGCCAGGTGGTGCGTCGTCGACCGCCGCAGTGGCGGCTGCGTCGGGCGCGCTGGGTGAGATGATCTTCGAGGGCTCTGCTGAACTGGTATTCGCTGCAGGCTCTGAGGAGGCGTTCGCTGCGGCGACATCAGTGGCAGGTGCAACGGTCGCAACCGATGTACTTACATCCGGTGTACTCGCGTCCGCCCCGGCGGGTACCATCTGTTTTTCGGCAGATGCGGACTGCTTTTCAGGCTCGATGACAGGCGGCTCATGAGCAGATTTCGCTGCTGCCGTACTCGGCGCAATAGCCGGTTCGGGGGTGCGCTTCGCTTCCCGCTTGATATGTTTGACGGGCCCTGCCTGCTGATGGAACTCGTCAGGATGCGAGAGCGCGTACAAGCCGGCGTATCCGCCTCCCACGAACACAGCGATGGAAAAAAGATAGGCGAAAAGAGCTACCATGGTAATCACCTAATGAAATGCGTGCTCGCCCAAGGCGGGACGGCGGTCGGGATTAATCGATGCCTTAAATGCAATCAGACAGCGGGAAAATCGTTCCGCGAAATGATCGCTAAAGAGCGAACATCAGGCACAAGATGAATGGAATGACAGCTATATGAACGGCTGATGCATCAACCGCTATTGCGCAATCCAGCCGAGATACCGTTGATGGTGAGCTGGATGCCACGCAGCACCTGCTCGTCGGCATCCTGCGCGCGATGCGCTTTCAGTAATTCCACCTGCACATGATTGAGCGGATCGAGATAGGGAAAGCGGTGGCGGATCGAACGCTCAAGCAGCGGATTGCCGCTCAGGAGTCGCTCCTGTCCCATGATGCCGAGCAGCATTTCAATCGTCAGGTGCCACTCGCGCCGGATTCGCCCGAAAATCGCCTCGCGTAATTTTACATCCGGCACCAGATCGGCATAGCGCGACGCGATCGCGATCGAACTTTTCGCCAGCACCATGTCCATGTTGGAGAGCAGCATACGGAAGAACGGCCACTCGCGATAAAGCTCTTGCAATAGCCCCATGCCCTTGTCGGGGTGATCCGCGATCCAGGACTCAACCGCGCTGCCAAAACCGTACCAGCCCGGCAGCATCAGGCGGCATTGCGCCCAGCTGAACACCCACGGAATCGCCCGCAGATCCTCGATCCGGTGGGTTTTTTTGCGAGAGGCCGGGCGGCTGCCGATGTTCAGCGTCGCAATTTCGTTGATGACCGTGGAAGCCCAGAAGTAATCCTCAAAGCCCGGCGTTTCATAGACAAGGTTGCGGTAGGCCGCGAAAGCGCGCGCCGACAACGACTCCATGGCATCGAGGTATTCTGGACGCGGCGCGCTCTGCTGCGGTTGCAACAGGCTCGCCTCCAGCGTTGCCGCGGCGAGAATTTCCAGATTGGCGCGGCCGACTTCGGCGTTGGAATACTTGCTGGAGATGATCTCGCCCTGCTCGGTGATCCTGATCTGGCCGTTCACCGCGCCGCCGGGCTGCGCGAGGATGGCGTCATAGCTCGGGCCGCCGCCACGGCCAACCGAGCCGCCTCGGCCATGAAACAACCTCAAGCGCACATGGTGCCGCTCGAATACGCCGACGAGGCTGATCTCCGCCTTGTAAAGCTCCCAGCCTGAGGTGACGAAACCGCCGTCCTTGTTGCTGTCGGAATAGCCGAGCATCACTTCCTGCACACTGCCGCGGCTGTCCACCAGCGCCCGATATTCCGGCAGCGACAGCAGCCGGTCCATGATTCCGGCGCAGGCTTGCAAGTCCTCGATGGTCTCGAACAGCGGCACGATGTTGATGGCGCTGCGCCCCGTGGGGCCGACGATTCCAACCTCTTTCAACAGCAGCGCGACTTCGAGGAGATCGGAAACACCCTCACTCATCGAGATCACGCATTGAGGGATCGCGCCCGGACCAAACGTGCCGTGGGCTTCCGCCGCGGCATGGAATACCGCGAGTTCGCCCAACGTCTCGTCGCTGTATTTGACGAACGGCGACGTTAGCGGTCGTGTGTTGCGCAGTTCTCGCGCCAGCACCGCAATGCGCGCCTCCTCGTTCAAGGCCAAATATGACGTGCCGGGCGTGGCGGCATCCAGCAATTCGGCGACGGTGCGCTCATGGACGGCGGAATTCTGCCGCATGTCGAGACAGGCCAGATGGAAGCCAAAACAGTCGGCGGCGCGGCGCAACAGGCGCAACCGCCCGCGCGCGATTACTTCCGAATGGTTCAAAATCAAAGAGCGGTCGAGAACGGCAAGATCGCCGCTGAATTCGGTAGCACTGGCATAGGGCGCGGCCGCGCCGACCGGCGGGCGCAACGTTTCCACATTCAGCTTCAGCGCGGTCGCCGAGAGCCGTGCATAGATGCCCGACACCGCGAGACGATACGGCTCGCCGCTACGATGAGGCGAGGTATCCGGCGAGCGTTCAGCCAGCGCGCGCAGTTCCGGCGAAACATCCGCTAGATTGGCCGCCAGCGAAAGTTCGCCGCCAAGCTCATGCAATTCGTCGAGATAATAGCGCAGCACCCGCGCGCTCTGCATCCGCAGTGTGCCGCGCATGACATCGGCGGTGACGAATGGATTACCGTCGCGGTCGCCGCCGATCCAGCTCCCCATCCGCAGGAACGAGGCGATGTCCTTCGAAGTAGCGCTATCGGCCGCGTCCTGTAAATGATCCTCCAGCGAGCAATGTAGCCGCGGCACCTCGCGCAGAAATGTGTAGTCGTAGAACGATAGCCCGTTCGCGACCTCGTCCAGCACCGTGAGTTTGGTCCGCCGCAGCAGGTTGGTCTGCCACAGCGTCAGCACCGCGCGGCGCAGCTGCTCCTCGCTGGCCTCGAATTCATCCGGCGTGAGCTGTATCCGCTCCCGGCGATCGAGCAGCGCTGCGACCTCCATCTCGCGGTCGATGGTGCTCTTGCGGCGAACCTCGGTCGGATGCGCGGTGAGCACCGGGCTGACCAGCGCGCCGTCGAAGAACGTACGCAATTCGGCGCCGCTGAATCCTGCCGCGCGCGCGCGGTCGAGCGTGCGCGCCAGCGTGCCCTCGTGCGGTACCCCACCCGCGCGGCTCTGGCTGTGCATCTGGCGAATGTTGTTGTGATCCTCGGCGATGTTAGCGAGATGGGAAAAATAGCTGAAGGCGCGGACGATCCGGACGGTCTCGGCCGTCGACATGCGATCCAGAATGGTTTCGAGTTCCTGCCGCGCGGGCTTGTCGTCATCGCGATGGAAGCGAATCGAGGTTTGACGGATGCGCTCGACCAGATCGAACACCGCCTCGCCTTCCTGGTCACGTACGGTGTCGCCGAGGATACGCCCGAGCAGGCGGATATCGTCGCGCAGCCGCGCATCGAGCGCGGCAAGATCCCCCTCGGTTTGACCCGCATTCGGTGCCGGCGTCTGAAGGGACATCGCGCTGCTCCATTAAATCCGCGACTCTCCAGTCGCAAGTTTTTGGTTGCAGCGCAAGAAACCTGCGGCGGACGATGCCCAAAAGTTGGGCGTGCTCGCCCTAGATTCTGCGCCCTGCCCGCTCCCAGTAGGGATCGCGCAGGCGTCGCTTGAAGATCTTTCCGGAATCCTCGCGCGGCAGATTGGTGCCGATCTCGATATGCTTCGGCACCTTGTAGTCTGCCAGCGACGTCTTCAGTTGTGCGCGGATGCCGGCGACGTCGAGACTGACACCGGGCTGCGGCTCCACCACCGCCATCAGCGCCTCGCCGAATTCGTCGTCGGGAATACCGAACACGGCGCAATCATGCACACCTTGTACTGCATGCAGCGCCGCCTCGATCTCCGCCGGATAGATGTTGACGCCGCCGGAAATCACCATGTCGCGCTTGCGGTCACAGATAAACACGTAGCCATCCGCGTCGATGTAACCGACATCGCCCGACGTGATGAACCCGTCGCGCTCGATCTCGGTGCGCTTTTCCGGCTTGTTGTGATAGGTGAAATCCGGATGGCTCTTGATCCGCGAATAAATTTCACCGATCTCGCCCTGCGGCAATTCTCGCCCATCGTCGCCGATGAACTTCAGCTCCGCGCCCGGCGATATCTTGCCGACGGTGCCCGGCTTCTTCAGCGCGTCCTCGGAATTGGCGAACGTCACCGCGCCTGACTCGGTCGAGCCATAGAACTCGTAAATCAACGGTCCCCACCACTCGATCATCGCGCGCTTGACGTCGGCCGGGCACGGCGCTGCCGCATGAATGATGTGACGCAGCGACGACACGTCGTATTTGGCCCTGATCGCCGCGGGCAATTTCATCAGGCGAATGAACATGGTCGGCACCATGAAGATGGTGTCGATCTTCTCGGCCTCGACCAGATGCAGGAACACCTCGGGATCAAAACGCGGCATCAGCATTAGCGCGCCGCCAAGCCGCCCGGCGCGCAGCCCAAATGAATTTGGCGCGGAGTGATACAGCGGTCCCGGCAGCAGGCCGCGAATACCCGGCTTGAGGCCATAGATCATTGCGCGCATGCCTTCCTGCGACTTTGCCTGCTCCGGCGTCGGCGCGGCGCGGCGCACGCCCTTGGGATGGCCTGTGGTGCCCGAGGTGTAGATCATGTTCTGCGGCTGCGGCCGTGCCGGTCCGTCGTAGGGCTTCTGTCCGGCAAGCCACGTCTCGAGATCGAGCGCGCCACGAGGTGCATCGAGCAGATCGCGGTCGATCCTGTAGGTCGCCAGAATTTCCGGCGGCGTCGGCGCGCTCAGCATGGTGACCTCGGCGGGGATTGCCTCGCGGAGCGCGTTCAGCATGTCGGCATGACCGATCACAACGCGCGTACCGGAATCGCGGATGACGTAATTCACCTCCTCCGGCTTGAAGTGCCAGTTCACCGGAACCGCATAAGCGCCAAGCGTCATCACCGCATAGGCCGCTTCGATGAAGGCGATGTCGTTGCGCATGATGACGCAGACGCTGTCTCCCGGCCCGACGCCGAGACTTTGCAGCCCGCCGGCGATGCGGCTGACGCGGTCGGTCACCTCGGAAAAACTGCGGCGGCGGTCGCCGCTGATGATGCCTTGGAAGGGAGTGGGGGCGGAGGTCATAGTTTTTGTCTCGTTTCTTGAGAACCCGCGCATTGCGAGGCCTGCTCACCCTCCCCTGGAGGGCGAGGGTCGACATGAGCGAAGCGAATGTCGGGGTGGGGTGAGAGCACACACTGTCGAACTGTCACCCCACCCCGTCTCGTCTCGCACGAGGCTCGCCGATCCTCCTCCTCAAAGGGGAGGGTAAGAAGCTCATCACACCTCGGCAAACTTCGGCGCGCGTTTTTCCAGGTTGGCGCGAACCGCTTCGGTCTGGTTCGGTCCGCCGATCAATTTCTGCTGCTCGACCGACTCCGCCAGCAGCGCCGGGCCAGGATCGACCGAAAGATTGTTGAACATCCGCTTAGCGGCACGGATCGCATGCGGACTCTTGCCAGCGATCTCGCGCGCTACTTCAAGCGCTACGCTAAGCGGATCGTCACAGATTCGGGTCGCAAGGCCGTAGCTCATCGCTTCCTGTGCCGAGAAGATGCGGCCGGTGTAGGTCAGGTCGCGCAGGATATCGTCGCGCACCAGACTCGCAAGGATCGGCGTTCCCGCCATATCCGGTATCAGACCCCATTTGATTTCCATGATCGACATCCGCGCATCCGGCGTGAGGAAACGCATATCGGCACCAAGCGCGAGCTGGAAGCCGCCACCGAACGCAACGCCCTGGATCGCGGCTATCACCGGCACGGGCAGCTGGCGCCATCCCCACACCGCCTGCTGTGGAAAATTGGCGAGCCCGTGGGTGCGCGCCGTCAGGTCACGCTTTTCGCCACCCGCTATCCCGTTACCGCCGCTCTCCTTCATGGCGGCAAAACGTCCCATGTCAAGGCCAGCGCAGAACGCGCGTCCCTCGCCGGACAACACTACCGCGCGCAGGCCTTTCTCACGGCTGAGCCGATCGCAGGTCGCGACGAGGGCCTCGAACATCGCAGTATCGAGCGCATTCATCTTGTCCGCGCGGACCAGACGGACATCCGCGACGCCCTCCGACATCGAAACCGAAACGCGATCGTTCATAAAGACGTTCTCCCTGCCGTTGCTCGTTTTCCGCTTTACAGAAAAGCGTTGGCGCGATTTAGTCAATCAACTAATTAACATAAAACCTCCCTCTCAAACCGGGGACCACCCATGTTCAACCCACAGCTTCTCGCGGGCCGCAATATTCTTGTTACCGGAGGCGGCACCGGCTTGGGCAAGGCCATGGCCACGCGCTTTCTCAGCCTCGGCGCCAATGTCCACATCTGCGGCCGCCGAAAGATCGTCTGCGACGAGACCGCCACCGAGCTGATGGCCGAGCATGGCGGCCGGGTTACCAGCCACGGCGTCGATATCCGCGACGCCGCCGCGGTCGACCACATGATCGATACGATCTTCACCACCGATGGCCCTCTCACCGATCTCATCAACAATGCCGCCGGCAATTTCATCTCGCGCAGCGAGGATCTGACGCCGCGCGGTTTCGATGCGGTCGCCAACATCGTGATGCACGGCACGTTCTACGTCACGCATGCCGTCGGAAAACGATGGATCGCCGCAAAAGTGCCGGGCAACGTGGTCTCGATCACCGTGACCTGGGTGCGCAACGGTAGTCCTTATGTGGTGCCGTCGGCCATGAGCAAGTCCGCTATCCACGCCATGACCATGTCGCTCGCCACGGAGTGGGGCAAATACGGCATCCGTCTCAACACCATCGCGCCCGGCGAGATTCCGACCGAAGGCATGAGCAAACGCATCAAGCCCGGCGACGAAGCCGGTGCACGCACCAAGGCGATGAATCCGATGAACCGGGTCGGCACCATGGAAGAGTTGCAGAACCTCGCAACCTTCCTCATCTCCGGCGGCTGCGACTGGATCAACGGCGAGACCATCGCCATGGATGGCGGTCAGGCGCTCGCGATGGGCGGCAATTTCTATCAGCTCCGCGACTGGAAGGACGCAGACTGGCAGCAGGCGCGCGACGCCATCAAGGCGCAGAACGACAAGGACCGCGCCAAACGAGGTTAGCCCATCACGGCACTTGATTTAGCCGTCAACGGCGTCAGTATCTCCTCAACAAATAAACGTGAGGGGAAACATGTCTGCCATCGAGGATGCCTCGACACTTGCCGATGTCGTGCGCGTGCAAGGCAAAGCGCGCAACGATGCGACCGCGTTCGAATTCGAGGGACGCGTTAGCAGCTTCGCCGACTTCGACCGCAACACCAATCGTGTCGCCCGCGCGCTGATCGCATCCGGCGTCAAGCCGAAAGAGCGCATCGCTTATCTCGGCAAGAACAGCGATCATTATTTCGAATTGTTGTTCGGCGCGATGAAGGCCGGGGTCGTGATGGCGCCGGTGAACTGGCGGCTGGCCGGTCCCGAGATCGCTTTCATCGTCGAGGACTGCAAGGCTGCGGTCCTGTTCGTCGGCCCCGAGTTCGTCGAACAAGTCCGCACTCTCAAGCCGCAACTCAAAAGCGTGCGCGAAATCATGACCACCGAAGGTGGCGCGCCGGAATGGAAAGATTTTGCGGCGTGGCGCGATACTCAACCGGCGGAAGATCCTAAGATTCCAGTCAACGAAAACGATGTCGCCATTCAGCTCTACACCTCCGGCACCACGGGAAAACCGAAAGGCGCGATGCTGTCGCACTTCAATTTCCTGTCGCTGGTGCGCGCCGGACGCGGCGGCGATGCGCCGGACTGGAACAAGTGGGTCGAGACCGACGTCTCGCTGGTGGCGATGCCGATCTTTCACATCGGCGGCTCCGGCTGGGGTGCAGTCGGCATCTATCACGGCGCCAAGGGCGTGATCGCGCGCGAATTCGATCCCACAAAGATTCTGGACTTCTTCGAAAACTCGAAAATCTCAAAACTGTTCATGGTCCCGGCAGCGATGCAGTTCGTGGTGCGGCAGCCCCGCGCGCGCGAAGTGGATTTCTCACGACTGCGCTACATGCTGTACGGCGCCTCGCCGATCCCGGCAGCTCTGCTCAAGGAATGCATTGAGGTCTTCAAATGCGGCTTCGTGCAACTTTACGGCATGACCGAAACTACAGGCACCATTGTCGCGCTGCCGCCGGAGGATCATGTTGAGGGACTGGAGCGGATGCGCTCGGCTGGCAAGGCGCTGCCCGGCGTTGAACTCGCGATTCTCGATGCGGACGGCAATCGACTGCCGCCGCGCGAGGTTGGCGAGATCGCAACACGTTCGGGCTCGAATATGGTCGGCTACTGGAATCTTCCGGAAGCAACCGCGAAGACGCTGGACAAGGACAACTGGTTGCGCACCGGCGACGCCGGTTATCTGGATGAGGACGGCTATCTCTACATCCATGATCGCATCAAGGACATGATCATCTCCGGCGGCGAGAACATCTATCCCGCCGAGGTCGAGAGCGCGATCTGCGATCACCCCGACGTCGCCGAAGCCGCCGTGGTCGGCGTTCCCGACGACCAGTGGGGCGAAGCGGTCAAGGCGATCGTGGTGATGAAGCCGGGCAAGAGCGCGACGGCGACCGACATCATGAAGTTTGCCCGCGAGCGCATCGCAGCCTTCAAGACACCGAAAACAGTGGATTTCATTCCGGCGCTACCACGCAATGCCTCCGGCAAGATCCTCCGCCGCAACTTGCGCGATCCCTATTGGGCCGGAAAAGACCGGCAGGTGAATTAGCCGAGCGTGCGGGAGCGCCGATGGCGACCGGACGAATGATTGTGGATCGGCGCGATGTCCTCGCTGGCATCGCATGCTGCTTCGTTGCGCGGCCCGCGCTCGCGCAGTCCACAACGGAGAGCATGGGTAAACGGTTCGCTGCGATTCAACAAAGCGGCAAGGCTAACGGACTTCATGCGCTCATCGTGAAGCAAGGAGACAAGCTTCTGTTCGAGCACTATGGCGAAGGCAACGATGAGGTCTGGGGGCAGCCGCTGGGCATGGTCCGTTTCGGTCCTGATATCCTGCATGACATCCGGTCTGTGTCGAAAAGCGTTGTCGCTCTCGTGTACGGTATTGCCCTTGCCGCCGGAAAAGTCCCGCCCCCGGAAGCCAAACTCTATGAGCAATTTCCGGAATACCGCGAATTGGGAGAGCATGCCGGTCACGATCGGCTCACCATCCATCACGCCCTCAGCATGACGCTCGGTCTCGACTGGGAAGAGATCGCCATCAGCTACGACGATCCGCGCAACAGCGACATCCAGATGGAACTCTCGCCGGATCGGCTTCGCTTCGTTCTCGAACGGCCCGCTGTTGAAGCGCCCGGCGTGAAATGGCGCTACTGCGGCGGCGCGACCGCACTGCTCGGCCGCCTGATTGAAAAAGGCAGTGGGGAAACATTGCTCGCGTACAGCAAGCGTGTCCTGTTCGATCCGCTGGGTTTTGGCGCGGCGGAATGGACCGTCGGGCACGACGGCGAAGCGCGCGCGGACTCCGGCCTGCGGTTACTTCCCCGCGATATGGCAAAGCTCGGGGAACTCGTACTCGCAGGAGGCACGTGGCAGGGCAAGCGCGTTGTGCCGGCTGAATGGATTACGCGGATCACGACTCCCGTGGTCGCGATTGATGCCGGCCGCAGCTATGGCTATCAGTGGTACATGGGCGACTTTCCCGCCGGAACACCACCGCAGCCGCTGCATTGGACCGGCGGTATCGGATGGGGTGGCCAGTATCTTCTGGCATTTCCAAAGCGCGACCTCGTCGTTGCCGTCAACTGCGGCAACTACCACCGGACGCTCGCCGAGCAAAACCTGGTGGCTCGCGCGATCGTCGGTGAAGTGATCCTGCCCAGCTTCGGCTAAGAAGACATCGACGGCCGAGCGCCCTCGTCTCACCAAATGCGATCGAAGAACGCCGTGATCTCGGCCGCGGCGCGATCCGGCGCTTCGCGATGTGCGAAGTGACCGACATCCGGAAGTGGCGCCAGATCGAGCGACGTGAAGGTCTCAGCCAGCCGATCGGTCCAGACATAGGGGAAGATGGGATCGTGCTCGGCCCAGCGAACGCAGGTGGGCACGGCAATCGGCGGCAAGGCAGGCGCGTCGCCTCTCAACATCGCCATGCGTCCGGCATGAGAGGCACGATAGTGCGCAAAGCCGCCGGCAAGGTTTCCCGGTTTCATGAAATTGTCGACAAACGTTTCCATCACCTCATCAAACGCGTCCTTCCGGTGCGCCCAATGTCGCAGGAAATGTCCGATATAGGCGCGGCAGGTCTCGCGCGTTGCTCCGACAAGTCCCGGCGCCATCGGCATTTGATTGAAGGACTGGTACCAAATTTCGTTGAGCCGGTCCGGCGTTCCCATGCGCCCGCCGATGCCGGGATAGACGAAGCCGAAGAAAAACAGACCCGTGAACCGCTCCGGCGCTTGCCGCGCCATCGGCTGCATCACCGCGCCGCCGACATCGTGTCCCACGACACCCACGCGCGCGACTCCGAGTGCGTCGAGTAGCGCCAACATATCCTCGGCATGACGATCCGGCCCATAAGGCCCGTCTGGCTTGTCGCTGTCACCAAAGCCGCGCAAATCGGGTGCAATCAATTGAAAGCGATCTGCCAGCCGGTTCATCACCGGCTCCCACGTCAGCCAAAACTCCGGCCAGCCGTGCAACAGGAGCAGCGGATGTCCCTGCCCGATACGCGCGACATGAAAGCTACCGCCGTTAGTCTTGATGGTGAGATGCTCGATACCGCTCAATGTTTTCCTGCACCCATGTAGCCGAACAGGAAGCCCGCAACCTTGCGCTTCTGGATTTCCTCGCTGCCTTCGGTGATGCGATAGCGCCGGTGATGCCGGTAGATGTGCTCGAACGCCTTATGACGCGAATAACCCATGCCGCCGTGCACCTGCATCGCGCGATCGGCCGACTCGCAGCACAGCCGGTTCGCCCAGTAATTGCACATCGAAACCTTGTCGGAGAGTGTATGCTCGACCTGCGCCTGGGTGAGCTGGTCCATTTCCCACGCCGTCTTGCGGATCAGGAGCCGCAGCATCTCGGCCTGTGTAGCCAGCTCCACCAGCGGAAACTGGATGCCCTGGTTACGCGCCAGCTCCTCGCCGAACGGTTTTCGTTCCCGCGCGTATTTCACGCTCTCGTTGATGCAATAGACGGCGGCACCCAAAGAACTTGCCGCCTGCCGGATGCGATTCTCATGCACGAAGCATTGCGCCAGCGACAGGCCGCGGCCGATCTCGCCGAACAGCGCATCGTCCGGCACGAACACATCGGTGAAGCTGACGCGAGGATGATCCGTCGGCATGTTGAAGGTCCACAGGTATTCCTCGACCTTCACACCCTTTGCTTTCGCCGGCACCAAAAAGCAGGTTATGCCCCGCGCATCGCCGTCATTGCCTGAAGTGCGCGCGAACAGCGCACAGTGGCTGGCGATGTGCATGCCGGTGGTCCACATCTTCTCGCCGTTGATGATCCAGCCCGATTTTCCGTCGCGCGTTCCCTGCACCGCGCGGGTTTCCATATGCGTCGCGTCGGAACCATGATCGGGCTCGGTCAGGCCAAAGGTGATGCGATACTTGCCGGTGATCGAGCCCTCGATCATGGCCTTCTGATCATCGCGGCCGTAGCGATCGAGCATCGTCACCAGCGGTAGGTTGCCGACGATCGAATGCTCGTTCT
Organism: Pseudomonadota bacterium; assembly: GCA_041691515.1. Classification (GTDB taxonomy): domain Bacteria; phylum Pseudomonadota; class Alphaproteobacteria; order Rhizobiales; family Xanthobacteraceae; genus Nitrobacter. Next base: position 8,566 of record JBEPUM010000016.1, on the reverse strand, counting down.
GCAGGTCGTTGTGCAGGCCGAGGCCTTTGGTGGCAAAATGCTCGCGGATCACGGCCATCCACAGATTGGAGCCATCCTTGCCGCCATAACGTTTTGGGATAGCAAAACGCAGATGCCCGGCATCATCTGCGAGATTTTTGACCTTGCGCAGCAAGGCTTCCCATTCGTGACGAGGCAGACCTCCGTTGTCGAAATCGGTCCTCGCCCATTCGCGGCGGTGATCGAAAAAGCGGATGTTGTCGTCCTGCTGTTCAATCGGTTTGATTTTTGTGTCGATGAAACGATCGAGTTCGGAGAGATAGGCGACGAGATCGGTCGGTAGGGAAAAATCCAAGGCGAAGCTCCCGATGTTCCGGTTCTTGTGATCGTTGCTACGATTAAGGTGGCAACCTCCAATCAAGTCAAGCAACCGAATGGGTCTTGTCGGACAGCGGTGACCTGCGTATTTGAAGGGCAACAATCCGACAGCGGCGAGATAACATCGCCCGATATTCCTTGCTGCGAAAACAACACGAACGGGAGCGAACATGGCGCTGCAATTCTCGAAAGTTACCCGCAAGGGACCGATTACCATCGTGACGCTGTCACGCCCCGAGGTTTACAACGCACTGCATACCGATGCGCATTTCGAACTGAGCAAGGTTTTTGACGAATTCGCGGCCGATCCCGAACAGTGGGTTGCGATTATCACCGGCGCCGGTGACAAGGCATTCTGCGCGGGCAACGACCTGAAATGGCAGGCCGCAGGCGGCAAGAAAGGCTGGGACAAAGGCGGTTTCGCAGGGCTGACATCGCGCTTCGATTGCGACAAGCCGATCATCGCCGCCGTCAACGGTGTCGCCATGGGCGGCGGCTTCGAGATCGCGTTGGCCTGCGACCTCATCATCGCGTCGGAGAACGCCACCTTCGCCCTACCCGAACCGCGCGTCGGTCTCGCGGCACTTGCGGGCGGCCTGCAGCGGCTGCCGCGCCAGATCGGACTGAAGCGCGCGATGGGCATGATTTTGACCGCGCGGCACGTCAAGGCGCGCGAAGGTCTCGAGCTCGGCTTCGTCAACGACGTCGTGCCGCAAGGCGAGGCGCTGGCGGCGGCGGAGAAATGGGCCGAGACCATCTGCCAGAACAGCCCGATGTCGATTCGCGCTTCCAAACAGGCAATCCAGAAGGGCATGGCCGTGTCGCTCGAACAGGCCATCACGGAGCAGCGCGATTATCCAGCGGTTGCGGCGATGGCAGCATCGCAGGATTATATCGAAGGGCCGAAGGCGTTTTCGGAGAAGCGCAAGCCTAAGTGGCTGGGGAAGTAGCGGCTAGTCCAGCTTCGCATCGCGCTCGCGCCGATAGGACCCGTAGTTCGGCTGATCGATCGCAAGCTTGTCCAGCGTGGTCTGCCAAAGATGGTCGGCAACGCCGGGTGTTTCGAGCGTGGCTTCGCCCCGTGCGATGCGGTCGGCAAGTTCGCCGTTGAGCTCTACCAACGAACCGTCCTTGCCCAGCAGTTGTGACAGCCGATTAAGCTCCGCCGCATCGCATCCAGCTTCCAGCATCAACTGTCGCGTCACCAGATCAAGCGCGTTGATCGTAACCCGCAATTTGAACGCGCTATGCCCGCTGAGTTGCGGCATGATATCGTTGCGCAGAAAATCCGCCGCGGCGGCGATCAGTTCGCCCGGTGTCGGATCATCCTGCATACGGCCCTCCCGCCCTGTTGGGCTTTGTCACGTTCGCGGCGCCAGTAGCCGCAGCAGATCGATCTCGGTTTCCGAGGAACGCCGCCCTATCATTGCGCGCTCGATCGAACGTTCCGGAGAAGTCCGGAAGCGCTGCATCATGCCACAGCACATCACGCCCCAGCGCAGCGTGCCCATCACTTCCCAGAACATCACGCGCGCCGGATCGGCGCTGCGGCCCGCGGCTTCGTAGCCCGCGAACAATTCCTCACGTGTCCCGAAGCCGCCAACTGGCTTGTCGATCTCGCCAAAGCGCCACGAGTTGACACAGATCCATCCGAGATCCTCCATGGGATCGCCAAGATGGGCCAACTCCCAATCGAGCACGGCGCGGATGCCGCCGGGGCCGATGATGAGATTGCCGTGACGGAAATCTCCGTGCACCAGCGTGACGTTTTCGGATGGACCGGGATCGTTGTCGCGCAACCATTTCAGCGCCAGTTCGAACACCGGGCGCGGTCCGCTGAACGCGCGGTAGTCCCGCTCCAGCTCGGCGATTTCGGCCGCCGCGGTCATGCGGCGAAGTTCAGGCAACTGTGACAGCGGCAACCCGTGGATATCCGCCAGCACTTTGCCGAGCTGACGGGCGAGTTTTGGTCGCGCCGCAGCGAATTCTTCATCGCGCAAGATCTTGCGCGGGATGGTTTCACCCGCGACGCGATCCATGATGAAGCCGGTGCCGAGACCGTCTTCGGCGGTCAGCACGTGCAGCACGCGAGGCGACGGCACGCCGGCCTGATACGCTTGCTGCATCAGCACCGCTTCGGCGGCGAGCCCCGCGGCTCGCTCCGGTGCCGCGCCGTATCCTTCAGGCGCACGGCGCAGGATCGCACCGAAATCTCCCCGCGGGTGCACGACATCGAACGACCACGTTTCCTGGCTCGCGCCGCCCGAAAGCCTGACAACGTTGGCGATGCCGCGCGCGCCCGGCGACCATGAAGTCACGCAGCGGCCAAGCAGTTCATCCGTCGTTGCCGTCACGGCGCTTATTTGCCCTTGAACTTCGCGGGGCGTTTTTCGAGGAAGGCCGTCACGCCCTCCTTGAAATCCGAAGTCCTGCCGGCGTTGCGCTGCAACTGATATTCGAGATTGAGCTGATCCTCGAATGTATTTTCCGGGCTGTCCCAATAGAGCTTGCGGATCATCGACAGCGCCACCGTCGGTCCATTGGCAAGATCGTGCGCAAGCTTCAACGCCTCGTCCATCAATGAAGCGTCATCATGGACACGATTGACGAGGCCCCATTCCAGCGCCTTTTCGGCCGGAAGCCGTTCGCCCATCAGCGACAGTTCGACCGACCGCGCCTTGCCGATCATGCGCGGCAGCAGCCATGTCGAGCCGCAGTCCGGCACGAGACCGATGCGCCGAAACGCCTGCAGGAAATACGACGAGCGCGCGCACAGGATCATGTCGCCCATCAAAGCAAAACTCATTCCGGCGCCTGCGGCGGGTCCATTCACCGCGGTCACGATCGGGCAATGCAGGTTGCGCAGGCGACGCAGGAACGGATGGAATCCGATCTCCAGCGATTGACCCGCGTTGCTCTTGCCCGGCGTCTGATTGTTGCGGCCTTGTAAATTCGCGCCCGTGCAGAAAGCGCGGCCTGCGCCGGTCAGCACCAGACAACGCACCTCGTCGCGGCGGTCCTCGATTGCGTCAAGTGCTTCACCGAGACCGCCGAGCATATCCATCGAGACCGCGTTCATGACCTCTTGATGATCAAGCTTGAGGATGGCGACGTGGCCGTCGAAATCGAGCGTGACGTGTTTGAACTGCATGACGTCCTCATTGTTGTTGGGCTGCGCGCGGCAGCTGCTATTCCTCTATTTTCAGACTCCCCGGACCGGCGTCAACCGCGTTCGCGGGGCGCGGAGGCATTCAATGCGCAATACCGCCACGCTCGAACAGCGCCATTAAGGTACCGGTCATGGTTGCGACAAGCTTTCTGGTACCACCGGCAATAGCGAAGGCCTGACCTTCGCAGACTGTCAGGGTCCGTCCCGGCTTGAGAACGCGCCCTAGAAATGCGAACGACTCTCCCTTCGCAGGCGCCAGGAGGTTGGTCTTGAATTCGACCGTCAGAACGGCGGCGTCTGACGGCATGAGAGAAAACGCCGCATAGCCGCATGCGCTGTCCATCCCCGCCGTTAGTATCCCGGCATGAATAAAGCCGTGCTGCTGCGTCAGCGCCGGATTGTACGGCATTGCCAACTCGATCGCTCCAGGCGCAACACTCTGAAGCTGGATGCCCAGCGTCGCCATCGCAGTTTGCCGCGCAAAGCTATCGCGAATACGCTGCTCAAAACCGGGATCGGCAGGCTTGAAATCAGACCGGCCTTGTCCACCGTCTGCGATTGTCGTCATTGCGCAAACTCCATCGCCCGCCAGAATAATTTTCTGCTTGGCGCCATTGGTCTAGTTCAACGGTCTGGATCGCGAAAGCCCCGTCCCAGCCCATGTTGATTTTGGCCGCCCGATTGGCCAAGGTCGCATTCGGCAGAAAACGGGACATCATTCCATGAGCATTTTTGACCTCAACGGGCGCACGGCCGTCATTACCGGGGGCAACGGCGGCATCGGCCTCGGGATCGCGCAGGCGCTGGCAACAGCCGGCTGCAACGTCTCGATCTGGGGCCGCAATGCCGACAAGAACAAGGCGGCGGCCGCAACGATGTCCGGCGCGCCAGGCAAGGTCGATATCCGCGTCTGCGATGTCACCGACGTCGCCTCGGTCAAGAAAGCGATGGCTGCGACGCTCGATACTTTCGGCCGCGTCGATGGCTGCTTCGCCAATGCGGGTATCGGCGGCGGCGGACGCCACGCCTTCATCGACCGCACCGAGGAGCAGTGGCGCACCATGTTCGCTACCAATCTCGACGGCGTGTTCCATGTATTTCAAGCGGCGGCGCGCCACATGACGGAACGTGCAAATGGCGGCGATGCTTTCGGCCGCCTCGTCGCAACCTCAAGCCTCGCGGCGCTGTTCGGTACCGCTCGTAACGAGCACTATGCTGCCACCAAGGCCGCGATCAACGCGCTGGTTCGCGCACTCGCGGTCGAACTCGCGCGCCATGGCATCACTGCGAACGCCATTCTGCCCGGCTGGATCAAGAGCGAGATGACGGCCGGCATCATGGCCAATGAGAAATTCGTCGCCAACGTGATACCTCGCATTCCGATGCGGCACTTCGGCGAGCCCAGCGATTTCGGCGGCATCGCGGTCTATCTGATGAGCAAGGCGTCGTCTTATCACACCGCCGACACTTTTGTGATCGACGGCGGCTATACGGCGTTCTGATCTCTTACCCTCCCCCTCAAGGGGAGGGTAAAGAAACGTCTTGCGCGTTACGTCATCAGGACATCGCGGCCTTGCGCTCCGACCGCACCGACATCATCGCAAAGCCCTCGTAGTCCTTTGCGGCAACGTCGTTGCAGATCTGCCGGTAGGCGCCGACCCCGCCGATATAGGGCATGAAAATCCGCGGCTTGCCGGGGATGTTCGCGCCCATGTACCACGAGTTCGCCTGCGGATAGAGCGTGCCGTGCGCGACCTCGTTGACATGGTCGACCCATTTGTCTTCGGCGTCCTTGCGCGCTTCCATCACGTCGATCCCGCGATCGCGCATATAGCCGACGCAATCGGCGATCCAGTCGACGTGCTGCTCGATCGAGACGATCATGTTGCTGAGCACCGATGGACTGCCTGGACCCGTGATGATGAAAAGATTGGGAAAGCCCTCGCTCATCAGCCCGAGATAGGTGCGCGGCCCCGCCTCCCATTTCCGGTTGAGCGTTTGTCCATCCCTGCCCCGAATATCGATCTTCGCGACCGATCCGGTCATGGCATCGAAACCCGTCGCCAGCACCAGCGCATCGAGCTTGTAATCCTTGCCGCCGACGCGAACGCCGTTCGGCAGGATTTCCTCGATCGGACTGGATTTGACATCGACCAGCGCGACATTGGGCCGATTGAAGGTGGCGTAGTACTCGGTATCGACGCAGATCCGTTTCGACCCGATCGGATGATTGTTCGGCTGAAGCAACCGGGCGGTCTCCGGGTCCTTCACGATCTCGGCAATCTTGCTGCGCACGAAATCAGCGGCGCTGTCGTTGGCGGCCTGGTCGAGCGCAAGGTTGTTGTAGACGCCCATGAACGTGAGACCGCCCTTGATCCAGCGTGTCTCGTATTTGGCGCGGCGTTCGTTATCGCCGTCATCCAGCGCGCCGCGATCGGGAAGCTCCTGCACGATGCCGTTGCGCATCTCCTCACGCGCCTGCCGGCGGATTTCCGGATAGTTTTGGCGGAACGACTGCCGCTCCTCTTCCGTCAGCAACCCGTTGCGCGCGGGAATGCTGAAATTCGCGGTGCGCTGAAATACCGTGACCTGGCTGGCCTTTTCGGCGATGACCGGAATCGACTGGATCGCCGAGGAGCCGGTGCCGATCACGCCGACGCGCTTGCCGGTAAAGTCGACGGGATGATGCGGCCAGTGACCGGTGTGATAGACTTCGCCCTTGAAATCTTTCAAACCCTTGAAGTCCGGCATCCGCGCATTGGACAGACAGCCGGTGGCGAGCACCACATATTTCGCCGTGAGTGTGTTGCCATCGGATATCGTGACAGACCAGGTATTCATGTCCTCGTCGAAGACCGCGGATTCGACGCGCGCATCGAACTGGATGCCGGATCGGAGATCGAACCGGTCGGCGACGTGCTGCGCGTATTTGAGGATTTCCGGCTGCGGCGCGTAGCGCTCGCTCCAGTCCCATTCCTGCTGCAGCTCATCGGAGAACGAATAGGAATACTGCATGCTCTCGACGTCGCAGCGCGCACCGGGATAGCGATTCCAGTACCAGGCTCCGCCGACATCGCTGCCCTGCTCGAACACCTGCGCCGAAAAACCGAGCCCTCGCAACCGATGCAGCATGTACATGCCCGCAAAACCCGCGCCGACGATAACGACATCGGTGGCATCGCGGCTCGTATCCCGGTGTTTTGCGGAATGTGACTGCGGCACGGACATCAATCTAATCTCCCGAAAATATCGCGCTTCGCCGAACGCTTCGAATCCAGCATTGGGCCCGTAGCGCAAAAGCGCAAGAGGCAAAGCCGTCGCATCCGCCTGCATATTTTGCGGCACGGAATGCACGCTTACCGGCGCACCTCAGCCCAACTCGCGCTTGGCGTGGACACTGTCGATGCGCTAGCGTTCATATCAAGGCCCGCCGATTAAGACGGGTGCTCCGGAGCGGAACAGCATCATGAAATCACCTGTTTGCGACATGCTGGGAATTGAATTCCCGCTGCTGGCGTTCAGTCATTGCCGCGACGTGGTCGCAGCCGTCAGCCGCGCCGGAGGTTTTGGCGTCCTCGGTGCGACCACGCACTCGCCCGAAAGCATCGAGCAGGAACTGAAGTGGATCGATGATCACACCGACGGCAAGCCCTATGGCCTCGACGTGTTGATACCGGAAAACATTTCGACCGCGGGCGAGAAGGACGTCACCTGGAAGAGCCTCGAAAACCGCATCACCCCGGCACACCGGGATTTCACCCGTAACCTCCTGAAAAAATACGGCATCGAACTGACGACGACCAATGTCGCCGACAACCAGCCACAGCCATTCGACGCGCAGCGCGCGCTGGATGTGCTCGATGCCGCCTTCCAGCACCCGATCCGACTGATCGCCAACGCACTCGGCGTGCCGCCGAAGGCCATGATCGAGATGGGCAAGGCACATAACGTGCCGGTCGCCGCACTTGTCGGCGCCAAGGAACATGCGGTGCGTCAGGTCGCCGCCGGCGTGGACATTCTCGTCGCTCAGGGCACCGAGGCTGGCGGTCATTGCGGCGAAGTCTCGACCATGGTGCTGATCCCCGAGGTGATCAAGGCGATCAAACCGATGCGCGATGTACCGGTGCTGGCCGCGGGCGGCATCATGACCGGGCGGCAGATGGCGGCCTGCATGGCGATGGGCGCCGCCGGCGCCTGGACCGGTTCGGTGTGGCTTGCGACGGTAGAATCCGAGACCACCGAAATCTTCCGCGAAAAGATGATCGCAGCCTCCTCGCGCGACGCGATCCGATCCAAAGGCCGCACCGGAAAGCCGGCGCGGCAGTTGCGCTCGGTCTGGACCGACGCCTGGGATCGCGGGCCCGACAGTCCCGGCGCATTGCCGATGCCATTGCAAAGCATCATCAGCCGCGACGCCTTCAATTCGATCGATCGCGCCGCCGCTTCGGGCAACGCGGCCGCGCGCGATCTGGTCAGCTATTTCGTTGGTCAGGGCGTGGGCCTGATCGACAGTGTGAAATCCGCCGGCGCTGTCGTGCAGGAATTCAAGGAAGATTTTGCCGACGCGATCGAGCATCTCGACAACCTGGTTTCCGAATAAAAGGCAAAGCAAGAAAATGACGAACGCAAACTCCCCCACGCCCGACGACCGCATCCCCGTCATCGTCGGGATCGGCGAAATCTCCGATCATCCGGCCGACCTCACCGCGGGCCTTGAGCCGCTCGCGCTGCTGGAGGCGGCGCTCAAGCGCGCGGAGCAGGACAGCGGCGCTCCCTTGCTGCGCGACATCGATTCGCTCGACATCGTCAATTTCCTGAGCTGGCGTTACAGCGACCCTGCGGCGCAACTCAGCGCCAAACTGAACATCACGCCGAAGCACGCCTATTACGGTCCGGTCGGCGGCGAGAGCCCGATCCGCTACCTGCATGAAGCGGCGCAACGCATCGCGCGCGGCGAAAGCACAGTGGCCGCCGTCTGTGGCGCGGAGGCCCAGAGCACGGCCACCAAGGCCGAACGCTCCGGCGTAACGTTGCCGTGGA
>JBEPUM010000015.1:0-33825 GCA_041691515.1 Pseudomonadota bacterium | reverse complement strand
CCGCTCGACCCCGCCCGGCTTGACGGTTTCCTTTGCCGGCAACCCCGTCGCAGTCGTGATCCAGATTTGCGAATCCGACGCCTCGTCGTCTTCGTTGATCTTGTGCACGCTATAAAGCATGGCGGCCTCGTTATTCACGGTCGCGTTTTTTGACGTGCACGTCAGCTTGGAGGTCGACAGCGCATCCTTCAGCATTTCGAGAGCATCGTGGCTGTCGTACGCGGACTTGCGCCATTCGCCACGAAGGAAGACGTAGCGGGTATCCGTTGTGGTGACCAGTTCGCCACTTTCCTTGCCGGTGATGGTCTGGTGATTGGGTGTGGTCGCAAGCTTGGTCAGAGCATCGACGACGGGCTTGCAGTCGTCGGCGAGCGCCGGGCTTGCGGTCAAAATCATCAGAGCGGCAACGGAAAGCTTCATCTCGGCAACTCCAATACTCAAAAAGTTCTGCGGCGAATGCGGCAGGATCGCGGCTTTTCGTGCGTGCCGTTCACATGCGCGCATTCGGCGACACCATCAAGAGACTGGCGTAAGGCTATGCGCTCATGGAGAAAATGGTGCGGCCCGTGCGAGACCGCAACATGGTAAATCCCGCGCGGTCTCGGAAACCGCATTTTAACGCTCCCGCCGGGGAGTCGTCGTCGCAACGAGGGCGCGTGATAGCCTCGCCGGATGATCCGGCTCGTCACAGTTGCATCAGTCGCCGCGACTTTTCAGAAGCCGCCGGTGGCGCTCGACCTGAACAACGACGCCCAGACCGATCTCTGGGCCGGCCGCTTGAATGTATCGCGTGATAGATTGCTGGAGGCCGCCGGCCATGTCGGGCCGTCGATCGCAGCACTCCGGCGCTATCTCTCCAAATAAATAGTATCTTCGCGATGACCGTGCCGGCGCCGTAAGCGACGCGGTTGTTCGCGAGTTGCAACCGGTCGAACCCTCGGGCGAGGTGGCTTGGTTGCTTGGCCGGGGCTGTTTTGAACCGGCCTTGGGGCAAGGCCGAATCCGATCGGGTAAATGGCCCGCCCGAATCGCAAAATCCCCCATATCCACCATATATTGCTCAAAAAGCGGGCCTGAGACGCAATACCTTGGCCATTTCGGGCCGATATGCTATCTCGCTTGCGCCGCTTCGAACCGCCCAACCGACCGTCCGCGCCCCGCCATAACGGGCTGCGTTGCCAAGGATATTCCGTTCATGAGCTCGTCTGCCAAAACCGCCTCCGCGCCCGATTCCTTCTTTTCGGCCACCCTGGCCGAGGCCGATCCCGAGATCGCCGCGGCGATCAAGGGCGAACTCGGTCGCCAGCGTCATGAGATCGAGCTGATTGCGTCTGAAAACATCGTCAGCCGCGCGGTGCTGGAGGCGCAGGGCTCGGTGATGACCAACAAGTACGCCGAGGGCTATCCGGGCGCGCGCTACTATGGCGGTTGCGAGTGGGTCGACGTTGCCGAAACGCTGGCAATCGAGCGCGCCAAGAAACTGTTCGGCGCGCAGTTCGCCAACGTGCAGCCGAACTCCGGCAGCCAGATGAACCAGGCGGTATTCCTGGCGCTGCTGCAGCCGGGCGATACTTTCATGGGCCTCGATCTCGCCGCGGGTGGACATCTTACGCACGGTGCGCCGGTCAACATGTCCGGCAAGTGGTTCAAGCCGGTGCATTACACCGTGCGCCGTGAAGATCAGATCATCGATATGGACGCGGTGGCAAAGCAGGCCGAAGAGATCAAGCCGAAACTGATCATCGCCGGCGGCTCCGCCTATTCGCGGGCCTGGGACTTCAAGCGCTTCCGCGAGATCGCCGACAGCGTCGGCGCGTATCTGCTGGTGGACATGGCGCACTTCGCGGGGCTCGTGGCCGGCGGCGTGCATGCCTCGCCGGTGCCGCACGCCCATGTGACGACCACGACCACGCACAAGTCGCTGCGCGGTCCGCGCGGCGGCCTGATCCTCTCCAACGACGAGGCCATCGCGAAAAAGCTGAATTCGGCGATCTTCCCGGGCTTGCAGGGCGGCCCGCTGATGCACGTGATTGCAGCCAAGGCGGTAGCGTTCAAGGAAGCGTTGCAGCCGGACTTCAAGGTTTACGCCAGGAATGTTGTCGAGAACGCCAAGGCGCTGGCGGAGAGCTTGCGCTCGCATGGCTTCGATATCGTCTCCGGCGGCACCGACAACCACCTGATGCTGGTAGACCTGCGGCCCAAGGGGCTGAAGGGCAACGTGTCGGAGAAGGCGCTGGTGCGTGCCGCCATCACTTGTAACAAAAATGGAATCCCGTTCGATCCCGAAAAGCCGTTCGTGACCTCGGGTCTGCGTCTCGGTACGCCGGCGGCGACCACGCGCGGTTTTGGGGTCGCCGAATTCAAGCAGGTCGGCGGCCTGATCGCGGAAGTGCTGAACGCGATTGCGCAATCGGAGGACGGCAAGGCGCCGCTGGTCGAGGCCGCGATCAAGGAAAAGGTGAAGGCTCTCACCGACCGCTTCCCGATTTATCAGTAAGCATTGAGGCGTCACGCGGATGCGCTGCCCGAGCTGCAACAGTCTGGATACCCAGGTGAAGGACTCCCGTCCCACCGAGGACTCCGCCGTGATCCGGCGGCGGCGCGTCTGCATGGCCTGCAACTTCCGTTTCACGACGTTCGAACGGGTGCAGTTGCGCGAACTCACCGTCATCAAGCGCAACGGCCGGCGCGTGCCGTTCGATCGCGACAAGCTGGTGCGCTCGCTTCAAATCTCCTTGCGTAAACGGCCGGTGGATCCGGAGCGGGTCGAGACCATGGTATCGGCCATCGTCCGCGAACTCGAAAGCGGCGGCGAGGCGGAGATTTCCTCGGAGACCATCGGCGAGATCGTGATGGAGCATCTGCGGAGCCTCGACGATGTCGCCTATGTGCGCTTTGCCTCGGTCTATCGCAACTTTCGCGAAGCAAAGGACTTCACGGCGGTGCTTGGCGAACTCTCGGGCGAGGACGACGCGCGGCCGGTGCCGCTGCGCAAATAGCCGATGGCGTTTCGTCTCCTCGAAGATCAATTCAGGGAACGCCTTACGAAGGCCAAGGCCGCCGATATCAGGTTCATGCAACTGGCGTTGGCGCTCGGCCGGCGCGGGCTCGGCACCACGGCGCCCAATCCGGCGGTCGGTGCTATCATCGTCAAGGACGGCACTATCGTCGGACGCGGCTGGACCCAGCCGGGTGGACGCCCCCATGCCGAGGTCGAGGCGCTGCGCCGTGCTGGCGACGCAGCGCGCGGCGCGACGCTCTATGTCACGCTGGAGCCATGCTCGCATTTCGGCAAGTCGCCGCCGTGTGCGGATGCGGTGATTGCCGCAGGCATCTCGCGTGTGGTGTCCGCAGTTGAAGACCCTAATCCTGAAGTTGCCGGGCAGGGCCATGCGCGGCTGCGTGCCGCTGGAATATCCGTCGATGTCGGGTTGGGCGCAGCGGACGCTGCGCATGACCACGCCGGCCATTTTCGCAGGGTCTGGGATAAGCGTCCGCATGTCATTCTCAAGCTTGCGGTGTCCAGCGACGACCGGATCGGCGCTGCCGGGGGCAAACCGGTCGCGATCACGGGCGACGCCGCAAAGGCACGCGTCCACCTGTTGCGTGCGCAGTGCGATGCCATTCTGGTCGGCATCGGCACGGTGCTGGCGGACGATCCGATGCTGACGTGCCGCTTGCCCGGCATGGAAGCGCGCTCACCGGTCCGCGTGGTGCTGGATCGGAGCTTGCGCATTCCCGGCAGCAGCCGGCTGGTTCACTCTGCGCGGGAAACCCCGTTATGGGTCGTGTCGTCCAATCTTGCGGAGGCCCCCGCGGCGATGAAGCTCGGCGCCGCAGGCGCACAAGTGCTTCGAGTAAACGCCGCAAAGGGATTGCCTGGGCTGGATCTCGCCGCCGTGCTTCACGCGCTGTCGGACAAGGGCATCACGCGTCTGATGGTCGAAGGCGGTTCGCGGGTCGCATCCTCGTTCGTCGCGGCTGATCTTGCCGATGAAATCTGGCTGCTGCGCGGGCCGGGCTCGATGGGCGCCGATGGCGTCCCTGCGCTCGACGCATTGCCGCTCTCGTCTATCACGCAGTCGCCGGGCTTCAAGGTTCGTGCTAGCGAAACGCTGCAAGACGATACACTGACGATTTACGGGCGAGTTTAGATGTTCACAGGCATAGTCACCGACATCGGCGAGATCGAAAGCCTGAAGCCAACGGCGCAAGGCCAGTTACATCGTTTACGAATCCTGTGCCATTACGACCAGACCACGATTGCCGATGGCGCGTCGATCGCCTGCAACGGCGTGTGCCTGACGGTCGTGGCGTCGGGCGTCGCCAACGGCAAGACTGACAGAAAGACCTGGTTCGATGTCGATGCGGCGGCCGAGACGCTCGGCATGACCACGGCGAAACACTGGGTGGCGGGTACCAAACTTAATCTCGAGCGCGCGCTGAAGATCGGCGATGAGCTCGGCGGCCACATCGTCGCCGGCCATGCCGACGGCATCGCCACCATCGCCGTGCGCGACAATCTCCCCGATATGGCGCGCTTTGAGCTGCGGACCACGCGCGAGCTGGCACGATTCGTCGCGGCCAAGGGATCGGTCACGCTGGATGGCGTATCGCTGACGGTGAACACCGTTCAGGATGTGGTGTTTTCGGCGCTGATCATTCCGCATACGCTTGGTGTCACCACGCTGGGTGACTGGCGCGCGGGCAGCGAGGTCAACATCGAGGTCGACCTGATGGCACGATACGCCGCACGGCTGAGTGAGATGAAATAGGCGCTGTCAGCGAGACGCGCGGGGAGATCGGCCGATGTCAGCATTCACCGACTTTCCGGTCCGCACTCTTGTCGATGTCGTGCGGTTCGAATCCGAAAAGACGCTCGAGCAACGCTACGACGCGCGCAGCGTCTACGATATTTTCGTCAAGGGAGCAGCGAACTGGCCGGACCGAACCGCGCTGACGATGCTGATGACAGGCGCGGACGACGAGATGCCGCGCCTTCTCTCGTACCGGAAATTGCTGGAGGGCGTGACCCGGGCTGCGAACTTCTTCACAGCGCTCGGCGGTCCGGCGCCGGGCGTCGCCTACATTCTTCCGAGCCTGATCGAGACGCATTTCACGCTCTGGGGCGCCGAAGCTGCCGGCTACGCGGTGCCTATCAACTTCCTGCTGCAAGCGGACAACATCGCCGATCTCATCAGGGCGTCGGGAGCGAAAATCCTGGTCGCGCTCGGCCCGCATCCGCAACTCGACATCTGGCAGAAGGCACTTGCGGTGAGGGAGCAGATTCCGGACCTGAAACTGGTTCAGGTATCGCCGCCGGACGCGCCGTTATCGGACGGTGTGACCGGCTTTGCCGCGGGAATGGCGATGCAAGGCAGCGAGACGCTGTCGTTCGGGCATGCGCGTCGCGACAGTGATGTTGCCGCGTACTTTCACACCGGCGGTACCGCTGGCCTGCCGAAACTTGTCATTCATACCCATCGCAATCAGATCGCGGCCGCGTTCGGCGGCACCATCCTGCAGGATGTGAGCGAGACCGACGCGCTCATGAACGGACTGCCTTTGTTTCACGTTGCCGCGACGATTTCCTGCTCGCTATCGTTCTTCATCGCCGGCGCCAACGTAATCGTGCTGTCGCCCGGCGGGATGCGTAATCCGCTCGTCATCAAGAATTACTGGCGCATCGTCGAACGATACCGGGCGACGATCATCGGCGGCGTTCCGACCGCGCTGGCCGCGCTTCTGAACGTGCCGGTCGACGCCAGCCTCGCGTCCGTGCGCTACAGCATTTCCGGCGCGTCGCTGTTGCCGCGCGCGGTGGCCGAAAAATTCCAGGCGATGACCGGAACGCAACTTCATGAAATTCTTGGCATGACCGAAACCGGCGGTCTGGTGTCGATCGATCCTGGTCCTGCGGAGCCGGTGCTCGGGTCGGTGGGGTGCAGGCTGCCATATTCGCAGGTCGTGGTGCGGCGGCTTGCGGCCGACGGCTCCCTGGGCGAGGCGTGTGTCCCTCACGAAATCGGCGTGATGACGGTGTCCGGCCCCAATGTGACGCCGGGCTATCGTGATCCAGCTCAAAATGCCAGTTCGCTCCGCGACGGATACCTCGACAGCGGCGATCTGGCCTACACCGACGAAGCGGGCCGTCTCTACATCGCCGGCCGATCCAAGGATCTGATCATTCGCAGCGGTCATAACATCGATCCGCTGTTGATCGAGAATGCCCTTCAGGCTCATCCGGCGGTCGCGCTGGCCGCAGCCGTCGGGCAGCCGGACCGTTATGCGGGCGAACTTCCGGTATGTTATGTCGCCTTGCGGCCGGATATGCAGGCGAGCGTCGAGGAATTGATGCAATTCGCCCAGCCGTTGATCGCCGAACGCCCGGCGTGGCCGAAACAGATTTTCGTTGTCGATCCTATGCCGATGACAAGTGTCGGCAAGATCTTCAAACCGCAGTTGCGCAACGATGCGGTCCGGCGCGTCGCGGTCGGGGAAATTGCACGGATGTGCGACCCGGATCGTGTCGAGGTGGATGTTGCAGCCGGCGGCAAGCGCGGCACGCAGGTCACGATCAGGCTGCCTGCGGAGGTCGCCGATTTGCGCGGCGGCATCGAAAAGGTGCTCGACGGATATCTTTTCGATTACACCGTCAAGGTCGCAACGGGCTGACGCCCGAGCGCACCGGGCCAAAGCGGACCGCAACCGCGTAACATGATCGCATGGCGCTTGGCTTTGCCTGCGGCTGCGACTACAAACGCCCCGATAATCGGCTCAGGTTCCAGACGGCAGGATGATGGCAGACTCACGGCGCGCAGCGCTCAAGGATCAAACCGAAATTTCGGGCGCGCATGCCCTGATCGTCGAGGCGCGGTTCTACGATGACATTCAGGACGCTTTGCTGGAAGGGGCTGTCGCCGAATTGCGGGCCGCTGGCGTGACGCACGATGTCGTTACGGTGCCGGGCGCTCTGGAAATTCCGGCAGCGATTGCCATTGCGTTCGATGCCGCCGATAAAAGCGGCAAGCCGTATGACGCGGCGATCGCGCTTGGTTGCGTGGTGCGCGGCGAGACATTTCATTTCGAGATCGTGGCGATGGAATCCTCACGCGGCCTGATGGACATCGCCATCGCCAGGCGCATTCCGCTCGGCAACGGCATCCTTACCGTCAATACCGATGAGCAGGCATGGGCGCGAGCGCGGCCCGGCGATTTGAACAAGGGCGGCGACGCCGCGCGCGCGGCGCTGGCGATGCTGCGCCTCAAACGCCGACTGGCGAAGGCATAACGGCGTCATGGCAGACAATAAGAAGATTCAACCAAAGAACGTCGATAAGAAAGCCAACCGGCGTGGGGCGGCCCGGCTCGCCGCCGTGCAGGCGCTGTATCAGATGGACATGGCAAACGCCGGTATCAACGATGTGTTCGCCGAGTTCGAGAGCCACTGGATCGGCAATGAGGTCGAGGGCGACCAGTATTTGCCGGCCGAAGCCGCCTTCTTCCGAGACGTTGTTTCGGGCGTGGTGCGAGATCAGGGCAAGCTCGATCCCTTGATCGACGATGCGCTGTCGAAGGGCTGGCCGCTGAAGCGCATCGACGCCATTTTGCGCGCAGTGCTGCGTGCGGGTTCGTACGAGCTTGAGCATCGCAGGGATGTGCCCGGGCGCGTCGTGGTGTCGGAATATGTCGATGTCGCACATGCGTTTGTCGAAGGCGAAGAGGTCGGCATGGTCAACGCGGTACTGGATCAGATCGCGCGGCAGTTTCGTGCCGATGAGTTTGCGCGCTGAGCGTAATTCTCGGCCGTCACCTCACCGACAGCGGCGAAGCGATACAGTCTTGCTTTGCGGCCCCCCGATTGCTTCGCTACGCTCACAATGACGGAGTCAGGAGCACGGCAAGGTGTCATCCGGTGAAGACGATCTGATTGCACGCTACTTCAAGCCGCTGGCGACCGGCCCGGGCGCGCTGGGGCTGACCGATGATGCCGCATTTATTCCCGCATCCGGCGACGATCTGGTGGTCACGACGGACGCCATCGTCGAGGGTGTGCATTTCCTCAGCGAGGATCCCCCGGACACTGTGGCGCGCAAGGCGTTGCGGGTAAATCTTTCGGACCTGGCCGCCAAGGGTGCGACGCCTGCTGGCTTCCTGCTCACGCTGGCTGTGCGTGATGCCGGCGACAGATGGCTCGCGCCATTCGCCCGGGCGCTCGGTGAGGACGCAATTGCATTTCAGTGTCCGCTCCTCGGCGGCGATACGGTGTCGACGCCCGGACCGCTGATGATTTCGATCACTGCCTTTGGCCGCGTGCCGCCGGGCGAAATGGTCAGGCGCAGCCGCGCGGAGCCGGGCGATCGCGTCGTTGTGTCCGGGACAATCGGCGATGCGGCGCTGGGGCTCGCGGTTCTCGGAGGCCGCGTAGCGGTCGGCGATCCTGCGGCGCGCGAGGCATTGATCGGCCGCTATCGGGTTCCGCAGCCGCGCGTAACGCTCGCCAACGCCGTTCGAGATCACGCGCGAGCCGCGATGGACGTCTCGGACGGCCTCGCCGGCGATCTCGCCAAGCTGTGCGCGGCGTCGGGGGTGTCGGCGGTGATCGACGCGGCCTCCGTTCCGCTGTCCGCAGCCGTGCGTGGACTGATCGCGCAGGGCAAAACGAATTTCGAGACGGCGGTGAGCGGCGGCGACGACTATGAGATTCTATGCACTATCCCGGAGGACCGCTTCGAGGCGTTTGCCCAGGCGGCAGGGAGCGCTGGCATAGCGGTGACGTCGATCGGAGCTGTGGTCGCCGGCAAGACGGCTCCGCGATGGCTTGATGGGGAGGGCCGGGAAATCGTGCTCGGTCAACTCTCCTATAGCCATTTCTGAGCAAAAAGCATTTAATACATTGTAAGTATTGTAGTTTTTCAAAAGAATACATATATCGTCTATTCGATTGCTGTCGTTCTTTTCGAATGCAGTCTTTGGGAGGTCTCCATGGCAAGCAAAGATCAGGATCGCGTTCAGACACCTGAGCAGATCGCGAAGGCCAATAGGCAAAGGGTCGCTGCGGCCGATGGCGCGCTGGCGATGGTGGAAGTCACCAAGAACGACATCGCCGTCCGCAAGAACATGGCACGCCTGCGTGAGCTACGTCTTTCGAAGGAAGCTGAAGCTCCGGAGCCGGACGCCACCGCGAAGCCGAAAAAGGCCAAGGCAAAGACGGCCAAGCGGCCTAAATCGCTTTAGGTTGTATCTGACACCCGCACGGCCGCAGCTTTGCTGATGCGGCAAACAAAAACGCCCGGCTTGTGCCGGGCGTTTCGCGTTAAGAGATCAGGTCTCAGGTCTCAGGTGCCGTTGCCGAACCGGCGCGACCACCATCCCGCACGACGCGGTTGGGTTTCGTCCGATGCATCCGGCGCCGGCTGCTGCGGCTCAGATGCCGATGACTCGGGTTGGTTTTGCATGACGGGAGCCACGGGTGCCGCTTCCGAGACGAAGCTCACCTTTTCGCGCACCGTCGATCGACGCCGCGCAGCTTTTTCAGACTCCGGCACAGCCTCGTCTCTGGCTTGAACCGATGAGTTCGTCACCTCCGGCTGCGGCGCCTGATGCTCAGGTTGCGATTCACTCTCGTAGGCGCGGACCTGCCGTTCAGGTGCGGGGGAAGCTGAATCAAAATCCGCGACCGCTTCGACAACTTCCGGCGCCGACGTAGGGCCGAGTTCGTCGGAGATCGAGCCGACAAGACCTTCCTCGGGGCCACCGCGCCGACGACGGCCGCCGCGGCGTCCACGACGGCGTGGCCGGCGTTCTCCGTCAGGGGACTGGTCGTCGCGCGCTTCGCCGTCCTGTCCGCCGACTTCTTCGCCGGCATTTTCGGCGTCTTCGGTCGTGCCGGCCGCATCGGCAGATTCACCGGAAGCCTGGACACTGTCAGCGCCTTCGTCGTCGCGCGCAGGCACGTCGTCGCGGGCTTCGCCGGAACGTCCGCGCCGGCGCCGGCGCCGCTTGCGCTTGCGGTCGCCATCGGCTTCGCCGCTTTCGCTCGCGGCTTGCTCGTCGGCCAGGCCTTCGGTTTCATCAGTCTCGATCTCGGCTTCGATCTCGAGCGGTTCTTCATCCTCGTAGGCCTCTTCGGCCTGCGCCGGAGACGCGGCGAGTTGCGCGGCCAGCAGCGCCTTCGCGGCTTCCAGCGTGTGCACCTGCTCGCCACGGTCGATGACGAAGGATTGCTGACCGCTAACGGAGGGATCAGCGATCACGGCGAGGGCCACCTTGAAGCCGTTTTCGAGATCGCGCAGATGCCCGCGCTTGTGATTGAGCACATACAGCGCGACATCGGTGCGGGTACGGACCACGAGGTTGTGTGTCGCGCCCTTCATCAGGGTTTCTTCGAGACCGCGCAGCAGCTGCAGGGCCACCGACGACACCGAACGAACGTGTCCGCTGCCGCCGCAATGCGGGCAGGGCTCGGTCGAGCTTTCCAGCACGCTGGCGCGGATGCGCTGGCGCGACATTTCCAGCAGGCCGAAGTGCGAGATGCGTCCGACCTGTATGCGCGCGCGATCGTGGCGCAGGCAATCGCTCATCTTGCGCTCGACCGAACGGTTGTTGCGCTTTTCGTCCATATCGATGAAGTCGATGACGATCAGGCCAGCCAGATCGCGCAGGCGCAACTGCCGGGCAACTTCTTCCGCCGCTTCGAGATTGGTCTTGAGCGCGGTGTCCTCGATATGATGCTCGCGGGTCGAGCGGCCCGAGTTGACGTCAATCGAGACCAGCGCTTCGGTCTGATTGATGACGATGTAACCGCCGGACCGCAATTGCACGGTGGGCGAGAACATCGCATCGAGCTGGCTCTCGACGCCCATGCGCGAGAACAGCGGCTGGCCGTCGCGATACTGCTTCACCGCGCGAACATTCGAGGGCATCAGCATCTTCATGAAATCGCGGGCTTCCGAATAACCGGCTTCGCCGGCGACCTGGATTTCGTCGATTTCCTTGTTGTAGAGGTCGCGCAGCGACCGCTTGATCAGCGAGCCTTCCTCGTAGACCAGCGTGGGCGCCTGCGACTTCAGCGTCATGTCGCGCACGGTTTCCCACATGCGGATCAGGTATTCGAAGTCGCGCTTGATTTCGGGTTTGGTGCGCGCGGCGCCAGCAGTGCGCAGGATGATCCCCATACCCTCGGGCACGTCGAGATCCTGCACGACTTCCTTCAGCCGCGAACGGTCCTGCGCCGAGGTGATCTTGCGGCTGATGCCGCCGCCACGCGCCGTGTTCGGCATCAACACGGCATAACGGCCGGCCAGCGACAGATAGGTCGTCAGCGCCGCGCCCTTGTTACCGCGTTCTTCCTTGACCACCTGCACCAGCATCACCTGGCGGCGCTTGATGACTTCCTGAATCTTATACTGGCGGCGCGGCCGGTAGGCCCGCTCCGGAACCTCCTCGAGCGCATCGTCACCGCCGACCGACTCGACCTGCTCCTCTTCCTCTGAGTCCTCGCCGTCGTCTTCCTCGTTATCGGCATGCGATCCGTCGCCGTGTTGCTCGGCCTCTAGCGGATGCTCGCCGGCGTGATCGGCGTGTTCGTCTGTGTTCTCGTCGGACTGCGCCGCGGTCTCGTGATGGTCCGGGTAAGTCTCATCAGCCGCATGCACGTGGTCGCCGTGCGCGTGATCTTCATGCGCATGGGCTTCAGCCACCGCCGCTTCCGGCGCTGCCTCGGCGAACGTCGCCGGGGTTTCGTGCCCGATGGGCGCCGCTACGTCCGCGTCATGGTCGCCAACGCCTTGCGCCTCATGTTCATGATCGTCGTCGCCATGGTGCGCGTGTTCGTGGCTGTGGTCCTCGCCGTGGTGATGGTCATCACCGGCTTCGTGGTGGTCCGGACCGTGGTCGTGGCTATGATCGTGGCCGTGATCGCCGCCATCGGCATGGTCATGGGCGCGATGCTCGTGCGGCTGATCGGTTTGCGACGGGTCCTGACCAGCGCCCTCGACGACGGCGCTCTGGACGCGCTCGCCGTGACCGCGGCGGCGTGAATTGCGATGCCGTGGCCGTCGGCGGCTGGAGCGATTTTCCGATTCTTCTTCGGCTTCGCGATGCGCGCGTTCGTCGGCTTCGATCAGCGCCTGACGGTCGGCGACCGGAATCTGGTAGTAGTCCGGATGAATTTCGCTGAATGCAAGGAAGCCGTGGCGGTTTCCGCCGTATTCGATGAAGGCGGCTTGCAGCGAAGGTTCTACGCGCGTGACCTTGGCGAGATAGATGTTGCCGCGCAGTTGTTTGCGCTGGGCAGACTCGAAATCAAATTCTTCGACACGGTTGCCGCGAACCACAACGACCCGCGTCTCTTCCGGGTGGGTGGCGTCGATCAACATTTTGTTGGGCATTTTGGAGCTCATGGCGGCGGAGGGCGCGTAGGACGGCGCACGCGCTTCGCGCGGCCGGGTGACGCGACGGTCCACCTGATTCGGGGGTGAGGGGAAGGCCGAAACGCAACCCGCGGCGCCGTACCGAACCCGCTCCCGGCGCAGCGCGACGCGCGAAGCTTTCGCTTCGCGTCGGCGCGATCTTTGCGAGGAGATTGGTCGGCTTCACAGTCTGGCGCATCAAGCGTCGGCCCGTCTGAACAGGTTGGCGGCAAAAGCACCGCCGTATATTTCGCTGCCGGGCCGGCTCGGCGCCAAAGCGCCTGCCGGTTATCGCATCTCGCGGCCCAAGGGCCGAGACAATCGGTTATGAAGTGTCTAAAGCCGCCCCTGGCAAAATCTTGACCTGGGACCGGACGCCGCTCGGGCTTGAAACCGCCGCTCCGAATCGGCCGCGCGCTGCGCTGGCTGTGGAGGGATCGGAAAAAACGCTGAACTTCTAGCTGTTTGAAGTCCTGCGCTGCACCGGGAGGCTGAACGCGACACAACCGGGAGTTTAACCGTCAGCACTCACTTACATACGTGGATTGGCCGCTGCTTGCAAGGGAATGAAGGGAAGCGTCGCCAGACGGCAACACCCGGCCTTATTCAACTTCGGTGACTTAAGCTCCGGTTAACCCTGCGGTCCTATTGCGGTAAGAGGGCAGCTCGGAGGCTTGGATTCGGTGGCGAGCCGCACAAATCACATCGTTTTGCTGGGGATCGCATGCCTATGCGCCGCAGCACTGACTTCGTCAGGAGCAATTCCGGTTGCCGCCGCCGAGAGCGATTCTGCTCGCCCTGTGGTTGCAGGCACTTTTCCAGTCGCCTCCGACGTGCGGCTGGCAGGCGACGCCAAACAGACCCGGTTTATTCTCGATCTCGACAAGAAGATTGACGTCCATGCCTTCCTGCTCGCCGATCCCTATCGAGTCGTCATCGATACCCCGCAGGTCAACTTCCAGCTTCCCTCTGGTGTCGGTGCTGCCGGGCGAGGACTGATCAAGGCGTTCCGCTACGGGCTGGTCATGCCGGGCGGCTCGCGGATCGTGTTCGATCTCGCCGGACCCGCGAAGATCGACAAAGCGTACGTGCTCGATGCCGCGAACGGCCAGCCGCCGCGGCTGGTCGTCGAATTGCAGTCCGTCGACCGAACGGCCTTCGTCCGGTCGCTGGCGGCTTCGAGCCGTCCGGACCTGCGGCCCGGCATCGATTCCCCATCTGCCGTCGCGGATGCCACGGGAACGACGACGCCCGCCACGCCGGCGCCGGACGCGCGCCCGGCGGTCGTGATCGATCCGGGCCATGGCGGGATCGACAACGGAACCCAGGCCTCGACAGGCGAGGCGGAAAAAAATCTGGTGCTGGCGTTCGCTCTCGCCTTGCGCGATCGCATCGAGCAGGGCGGCAAGTATCGCGTGATCATGACCCGAACGGACGACACCTTCATTCCGCTGGCCGATCGGGTTCGCGTCGCGCGCAACAACAATGCCGCACTTTTCGTGTCGATCCATGCGGACGCCCTGCCTCGCCGCGAGGGCGATGCGCAGGGGGCAACGATCTACACGCTGTCGGACAAGGCGTCGGATGCCGAGGCGGAGCGGCTCGCAGAGTCCGAGAACAAGGCGGATGCGATCGGCGGCGTCAATTTGACCGAAGAGCCGACCGATGTCGCGGACATTTTGATCGACCTTGCGCAGCGGGAAACCCGCACCTTTTCAAACCGGTTCGCCCGGCTGCTGATGACCGAGATGAAAACCACCGCGCGGATGCACAAGCACCCGCTGAAGTCGGCTGGGTTCAGGGTGTTGAAGGCGCCGGACGTGCCGTCGGTATTGGTCGAACTCGGCTACGTTTCGAACAAGGCCGATCTCCACCTGCTGACGTCGGAGGGCTGGCGGTCCAAGACGGTCGGCTCGGTTGCCAAGGCTGTTGAAGTCTTTCTTGCGAAAAGGGTGGTCTCGGCCGCGCCAGCCAACTGAAAAATGACTGGCGTAGTAGGACGAAGCCCTAGTTTGGCCACAGCGCCCGCTCTATAGAAAAGTTGTCGAAAGGTTCGTTGAATCGGCCAGACTGGGGTTCCTCCCGGCCGGGATGCTTCGGCGAAACGACAGGGCCCGCGAGCGAATTGCCACATCTCGCGGCGCGAGAATGAAACGGATATGCGACAATGCGCTTGCTGCTGCGGTTCATGGGTTTTCTGTTTGCAGCGGGAACCATCGTGTTTCTGGTCGGCGTCGCGGCGGCGGCGGGGCTGATCTGGCATTTCTCCAAGGATTTGCCGGACTATTCGCAGCTTCAGGATTATGAGCCGCCGGTCATGACGCGTGTCCATGCGTCCGACGGTTCGCTGCTTGGCGAGTACTCGAAGGAACGCCGGCTCTATCTGCCGATCCAGGCGGTGCCGAAGCTGGTGATCAACGCGTTCCTCGCGGCCGAAGACAAGAATTTCTACGAGCACGGCGGCATCGACTATTCGGGCATGGCCCGCGCCGCGCTGCTTTATGCGCAGAACTTCGGATCCAACCGGCGGCCGCAGGGCGCCTCCACGATTACCCAGCAGGTCGCTAAGAACTTCCTCTTGACCAACGAGGTGTCCTTCACCCGCAAGATCAAGGAAGCCCTGCTGGCTATGCGCATCGAGCGCGCCTATTCGAAGGACAAGATCCTCGAATTGTACCTCAACGAAATCTATCTCGGTCTCGGCGCCTACGGGATCGCGGCTGCGTCGCTGGTGTATTTCGACAAGTCGGTCAATGAACTCACCGTCGCGGAAGCCGCCTATCTGGCGGCGCTGCCCAAGGCGCCGTCGACCTTGCATCCGGTCAAGAACCACGACCGCGCGATCGAACGGCGTAACTATGTCATCGACCGGTTGCTGGAAAACGGCTGGATCAAGCAGGCCGACGCCGACAAGGCGCGCAAGGATCCGCTGATCGTCACCAACCGCGCCAACGGAGCCCACACGTTCGCCGGCGAGTATTTTGCCGAGGAAGTCCGGCGCGACTTGTTCGAGCGTTACGGCGAAAAGAAACTCTATGAAGGCGGTCTGTCGGTGCGGACGACGCTCGATCCGAAATTGCAAGTCATGGCGCGCAAGACCATGGCCAACGGTCTCGTCACCTACGACGAAGCGCAGGGCTGGCGCGGCGCGTTGAGCAAGCTCGATATCTCCGGCGACTGGGGCGTCAAGCTCGCGGACGTCAAATCGCTGGCCGACATCCTCCCATGGCGGATGGCGGTAGTGCTTGAGTCGAATGACCAGTCCGCGCGTATCGGCTTTCAGCCCGGACGCGAACTTGGAGGCGCCATCAGCAAAGAACGGCAGACCGGCCTGATCGCGCTCGATGGCGTGAAGTGGGCCAAGGCCGCATCGGGGCCGACGCGCGGCAAGGCGCCGACGAAAGTGTCGCAGGTCTTGTCTCCGGGCGACGTGATCTATGCCGATCCGCTGATCGGCAAGGACGGCAAGCCCGAGGAGGGTCAATACCGGCTGCGGCAACTGCCCGAAGTCTCCGGTGCGATGGTGGCGATGGACCCGTGGACCGGCCGCGTGCTGGCGATGGTTGGCGGCTTCTCGTTCGACCAGAGCCAGTTCAACCGCGCGACGCAGGCCTACCGGCAGCCGGGCTCGTCGTTCAAGCCGATCGTCTATTCGACTGCGCTCGACAACGGTTACACGCCTTCCACGGTCGTCGTCGACGCGCCGATCGAGATCGATCAGGGACAGGGCGTCGGCGTATGGCGTCCGGAAAACTACTCAAAGGAAAAATATTACGGGCCGACGACGCTGCGCAATGCGCTGAAGCACTCGCTCAATACCGTGACGGTTCGGCTGGCGCAGGACATCGGCATGCCGCTCATCGGCGAATATGCCAAGCGCTTCGGCGTCTACGACGAGTTGCCGAACTATCTCTCCTACGCGCTGGGCGCCGGTGAGACCACGGTGATGCGCATGGTCACCGCGTATTCGATGTTCGATAACGGCGGCCGCCGCGTGAAGCCGACCCTGATCGATCGCATTCAGGATCGTTACGGCCACACCATCTACAAGCACGACCAGCGGGAATGCCGCGGTTGCGACGCGCCGGGCGGCTGGAAAAATCAGCCGGAGCCGCAATTGGTCGATCGCCGCGAGCAGGTACTGGATTCGATGACGGCCTATCAGATCACCTCGATGATGGAAGGCGTGGTGCAGCACGGCACCGCCGCGCCGGCATTCTCCGGATTCAATCGCCCGATGGCGGGCAAAACCGGAACCACCAACGATCAGAAGGACGCCTGGTTCGTCGGTTTCACGCCCGACCTCGTGATCGGCGTCTATATGGGTTACGACAAGCCGCGCAATCTCGGCCGCACCGCAACGGGCGGACATCTGGCGGCGCCTGTTGCGCGCAATTTCATGAATCTCGCGGTCGCCGACAAGCCGGCGGCTCAGTTTCGCATCCCGGCTGGCATCAAATTGGTCCGCGTTGATTCCAAGACCGGCATGCGTGCCGCGCCCGGTCAGACGTCAGGCACGATCCTCGAAGCGTTCAAACCCGGCACAGCGCCGCCTGACAATTATTCTGTGATCGGGGTGGCTGATGCCGACGGGCGCTCGCCGCCGCCCGATGCCGACCGCAGCCTGTTCCGGCCAGGGACCGGCGGACTGTACTAGAGTCCGGATCCAACTGCATTTAATCAGACCTGCGTTTATCCGTTCGATGAGCATGATCTTATCCGAACACCGGTTTCCACTTTGCGCTGGCGCGGCCCTTCGGGTCGGGATCATGCTCTACCCGATTGCGCTTTGCGGCGGTCGCGGCTACATCACCTGCCATCGTTGAACGACGGCCTTGAGCCGCGGACACAGAGAACCTATGCGCGCTGAAATCGAACGATTAGTTGAAGAGATCAAGCAGTCAGTCGGGCTGCTGAGGAGGCATCTTTGACGTCGATGCATCCACTGCGCGCCTTGCGGAGCTGAACAAGCTCGCCGAAGATCCCAATCTCTGGAACGATCCCCAGAAGGCCCAGAAGCTGATGCAGGAGCGGACCTCGCTTGAGGATTCGCTTGTCGGCATCGGCAAGGTCGAGCGCGAACTTGAAGACCAGATCGGCATGATCGAACTTGGCGAGGCCGAGGACGATCAGGCTGTGGTGGGCGAGGCCGAAACCGCGCTGAAAAACCTGAAGAAGGAAGTTGCCCGCCGCGAACTCGAAGCGTTGCTCTCGGGCGAAGCCGATCGCTTCAACAGCTATCTCGAAGTCCATGCCGGCGCGGGCGGCACCGAAAGTCAGGACTGGGCTTCGATGCTGCTGCGCATGTACACGCGCTGGGCGGAAAAGCGCGGCTTCAAGGTTGAATATCTTGAAGAGACGCAGGGCGAAGAGGCCGGCATCAAATCGGCGACGATCCAGATCAGCGGGCACAACGCTTACGGTTGGCTGAAAACCGAAGGTGGCGTACATCGCCTCGTCAGAATCTCGCCGTTCGATTCCAACGCGCGGCGGCATACGTCGTTTTCGAGTGTCGCAATTTTTCCGGTGGTCGATAACAGCATCAAGATCGACATTGCCGAGTCCGACGTTCGGGTCGACACCATGCGCTCCGGCGGTGCCGGCGGTCAGCACGTCAACAAGACCGAATCGGCTGTGCGGCTGACGCATATCCCGACCGGCGTCGCAGTGGTGTGTCAGGCGGGCCGCTCGCAGCACAAGAACAAGGCGCAGGCATGGGACATGCTTCGCGCGCGATTATACGAGATCGAGCTGAAGAAGCGCGAGGAGCAAGCCGCCGCCGATCAGGCCGCCAAGACCGACATCGGCTGGGGCCATCAGATCAGGTCCTATGTCTTGCAGCCCTATCAGATGGTGAAGGACCTTCGCACCGGTGTGCAGACGTCGGACACGTCGGGTGTGCTCGACGGCGATCTCGATGAATTCATGGCGGCAACGCTGGCACAGAAGGCGTTCGGCACTTCGCCGGGCGCGATTGAAGACGTCGATTAGCAGGCCTGGATTAGCAGACCTGAATCAGCAGGCTTGGATTAGCAAATGGCGAGTATCGGTTTCATCGGCCTGGGACGCATGGGTCACGGGATGGCAGGTCGTTATCTGGACGCGGGCTTTGACGTCGCCGTCTGGAATCGGAGCAAGGCCAAGGCCGACGATCTGCTCTCGCGCGGCGCGCGCTGGGCCAACTCGCCGGCGGATGCCGCATTCGGCGCCGACGCTATTGTGACCATGGTCGCCGACGATGAAGCGTCCAGCGCGGTATGGCTCGGCAAGGACGGCGCAGTCGAGACCGCGCAGGCAGGTACGCTGGCGATCGAATGCTCGACGGTGTCGTATCAGCACGCGCTCGATATGGCGCGTGACTTGCGCGAGCGCGGCCTTGTCTACGTCGATTGCCCGGTCACGGGTTTGCCGCAAGCAGCCGCGGAGGGGAAACTCACGCTGCTCGTTGGAGCCGATGCCGCGGTTCTGAAACGCGCCGAGCCGTTTCTGAAACCGATCAGCACAGCGATCCGGCATTTCGGCGCCATCGGCACCGGCACGGTCTACAAGCTGATCAATAACCTGATGGGCGCCGAGCAAATCGCGAGCCTCGCCGAGGGACTGGCGATCGCCGAACAGGCCGGGCTTGATATGAAGCTGGTCGCAGACGCGATGGCGACCGGCGCGGTCGCAAGTCCGCAGGTGATCCGGCATTCGAAACGCATGGTTGCGCGCGATTTTGCAGGTGCGTCTTTTACCGCGGCGCTTCGGCGCAAGGATGCGATCTATGCCGTTGCGCTGGCTGAAAAACTGCTTGCCGATCTTCCGATGGGGCGCGCCGCGCTCAAGGCCTACGACAAGGCCGCGGCTTACGCACCCGACGACGATGAAGCGAAAATGATCGAGATCGTCTCGCGTCCCAAATCTGACAAGAGCTGAAGTCTGACAAGAGCTGAGAGCTGACAACAACACGCCGGTCCGGCGATCGCGGCGAAGGTCCTGACGAAGATTTCGACTGCATTGCCGTAGCGGCCGCCGCGCTTCGGCGCGGTGTCCGACCAAGAATTTCAAAACATCATAGACGTGCCACGGCCGCTCTCGTTCCGCAGGATGGAATTGCGTGCGCTTGCGCTGATGCGCGCGTGCTGCGAGACTTGGTCTAAAGAATTAGAAGCATGGGAGAGAGCGATGCCGGTGTCTGCGACCCGTTTTTTTACTCCGATCCTTTTTGCAATGACGGCGGCTGCGATGGCGACGTCAGCGCATGCGCAAAAGAAATACGACCCCGGTGCAACCGACACTGAAATCAAGATCGGCAACATCATGCCTTACAGCGGGCCGGCCTCATCGTATGGCGTGATTGGCAAGTCTGAGGCGGCCTATTTCAACAAGATCAATGCCGAGGGCGGCATCAACGGCCGCAAGATCAAATTCATTTCCTACGACGACGCTTACAGTCCTCCAAAAGCGATCGAGCAGGCACGGAAACTCGTTGAGAGCGACGAAGTGCTGCTGATCTTCCAGCCCTTGGGTACGCCGTCGAATGCCGCCATCCAGAAATACATGAATGCCAAGAAGGTCCCGCAACTGTTCGTGGCATCGGGTGCGACGAAGTGGGGGGATCCCCAGCATTTTCCTTGGACGATGGGGTTCCAGCCCAACTATCAAAGCGAAGGCCGGATTTACGCCAAATATATTCTCGATCATTTTCCGAACGGCAAGATTGCGGTGTTCTGGCAGAACGACGATGCCGGAAAAGATCAGGTCAAGGGGTTGCGCGATGGTCTTGGCGACAAGGCCAGCATGATCATCGCCGACAAATCCTACGAGGTGTCCGATCCGACCATTGATTCCCAGATCGTCGCGCTTCACGATTCCGGCGCCGACATCTTCTTCTCGTGGGCGGCGCCGAAGGGATCGGCGCAGGCGATCCGTAAGGTCGGTGAACTCGGCTGGAAGCCAAAATTCTTCCTGGCCAATACCGCCACTTCCGTTGCCGCGGTTCTCAAGCCTGCAGGACTTCAATTCGCTAAGGATATTATCTCGACCGCTTATCTGAAGGATCCCACCGATCCAACATGGAAGGACGACGCGGCCGTCAAGAAGTGGCAGGCGTTCATGGACAAGTATTATCCCGACGGCGACAAGGCCAACGCCAATAACGTATATGGTTACGTTCAGGCGGAAACGATGGCTCAGGTTCTCAAGCAGTGCGGGGATAATCTGACGCGTGAGAACGTCATGAAGCAGGCCGCCAGCCTGAAGGATTTTTCGACCGACATGATGTTGCCGGGGATCAAGGTCAACACATCGCCGACAGACTTCTTCCCCATCGAACAGATGCAGCTGATGAAATTCGACGGAGAAGCGTGGCGGTTGTTCGGCGATGTGATTACGGGCGAGGTTGGACACTGACCTCGCGGATTTAGCCCGCGGCTAAGCGTACGCCGGCCCGGAGAAATTTTTGTGGATCGACGGCTTCCCCGTCGATCCTCGTTTCATAATGTAGATGAGGACCCGTCGAGCGTCCGGTCGATCCCACCGCGCCGACGATTTGACCGATCTTGATGATCTGGCCGACCTTCACGTCGATCTTGGAGAGATGCCCGTAACGTGTCGAGAGGCCGTTGCCATGATCAATCTCGACCATCTGTCCGTAGCCGCCGGCCCAACCTGCGGAGACAACCTTTCCGTTCGCCGTCGCACGGGCGGGATCGCCCATGGACGCGCGGAAATCGAGACCGGTGTGCATCGCGGGCCGGCCGATGAATGGATCGACGCGCACGCCAAAGCCTGAGGTGAACTCGACCTCGCCCACGACAGGCTTGCGATAAGGAACGAGCGCGAGGGTGCGGTTCAACAGGTCGATCTGCGCCTGGGTAACATTGACGCGATAGAGCTGGCGCTCGAACGGACCGGCATCGGCCCGCAGCTTGAAGGGGACATAGGGGCCGCCCATGCCGGCGCGCGGAGTTGCGGCCTCCATCCTCGCCATGTTGAGTCCGAGATCGGAGAAGATGCCGCGCATCCGGCGTACGCGGGATTCCATGTGATCCTCGACCGAATTCAACTCCGCCATCTGACGGCTCTCGACATGATTGAGCGATGACTCGAGCCGCACGAGCTCGCTGCCTACGCCATCTGCCTTCGCGAGGCGGACCGGCTGCTGAGTTGTATTGGCGGGCGTCCGCGATTCCAGGCGCGCTTCGCGATCGGGCGGCGCCACGAAAACGGCGGTGTCGTTAATCGGGGAGGGTTTTGGGGTTCCATACGAATTCGCTTCGGGGGCGCTGCCGCTCCGCCGGGCCGATCCCTTGATGGAGCCTGTCGCAGCGGCGTCCGGCAGAGCGTTCAGTGCTGCGGCGTGCGATTCGAGCGTTGCCTGCCTGCGCACGATCTCGTCGAGTTTCTTGTCGAATTGCTCCTGGTCGAGCAACTGGCGGCTGGTAGTGCGATCGATCCGCGCGCGGAGTTCGGCGATGCGATCTTCATAAGCGTATTGCATGTCGGCTTGGCGCGAGATCAGCCGCGTCAGCACATCGTCGCGGAAGGCGAAGTAGGTCGCCGTCGCGGCTGACCATAGCCCCAGAATTGTAATGGTCCCGACCACGATCCAGAAAACAACGGGTCCAAGCCGAACCTGCTTCCCGGCATGGGCGATGGTGTAGCCGTGCTGCGATTCCTTGACGGGGGACGGTGCTGGTGCCGGAGTGGGGCGGCGAGAATGGACTCGTCCGTGATCGTGCGCGTGATGCTGTGGATACTCGGCATACTGACTGGAACGGTACGACATCGGCACTCCCGCGCCGACCTGAAACAAGTTCCAGTCGGCTCAACTTCGATGCTGATTTGAACCGTTCATAGTTAATTTTCGGGAAATGGCGGTGCAGGGCTACAGACTTCGGGCCGCCGCGAGGACGTCTTCCGCGTGGCTCTCGACCCTGACCCGATGCCAGATTCGGGCGATTCGCCCGTTTGCATCCACGAGCACCGTGGTGCGAGCAATTCCGAGGAATGTCTTGCCGTACATCGATTTTTCGCCCCAGACGCCATAGGCGTCGAGCATGTCGTGCTTTTCATCCGAGATGAGAGGAATCGACAGTTTGTGCTTGGTGCGGAAGGATTCCTGAGCCTTCAGCGGATCGGCTGACACCCCAAGGACGGCTGTTCCGCAGCGAGCGAACTCAGTCGCCAGCCGGGTGAAGTCCATCGCCTCCCGGGTGCAGCCGGGCGTATCGGCGCGTGGATAGAAAAAGATCACGAGCTTCTGGCCGGCAAAATCAGCGAGCGAAACGCGTGTGCCGCCGTCCCGGGGAAGGTCGAATGCCGGTGCCTTGACGCCCTCCAGGAGGCCACCGCCTTGAGAGATCGGGGTAGAGCCGGCCTTGGATCGAGGTGCCTTCGCCGCGGGACGTCGCGAGTCGCCTGCTCTTAACGGCTTCTGCGTTCCTCTATGTGAAGCTTCGGATCGTGATTTGGCTGAACTCGCTTTGGGCTTTTCGCTCGCTGCTGGCGATGCCGCTCGGCCGGTTTTTCGGGGTGGCTTTTCGCGGCTCTCAGGTAGCGCGCGGGTGGCTTTTCCGGTGACCGGTTTGGAGGATTTCTTGCGCATTTTCTTGGACATACGCCTTCCTTTCGTCGCTTTCGAGCGGTCAGTATCCGGTCGAGTCCTTGGGATATCACAGCGGCTCGGCAGCGCCGCCGCCGTTGCGCATTTCTGCCGACGGCAGAGTATGGTTTACAAGGTATTCGACGAACTATCCGTCCTGATTTCTGCTCGATCTGCACCCAGGGCCGGATGACGCGCAACAAGTTAGATCGGGGATTGGCAGAAATGCCGTCACAGGAGCGTTCGTCTCGAATCGACGCGCGAGCCGACGATGGTAATTGGTCTGATCCAGGTCGGCACCGAGACACAATGGCAAGGAAGACGCCGATCCCAGCTTCGAAGTCGCGCGGCGGCGACCAGGTCTCGCAATGGGATGAACCCGACTGGAATTCGGAACACGACGAGGTCGCGAGCCGCCGCGCACGCCGGCTGCTGTCGCGCTCCGATTCCGGATTGCACAGGTTCGGTGACCGGCTCGAAAAGTTCAAAAACTGGCTGACGGGCGAGCGCTGGGTCAGACGGGTCGCGATCACCGTTGTCGTCCTGATGGCTATATTTGTGGGCGGGTTCGGTGCGCTCTGGTGGCGTCTCGGTGCGGGCCCGGTCAATCTCGACATGGCGACGCCCTGGCTCGCTGCTGCGATCGAGGAAAACATCGGTCACGACAATACCGTGGAAATCGGCGGCACGCAGATCGAGCGCGCCGGCCGAATTCGTATTGCGGTCCGTATCCGTGACGTCGTTGTCCGTGACCGCGATCATGCGATTGTCGCGAGCGCGCCGAAGGCGGAGGTAAAGTTGTCCGGCATGGCGCTGTTGACCGGACGGCTGCGCGCCGAAAGCCTCAATCTGGTCGACGCTGAACTCGCGGTCCGGATTACACCCGATGGTCAGGTGACCGTTTCGGCGGGCGATAACGCCAAGCCGCTTGCCACGGGTGTCGCGTCAACCCGACCATCGGACCTACCGCTAGCACCTGCCGTCGCGCCTTCCGCGACCACGCCGTCCGCGCAAGCAACGCCGCCGTTACGCGGAGCCCAGACCGGCGCCGTACCTGCGACCTCCGATGGCCGTAACAACGTCAGCGGTCTGTTGGCGGGACTGGATTGGCTCGACAGTCTCAGCCTGACGGGGCTCGACGGGCAGAATCTCAACGAGATCGGCCTGAAGAACGGAAGACTGGTGGTCGATGATCAGCAGCGCGGCAATCGGTGGAGCTTTGACAACATCAGCCTGAGCCTTCGCCGGCCGCACGGAGGCGGGGCCGTATTCAGCGTCGGCGAAGACGGCAGCAACGCGTGGTCGCTCCGTGTGCTGGTCGGGCCACCCGCCGATGGTGTCCGTACCGTTGATCTCCGCGCTGACAAGATACCGACGAAAAATATTTTGCTCGCGCTCCGCGTCAAGGATCTGACCTACAGCGCCGACATGCTGCTCAGCGGCGAACTCAAAGGTGAAATTGGCCGCGATGGCCTGCCGACCTATTTTCGCGGCAGCCTCTTTGCAGGCAAGGGGACGATCATCGACAGCGACACGCCTGACTATCCAATGGCGGTCGATCAGTTTGAAATGAACCTGGAATGGGATGCCGGACGGCGTGTGCTGGTTGCGCCGTTCAAAATCGTGTCCGGTCAGAATCGGATCACGCTTCTGGCCCACGTCGAGCCGCCGAACGGTCGCGTTCCGGACTGGCAGATGGGTCTGAGCGGCGGCACCATCGTGCTCGCCGGCTCCGACGGCGAAAAGCCGTTGATCTTTAACCGCATTGCGATCGGGGTGCGCTTCGACACCGAACACAAGCAGGTTGTGTTGACACAAGCCGATATCAGCAACGGTGAAATCGGCGTCGCCGGTACCGGCAGCATCGACTATTCCGGCGAACCGCGCCTGAAGTTGGGCTTTGCCGGAACGCCGATGTCGGCTGCTTCTCTCAAGAGCATGTGGCCCATCCTGATTGTGCCGGAAGTGCGCGAGTGGGTGATCGACCGAATTCAACGTGGTTCCGTCCAGCGCATTGAAATCGGCGTCAATTCACCGATCCACAATTTGTCGCGACGCGGGCCGCCGATCCCTGATGACGGGCTTTCGGTCAATATCACCGCCAACAACGTGACGCTGCATCCCGTCGATGAAATGCCCTCGATTCACGACGCCGATCTGAAAGCGCGAGTCACCGGCCGAACGGCGACGGTGACGATCGGGCAGGCCGCTGCCGATACGCCGAGCGGGCGCAAGCTGAACATTTCCGATGTCGTATTCGAAGTGCCGGATATGGCACCCAAACCCGCACCGGCCAGAGTGAGGTTCAAGATCGATGGTCCGGTGCCCGCGGCCGCCGAAATCCTCGCCTCGGACCGCCTCAGCGAATTCACCGGCCGTTTGATCGATCCCAACACCAGCAAGGGCACAGTTACGGCGCAAGTCGCGCTCGGCTTGCCGATTCAAAAAGAACTCACCAAGGCGGACACGACCTATTCCATATCAGCAGATCTCGCCGGCTTTGCCGCAGACAAGCTGGTCATGAACCAGAAGCTTGAAGCGAACGCGCTGAAGGTAACGGCCAATAATCAGGGCTTTCAGGTCAAGGGCGACGTCAAGATCAACGGGCAACCGGCGTCGCTGGACTACCGCAAACCGGCGGATGGCGATGCGGATATCAAGTTGCAGGCCACACTCGATGATGCAAGCCGCGCAAAGCTCGGCTTCGATCTCGGTTCAGGGGCCACGGGTGCAATTCAAGTTAAACTGGCGGGTAAGATCGGCGACAAGGACAGCAAGATCGGCATCGATGCCGACCTCACATCTTTGAAGCTCGACAATGTTCTGCCGGGCTGGGTCAAGTTGCCGGGCAAGTCCGGACACGCGACGTTCAACGTGGTGCAAAAGCCCCAGTCGACGCGCCTGGAAGATATCGTCATCGATGGTGGCGGCGTGACCATCAAGGGATCGCTGGAGATCGACCAGAACGGCGATCTCATGAATGCGAATTTTCCGGTTTACTCGCCCTCGGAAGGTGACAAGGCGTCGCTGAAAGCCGATCGCAACGCGGATGGCGTGCTGAAAGTGGTGATGCGTGGCGACGTCTTCGACGGCCGCGGTTTTATCAAGTCGGCAATCTCGGGTAAGGAAGCCGATGCCAAAAGCAAGGCCAAGAGCCTCGATTTCGACATAGATCTGAAGCTCGGTGCCGTTGCCGGATTTTATGGCGAAGCCGTGCGCAGCGCGGATGTGAAGCTGTCGCGGCGCAACGGCTCGATCCGCAGCTTTACCATGAGCGGAAAGATCGGACGCGATACGCCGCTGTCCGGCGATCTACGAGGTCGCCCGCAAGGCCGGGGTGACATCATCTTCATTGAGACTAACGATGCCGGAGCATTTTTCCGTTTTACCGACACCTACGGCAAGATGTTCGGTGGCCAGCTTGCTCTGGCGATGGATCCGCCGACCGTTACGCCGCGTGCGAAGCAGGGGCTGATCAACGTTCGTGATTTCACCATCAAGGGTGAGACCGCGCTCGATCGTGCGGCGGCGGGCGGGCCGCAGAACGTGCAAAACGGAATTGGATTTTCGCGGCTGCGCGCGGAATTCACCCGCCAGAACGGACAACTCACGGTCCGCGAGGGCGTCGTCAAAGGGCCGACCATCGGGGCGACCATTGAAGGCAGTATCGATTTTCCGGGCAATCAGGTTCGCATGAGCGGCACGTTCGTGCCGATGTACGGCCTCAACAACATGTTCGGCCAAATTCCGATTGTCGGCCTGTTCCTTGGCGGCGGTAGTAACGAAGGTCTGATCGGCGTCACCTATGAAGTCGTCGGCACGCCGGGCCAGCCGCAGCTCCGCGTCAATCCGATTTCGGCGATGGCGCCGGGCGTCTTGCGCAAAATATTTGAGTTCGGCACCGGCAAGCAGAACAACGGTGTCGAATATCCGTCGTCGCCAACCAACAATTGACGCCGCCGACGTTACTCGCGGAGCGCCGGCACGACGAGAAACGGAATCATTCCCAACACGACGGCAATCAACGCGAATGCGAGCAGCGGATTGTAGCTGTGGGTCCAATCGTGAATCAGGCCGCCGCACCATGAGCCGAGTGCGGACCCCAGTCCGCTGCCGATCGTGATGGTTCCGTAGATGGTGCCGATGCGCTCGCCGCGAAAGATCTTCATGGCGGTTGAGGTGATCAGCGGCCCGCGCGATCCGACCATGCTGCCAAAGCAGATGACAAATCCGGTCAGCAGCGGATAATTCGGATACCACTGCAACAGCCACAGCATGACGATGCCGATAATCGAAAGCGCATAGCTGAACAGAACCGATGGCCTGCGTCCAATGACGCCGTCGAGCCAACTGACGCCGAGCATGCCAAACAGCAGAACGACGCCGCTAAAACCCCAGGCAGTCGCAGCCTGCAGCGGCGGAAATCCGACATCGATCAGATAAGCGACGATCTCCGGTGAGATCGCGTACATCCCGATCGCCGTGAAGAAAAAGGTCGCGAACAGCGCCCAGAAAGCGTGGTGCCGCACGGCGCTGAGCAGCGTCCAGCCTTCATCCGCGAAATCGCTTTGTGCGGGCTTTTGCAGATCACCTGCGCCATCCGCAAACAATCGCCAGGGCAGCACCAGCAACGGCACCAGCAGCACAAGCACGGCGAACCCGAACCATTCGTAGGCACCGCGCCAGCCAAAATGCTCGATCAGGATCTGCGCGATCGGCAGCAGCAGGAGAACCCCAGCGCCGGTTGCCGAATAAACCACCGACATTGCTGTCGGCAATCGCTTGCTGAACCAGCGTCCGAGCAGGATCGAATTCGGAACGATGCCGATGCAGGCGACTCCGAAACCGACGCAGACACCGATGGTCAATCGGAATTGCCAGAGCTGCGTCGCGTAGGAGGTTGCGAGAAACGCGCCGCCCAGCAGCAGCATGCCCAGCGTGTAGACGAGGCGCGGGCCCGAACGGTCGAACAGCCGTCCGATCAGCGGCGCAGCCAGTCCTCCGCACAATGCGGTGAGCGAGTAGATCGACACCACCTCTGCACGATCCCAACCGAACGATTGCGAGATCGGCAGCAGAAATACGGTGAAGGTTTCGCCGAGACCCCGGCCCAGCACAGACAGCACAAAGCAAACTCCGAGAATGGAGAGTGCTGTGCGCTGAGAGTTTCGTTGGTCCATCGGGCGATCGATCCGGCCAAAGTGTGTTGCCGGATCATGGAGCCCAATTTAGCGGCCATGAGCAGCCGCCATTTGGGAATACGGCTATGCAGGCCGCAGCAGCACGTGGCGCTTCTTGCCCATCGAGAGTTTGATCACGCCTTCCGGTGTGAGATTGGCAGGCGTCAACGTCATTTTTTCGTCGGTGATTGCGACGTCGTTGACGCGAAGGCCGCCGCCCTTGATCTGGCGACGTGCTTCGCCGTTCGAGGCGACGAGTCCCGCCTTGACGAAGAGCGCGAGAACGCCGGTCCCGCCGGCAAGTTCGCTGTGCGAAATATCCAGCGTGGGAAGGCTTTCGGCGATGGCGCCTTCCTCGAACGTCGTGCGCGCGGTGTCGGCGGCTTTTTCGGCTTCAGCGCGGCCATGCAGCAGCGCGGTTGCCTCGGTGGCCAGCACCTTCTTGGCCTCGTTGATCTCGGATCCCTGCAGCGCCGCAAGCTTCGCGATCTCGCTCATGGGCATGATTGTGAACAGCTTGAGAAACTTGACGACGTCGGCGTCTTCGACGTTCCGCCAGTACTGCCAGAAATCGTACGGGCTGAACGCGTCGGCATTGAGCCAGACCGCACCCTGTGCGGTCTTGCCCATCTTTGCGCCCGACGCGGTCGTCAGCAACGGCGTGGTCAGCGCGAACAATTGGGGGGTTCCCATGCGGCGGCCGAGATCGACGCCGTTGACGATGTTGCCCCACTGATCCGAGCCGCCCATCTGCAGCCGGCAATCGACCCGGCGCGACAACTCGACGAAGTCATACGCCTGACAGACCATGTAGTTGAATTCGATAAAACTCATTTCCTGTTCGCGCTCGAGGCGCAGGCGTACGGAATCCATCGTGAGCATGCGATTGACCGAAAAATGCCGGCCGATGTCGCGCAGCATCTCGATCCAGTTGAGCTTGGTTAGCCACTCGGCATTGTCGAGCATGACCGCGTCGCTCGATCCGGAGCCGTAGCGCAGCACCTTGGCGAACACGCCGCGAATGCTGGCCTTGTTGGCTTCGATTTCCGCGACACTGCGAATCGCGCGCGATTCATCCTTGCCGGAGGGATCGCCGACCATGGTGGTGCCGCCGCCCATCAGCGTGATCGGCTTGTTGCCGCTCTGCTGCAGCCAGTGCAGCATCATCATGGTGAGATAGTTGCCGATGTGAAGCGAGGGCGCAGTGCAGTCGTAGCCGACATACGCCGTCGCCTGACCCTTCGCGGCCAGCGCATCGAGCGCCTCGAAATCGGAGCACTGATGGATGAAGCCCCGTTCCTGGAGGATTTTTAGAAAATCGGACTTAAAGGCGATCATCGCTATATGACTCTGATCATTCTTATTTGACTCTATCGCAATTCAATTCCGGCGCATGGTAGCGGGACACTGCCGCCGGGTTCCGTTGTGTGGCATTATAAGATGTGCGCGTTTGGCACAAGTTTTGACTCGGTTGGCTGGCCACAATGAGGCCCGAACCATGATGATGACCGCAATCGGTCTGATGAGCGGCACCTCGCTGGACGGGGTCGATGTCGCCTTGATCGAAACCGACGGCAAGCGGGTGGCGGCGTTCGGGCCGTCCGGCTACAGGCCCTACACCGAAAACGAGCGCGGCCTGCTGCGTGAGGCCCTCGCGGCGGCCGTCACTCTCCCACGTCGCGATGCGCGTCCGGGCGTGATCGGCGAGGCCGAACGGGCGGTGACGACGGCGCACGCCGAAGCCATCGCGGCCTTCACGGCGCAAAACCGCATTACGCGCGAGGACATCGATATCGTCGGCTTTCATGGTCAGACCGTCTTGCATCGGCCAGCCCAGGGATTGACGGTGCAGATCGGGGACGCAATGGCCCTCGCCAAGGCGATCCATGTTCC
Organism: Pseudomonadota bacterium; assembly: GCA_041691515.1. Lineage (GTDB taxonomy): Bacteria > Pseudomonadota > Alphaproteobacteria > Rhizobiales > Xanthobacteraceae > Nitrobacter. The sequence continues at coordinate 3,751 of JBEPUM010000015.1, read as the reverse complement.
TGTGATGCACGACTTCCGCGCTGCCGATGTTGCCGCCGGCGGGCAGGGTGCACCGTTCGTGCCCGTCTACCATCGCGCGCTGGCGCAATCGCTCGGCCGCGAGGGGCCGATCTGCGTGGTCAATATCGGCGGCGTCTCCAACATTACCTATATCGACGGAGCCGACACACTGATTGCCTGCGATACCGGGCCGGGCAACGCGCTGCTCGATGATTTCATGTTCCGGGTCATGAGCCAGCAATTCGACTGCGAAGGCCGGCTGGCGGCGCAAGGCCGTCCCGACGAAGCGTGGATCGCGCGCGGTCTGCAGCACCCGTTCTTCGCGCTGCCGCCGCCGAAATCGCTCGACCGCAACGATTTTGCCTCACTCATGCTCCGCGATATGCCACCAGCCGACGGCGCGGCTACGCTTACGGCTTTCACCGTGGCTGCGATCGCCGAGATCATTCCGTTGCTGCCGAAACCGCCGACAAGCTGGATCGTGGTGGGTGGCGGCGCGCGTAACCTGACCATGCTCAGGATGCTGCGGGAGAAGGTCGCGCCTGCGACGGTCGAGCCGGCCGATGCGCTGGGCTGGTCGGCCGACGCCATGGAGGCCCAGGCCTTCGGCTTCCTGGCGGCGCGTGGCCTGAAAGGCTTGCCCTTGAGCTATCCGGCGACGACCGGCGTGCCCATGCCGATGACCGGCGGCGTGATCGCGCGGCCTTGAACGATGTCGCTTGCTGCCCCGCGAATACTCAGCGGATGTTGGCGAGCCTCATGTCGAGATAGCCGGTCACCGTTTCCATCAACGGCTCCATCTTGTCTTCAAAGAAATGGTTGGCGCCCGGAATGGTCTGCTGATCGATCACGATACCTTTTTGTGTCTTCAGTTTCTCCACCAGCGTTGTGACATCCTTCGCGGGCGCGACGATATCCTTCTCGCCGTGAACAATGAGGCCCGACGACGGGCAGGGCGCGAGAAACGAGAAGTCGTAGCGATTGGGCTCTGGCGCAATCGAGATGAACCCTTCCACTTCGGGCCGGCGCATCAGCAACTGCATGCCGATCCATGCGCCGAAAGAGAATCCGGCGACCCAGCAGGCGCGCGCCTCCGGGTTGATGGTCTGCGCCCAGTCGAGCGCAGATGCCGCATCCGACAATTCGCCGGTGCCATGGTCGAACGCGCCCTGGCTGCGGCCCACGCCGCGAAAGTTGAACCGCAGCACCGAAAAGCCGCGGGCCACGAAGGCATAGTAGACCTGATAGACGATCGGGTGATTCATGCTGCCGCGGAATTGGGGGTGCGGATGCAGCACCATCGCGATCGGCGCGTTTTTCTGCTTCGCCGGGTGGTAGCGGCCTTCGAGACGGCCAGCGGGACCGGTGAAAATGACTTCAGGCATCGGGAATCCTTGGCAAATCGGCCGGTTTCGCGCAGGGCGGGTTTGGGTTCGCAGCCTTGCAGACGAAGGGCGATCAGGTACCGCACGGCGATACGTGGGCGGCACCAGTGAACATGAGGCCGCGTTCTAACATAGGGCGAGGGGCAAAAAGCAAGCATCTTGCGCTGCTGTGTCCATGATCGCCGAGAACGGCGTATAAGGACAACGCCATGCAGAACCGCGTTTATCTCGACTGGAACGCAACGACGCCACTGCGCCGCGAGGCGCGGGAGGCGATGGCGGCCGCGTGGGATCTCGGGGGCAATCCGTCGTCCATCCATGCCGAAGGGCGGCGGGCGCGTGGGCTGGTCGAGGACGCCCGGGCCACGGTTGCGGCGGCGGTTGGCGCGGAGCCGCGCAACGTGGTCTTCACGTCAGGCGGGACGGAAGCCAATGCGCTGGCATTGACACCCGGAATCTCAGGACAATCCAGGCAAGCCATTGAGCAACTTATTGTTTCGTCGGTTGAGCATGTCTCGGTCCTGGCCGGCGGGCAGTTCACACCTGAGCGGATCATGCGCCTACGGGTGCATCGTTCGGGACTCGTCGACCTCGAAGTGCTGCGGACGATGCTTGCGGGTGGATCGCCCGCGCTGGTGTCGGTCATGCTCGCGAATAATGAAACCGGCGCTATCCAGCCCGTTGCAGGGGTCGCGGATCTGGTCCACGCCGCCGGCGGCTTGCTGCATGTCGATGCGGTGCAGGCACTCGGAAAAATTGACTTCAATATCAAAGAATTAGGCGCTGATCTTCTCTCGGTTTCCGCGCACAAGATCGGCGGACCAACGGGGATTGGCGCCTTGATCCTGGCTGCGAACTTGAACGGCCCTCCGGCGTTGATCCGGGGCGGTGGTCAGGAACGGGGACGAAGGGCCGGAACGGAGAATGTGCCGGCCATTGCGGGTTTCGGAGCGGCCGTGAGGGCGGCGATGGCGACCCGCGAAGGCGACATGGCCCGGGTCGAAACCTTGAGAAACCGGCTCGAACAGGGCTTGAGGCAAACCCAAGGCAATGGGCAAGGCAGCGTGATTTTCTCGCACGACGTCGCCCGCCTGCCGAATACCACTCTTTTCGGGGTTCCCGGCCTGAAGGCAGAGACCGCTATCATCGGCTTTGACCTCGAAGGGATCGCGGTATCTTCAGGTTCCGCGTGTTCTTCCGGAAAGGTGCAACCTTCGCATGTGCTGGAAGCCATGGGATTCGGACCCGAACTGGCCAAGAGCGCGATTCGATTTTCGCTGGGCTGGGAGACCATCGAAGCGGACATTGATCGGGCCCTAAAGGCTTGGCGAAAGCTCGCAGGTGCACTAGTTAAAGGGGACGAAACAGTGCTTGAACGGTTCTAAGACTGTTTCATCGGAACATCGCAAGCACAGAGACTTTGATCCACCGCGGTCCTTGAAACCGCGAGCGGAGGACAGAATGCCAGCCGTACAAGAGACGGTCGATCGCGTCAGGCAGATCGACGTCGACCAGTATCGTTATGGGTTCGAGACCATCATCGAATCCGAGAAGGCCCCCCGGGGGCTTTCAGAAGATACGGTCCGATTTATTTCCGCGAAGAAGAACGAGCCGGCGTGGATGCTGGAGTGGCGGCTTGAAGCCTATCGCCGCTGGCTGACCATGACCGAGCCGACCTGGGCGCGCGTCGATTATCCCAAGATCGACTATCAGGATCTCTATTATTATTCGGCGCCGAAGCCGAAGAAGACGATCGGTTCGCTTGACGAGATCGATCCGGAGATTCTCGAGACCTACAAGAAGCTCGGCATTCCCCTGCGTGAGATCGAGGCGCTCGAGGGCGTCGTGCGCCCGGAAGGCGAGCGCAGAATCGCCGTCGATGCCGTGTTCGATTCCGTCTCAGTAGCGACCACCTTCCAGAAGGAATTGAAGCAGGCCGGTGTGATCTTCATGCCGATCTCGGAAGCGATCCGCGAGCATCCCGAACTGGTGCGGCAGTATCTCGGCAGCGTGGTGCCGACCTCGGACAACTATTTTGCGACGCTGAATTCGGCGGTGTTCTCCGACGGCTCGTTCGTCTATCTGCCGCCGGGCGTGCGCTGCCCGATGGAGCTGTCGACCTACTTCCGAATCAACGAGCGCAACACCGGCCAGTTCGAGCGCACGCTGATCATCGCCGACAAGGGTGCTTACGTCAGCTACCTCGAAGGCTGCACCGCGCCGCAGCGCGACGAGAACCAGTTGCACGCCGCCGTGGTCGAACTGGTCACGCTTGACGATGCCGAGATCAAGTATTCGACGGTGCAGAACTGGTACCCCGGCAATTCCGAGGGCAAGGGCGGCATCTACAACTTCGTCACCAAGCG
>JBEPUM010000014.1:0-34535 GCA_041691515.1 Pseudomonadota bacterium | reverse complement strand
CCGATGCCCGCATTCCGCTCGACGAGTTGAAATACTGGAGTGTCGATTTGCAGGAGGCTTATGCCCTGCCGACCGCGGTGTTGCAGCGGCACTATCCCGGCGCGCTGAAAACGCCGGATTAGACCTTTATCGCCGGGTCCGTCCGATCCGATCCGTCAGGAACAACCGCAGCATCGGTTCGTCGTCGAACACAAGCGTGACGGCGAACGGCACGACAGCCTGCGCGAACGTCGCGAACGTTTCGGTATTGCGGAGCCGGGCCAGATCCTTTTCCGTCGTCACCAGCGTAAGACCATCCCGTTGGGCGGCGGTCTGTAGCGCTGCGACGTCGCCGTGCGAAAACGGGTGATGATCGGCGAACGCGCGTTCCGCAACCACGTCGATGCCGCAGGCGCGCAGCGTCCTGAAAAATCGCTGGGGATCGCCGATGCCGGCAAAGGCCAGGACCCGCTTGCCGTGCAGGGCGACAACCGAGATTTCATTCGGCCTGAGTTGCGCCCGCAACACAGGACCTCCTTGCGCCCGAACGCGCGCGGCGATGTCGTCCGCGGCAGCTCCGTTGCCGATAATCACAAGCGCATCGGTACGGGCGAGCTGCGGCGACAGTGGCGCGCGCAACGGCCCCGCCGGAAAGACACGCCCATTGCCCACACCGCGATCGCCGTCGATCACGATCAGCGAAATGTCTTTCGCAATGGCCGGATTCTGAAAGCCGTCGTCCATCAGGATCAGGCTGGCGCCCATTGCGCGGATCGGGGCAATTCCCGCCGCCCGCTGCCGCGACACGATTACAGGGACTTCTCGCGCCATCATCAACGGCTCGTCGCCGACATCAACGGCCATGTGCTGCGCTGGGTCGACGCGCACCGGACCGTTCAATCGGCCGCCGTAGCCGCGGCTGAGCACCGCCGGAGTTTCACCGGCCGCGCGAAGAATTCCGGCCAATGCCAGAACGGTCGGCGTCTTGCCGGCACCGCCGACATGATAATTTCCGACGCAAAGCACGGGCACCCCGGCACGCATGCCCGGCTGCACCATGCGTCGCGCGACAATCGCACCGTAAAGTGCGCCAAAGGGGGTGAGCAACCGCGAGGGCAGCGATGACGGCCGGTTCCAGAAGGCCGGCTCACGCATCGGCCGCTCCCATCTCGAGCCGCAATTGCAGAAGATACGGCTCGAGCGCGGCCAGTGTCCGATCCAGTGCACCGCCAAGCCGGTCCACGACCTGAACCCCGGCGGCCACCGACGCCTGGCGCGCAGCGGAATCGTTCAGCAGATGGCCCAGATGCTTCACCAGCGCCTCGCCGTCGCCGGCCAGACGCGCACCGCCCGCGCCGTCGAGTGCGTCATAAACATCGGTGAAATTGAAGACATGAGGCCCGTGCACGATGGCCGCATTCAGCTTGATCGCCTCGATCGGATTCTGGCCGCCGTGCGGCACCAGCGAACCACCCATGAAGACGATCGGTGCGAGCCGATAGAACAACCCCAGTTCGCCCATGGTGTCGGCGATATAAATATCCGTCTTCGCCGTCGGCAATTCCTCCAGCGATCGCAGCGCAACCTGCGCGCCGGATGCCGCGATCATGCGGGCGATGGCTTCGCCCCGATTGGGATGGCGCGGAACGATCACCGTCAGCAGCGACGGGAAGTAACCCGCCAGCGCCCGATGCGCATCGACCAGCATCTCCTCCTCGCCCGGATGGGTTGAGGCCGCCACCACTACCGGACGGCCGCGGGTCAGAGACATCAGACGCTCCAGCCTGGCGTCGTCGGCCGGCGGCGCCTGCACGTCGAGCTTGAGGTTGCCGGTGATGACGACGTTGCGGCTTCCGAGCGCGGAAAACCGTTCCGCATCGACCTCGGACTGCACGAGGCAGATATCGAACCGTCCAAGCAGCGCCGCGATCGTTCCTGACACCCTGCGCCAGCGCGGGAACGAACGATGCGACATCCGTCCGTTGATGAGTACCATCGGCAGACGGCGCGCCGCACCCGCCAGAATCAGATTGGGCCACAGATCCGATTCGATGAAGAGCGCGAGACTTGGCTGCCAGTAATTGAGAAAACGCGCCACGAAGCGTGGGGAGTCGTAGGGCAGGTATTGATGAATGATATCCGGCGGGAATCGCTTGGCGACGACGGCCGCCGAAGTCACCGTGCCCGAGGTGAGCAGAATGCGGATGTTCAACGCCCGTAGCCGTTCGATCAGCGCGGCCGCCGCCAGTACTTCGCCGACACTCGCGCCATGGATCCAGACCAGTGGGCCGGAGGGACGGGCATGCCGCGTGATCCCCCGCCGTTCGTCGATGCGCGCCGGATCTTCCTTGCCCTGCCCGAGTCGCCGCTTGAAAAGAGCCGGTGTCAGCGGTGCGGCAGCGGCGGACAGTCTGCGATAGAGACGCAGCGTCACCGGCAACGGACCAGTACCCGCTTTCCGAAGTTCGTGAGACATCACAGCACCCGCCTTAACGAACTTCGGAAAGCAAAGGGTACTAGCAACTCTATGATTCCGGTACCGCTTTCGATTTGAAATTCCTGAAGACGAACCCGCTGCAACCGATGCAGGAATTTCAAACCGGCGGTACTAGGCATGACCTGCCTCGACTTCGGGCCGGCCGACCTGGGCATAAGCGCGTCGCGTGGCGTCATTCAGCGTTGCCTCAAGCCGTGCCCGTAATGTCTCCATCATGTCCGCATCGGCGTCGGACGGAACCGAGATCGGTTCGCCGCCGACCAATGCGCCGCGTCCGAACGGCAGGCTGATCGTGGTGCGGTCCCAGTTTTTCAAACGGATGAAGCGGCTGGTCGCCATCGCAAACGGCATGATCGGCCGTCCTGATTCTCGCGCCAGCATGATGATGCCAAGACCCGCGACGCGCGAGCGTTTCGGCACATCGGCGGTCAGAGCCATATTGTAGTTCTCTGCGAGCGCCCGCACCATTTCCTTGAATGCGCCGACGCCGCCCTTGCGATGGAACGCAGAGCCATGGTCGCCGGAACCGCGCACGGTGCCGATGCCGAGCCGCTCCGCTGCCAGCGCATTGAACTCGCCATCGCGATGGCGCGAGATCAGAACCTTGCCGCGGTGGCCGGCCCGTTTGATGAACGGTGTCATGAAATGCTGTCCGTGCCAGAACGCGAGGATAACCGGCATCTGCGGCTCGACAATGTCGTAAACATCCACGGGATCATAGCTGAACTTGTTGGTCAGCCAAACCAGCCGGAGAAAACCCGCAGCCAGAAGCCCGGCGAACTGCTGAAACCAGTTGGCACGCAGCAAATTGCGAAACAGTTTTTTCAATGGGCAGGCTTCGTATCTTGACTCGGGTCCAGCAGCCGATGGAGATGCACGACGAAATACCGCATGTGGGCGTTATCAACCGTCTGCTGCGCCTTCGCCCGCCAGGCCGCATAAGCCAATGCGTAGTTCGGATACAGGCCAACAATCTCGACCTTGTCGAGATCCTTGAAGGTCGTGTGTTCAAGGTCGGTGAGTTCGCCCCCTATCACGAGATGGAGCAATTGCTGGGGCGCACTGTCTGGCATGGCACGTTGTCCTACGATGTTGCCGGCCGCCAAGCAAATACCACGAAAGTCGGTCGTTGGCCTTACGGCAGCGGATGCTTCTGAAAATGCGTGACAATACGCGCGTGGCGATCGTGCCCTGCCGCGACCAGCACGCCGTGCGTCACCTCGGCGCGATTGTAAAGAATCGCCTCGCCCTCAAGCGAGGTCATTCTACCATTCGCCTCATGCACGATCAAATCGGCAGCGGCGAGATCCCAGTCGCGGCTCTGGCCACCAGCAAAGGCCGCATCAATCCGGCCATCCGCCACGCGGCAAAGCCGCAACGCCAGCGAACCGATCCTGGGATAAAGGACGACCTCACTACGCGACCGGTCGAGCCTTTCCACGAGCGGCTTCGGACCCGCGATCCTGGAAAAATCAAGTGTGTCGCCGGTGCTCGCGCAAACGGATACATTGTTGCATGACGCGCCCTGCCCGCGCGCAGCAAAGAAGAACTCGTCCGTGACCGGCGCGAAGACCGCCGCGAGCAGCGGCGAAGCATCCTCGACCAGCGCGACGCTGACGCACCAGTCATCGCGGCCGGCGAGATAGGCGCGCGTGCCGTCGATCGGATCGACGATCCAGGTCAGCCGCTTTCCGAGCCGCGAGGGATCGTCGTCGCTTTCCTCGGACAGCCAGCCATAGTCCGGCGTCGCCGACCGGAGCCTGCTTTCGATGAGATCGTTGACGGCGATGTCCGCCTCCGACACCGGAGACGATGCGCCCTTGGTCCAGTTCCGCAGCTCGGTACGGAACATCGACAGCGCCAGTGCTCCAGCGTCCCGAACCGTCTCGATCAGCAACGCGCTGTCACGCGCTGAAATTTCAGTGCTGGCGTTAGCGTCCGCCAATCGTCAACCCTTCGATGCGCACGGTCGGTGCGTTGGTGGCGTAACGGAATGTCAGATCGTTTGCGGGCGTCAGTGATTTGAACATCTCGATCAAATGGCCAGCGATGGTGATCTCGCTGACCGCATAAGTGATCTCGCCGTTTTCGATCCAGAAGCCCGAGGCGCCTCGGCTGTAATCGCCGGTCACGCCGTTGACGCCCGAACCGATCAGGTCGGTCACGTAAAAGCCTTGCTTGATATCGGAGATCAGTTCGGCAGGGCTTACATGTCCCGCTTCAAGATGCAGATTGTACGATCCCGGCGAAGGCGACGATGAAACGCCGCGATGAGCATGGCCGGTCGTCGTCATTCCGAGTTCGCGCGCGGTCGCCGAATCCAGCAGCCAGGAGGTCAGAACTCCGTCGTCGATCACTGCCAGCTTCTTGACGGCGACGCCCTCTGCATCAAAGGATTGCGAGCGCAACCCGCGCACCCGGAGCGGGTCGTCGATGATCCGAATTCCGTTCGCGAACAATTGCTGGCCGAGGCGATCCTTCAAAAAGCTCGTCTTGCGCGCGATCGACGCGCCATTCGCCGCACCGACGACGTGACCCACCAGCGACCCCGCGACGCGGGGATCATACACCACCGGCACCTTGCAGGTGGCGACCTTGCGCGGATTGGCGCGCGCCACCGTGCGTTCGCCCGCGCTGCGGCCGACGCTCGCCGCCGACGCCAGATCGGAGGCGTGAAGCGCGGAGGTGAAATCGTAATCGCGTTCCATACCGGTGCCGTCTCCGACGATTGCCATCATCGAAATGCTCTGACTCGACCGCAAATAGGAGCCGTGAAAACCCGTGCTGGTCACCAGCACCATGCCGCCGATACCGGCCGACGCCGATGCGCCGCCGGATTTCGTCACACCCTTCACTGCCATTCCCGCCGCTTCGGCTTCGACCGCGCGGCGTTCGAGCTCGGCCGTCGACGGCGTGACCGGATCGAGCAGATCGAGATCGGGGAAATTGCGCGCCAGCAACGACGGATCGGCAAGACCGACATATTGATCGTCAGGTGCAACGCGTGCCATCGCAACCGCGCGCTCCGCCAGCTTCGCAACGCTGTCGCCGCCGACATCGTTGGTCGAGACGACAGCTTGCCGTCGTCCGACAAACACACGCAGACCGACGTCGTCACCTTCCGATCGTTCGGATTCTTCGACGCGGCCATCGCGGACCTCGACGCCCTGCGAGACGCCACGGACGGCAACCGCGTCGGCCGCGTCGGCGCCTGCGCGCTTTGCGGCCTCGACCAGCCGCTCTGCGAGCGTGCTGAGCGCGGTTTGATCGAGAAGTTCTGAAGCTGCGGATTTGGGCGAAAGCTGCGATGATGAGTTTGGTGAAGAGATCACGAACAAAATCCCGGGGATTCGAGCAAGACCTGCACGCGAGCGGTCACATCATGAGATGTGCTTATTTTACGCGGACTTCAAGCATTCAATGATGCCGAAACCGAAGATTTTCCGCACCCGCGCAAGGTCCCGTCAATCATGTCGGCCAACGGTCTGTCAATCATGAGCACGAATGGCGGCCAAGGTACCTTCGATTAACCAGCCTTTTTAAGCGAATCCGGTGCGCGCTCTGGCATGCTCTCACCCATCGACCGGGAACATAATTCCGGCGGGGAGATCAAAAGCCGTGAGGCGTCAAACAACAACAGGCGGGATCAATCCCGCTGGGTCGAGCTGCGCGTTGCGGCTCGACCCCCTCTCACTACCAGTCAGCTTCGCCGCGTGCGACAGCCGCGCCGACGGCGGCGTGAGGCAGATCGAACTTCATCGCGAACGAGTGATCCTGCGGCGTGCCGTGCATGGCATGCGGATGGCGATCAACGTGCGCGTCAGCGAATTCATCGGCGTCGCGGTGCGCGATACCGCGGAGGGGCGAACGCTCGTCCTGCTTCACCGCGATCCCTCGCTCGCCATTCCGCTTCTCGTGACCGAGGATGCCGCTGAACTCGCCACCGCGTGGCAAACCTGGAGCGAGATATTCGCGCTTCCGCAACTCGCCGACGACAAGCGCGATCCGGCGCCGCGCCGGCGACGGCGCAACGCGATCCACGGACGCCGTCCGAAATTCCTGGTGCGCCGGCGCAGCGGCGGCCTGCTCAATCCCGCGGCTAGCTATCGGGGCGAGCGCGAAATTATCGCGCGCAGTTAAGCCGCCGCACGCAGCAGCGCGTCTACGACCAACCCTGCGAACAGCACCAGTCCGGCGTCGCGGTTGGATTTGAATATCTTCAGGCAGAGGCCGGGATCTCCGATCTCGATCCGAACGATTTGCCAGACGAGATGCGCGGCAAATACCCCAAGGCCGATCCACGCCGGCAAATGTGCGCCAGCCAGCCGCAGTGCAACGCCGATAAGAACGACGGCGAGCCCATAGAAGATCGCGAGCGCCAGCCGAGTACGCTCGCCGAACAGCAGCGCGGTCGACTTGATTCCGATCAGCGCATCGTCTTCCGTATCCTGATGCGCATAGATGGTGTCGTAGCCGATCACCCATGCGATCGAACCGGCATAGAGCACCAGCGCAGTCGCATCGATGTGGCCAAACATGACCGCAAAGCCCATCAGCGCGCCCCATGAAAAAGCGAGGCCGAGCACGACCTGCGGCCAATAGGTGATCCGCTTCATGAAGGGATAGACCGCGACGATAGCGAGCGACGCGATGCCGGTGGCAATCGCGAAGCGGTTGAATTGCAGCAGCACCACAAACCCGGCCAGTGCCTGCACCACCAAAAACGCCGCGGCCTGCGTCACGCTGACCTGCCCCGCCGGAATCGGCCGCGACCGCGTCCGCTCGACACGCCCGTCGAGATCGCGGTCAGTGATGTCGTTCCAGGTGCAGCCCGCGCCGCGCATCGCAAAAGCGCCGACGAAAAACAACACAACGATCAGGGGAAGCCGGCTGACGTCGCGTGCGACACCCGCGGCCAGCGCCGCAGACCACCAGCATGGCATCAGCAGCAGCCACGATCCGATCGGCCGATCGAGCCGGGACAATCTGAGATAGGGCCGTGACCACAGCGGCGCGCGGCTATCGACCCAATTGTCGGCCGAATCCGCGACGCGAGTGGTCGCATCGCTCATCGAACGCTCGTCATCGGGTCAGGACGTTGCCGCTCAAGGTGTCGAACGTGCTGCCGCCCTTCTTCGTTGCGGTTGCCTCCGGCGCACCGCCCGACCCAAGGACATCGCTCAGGCTTGGGCCGACCGGGCCACGATTTTTTGCCTGCTTGGCCACGTCGCAGACCTTCTGAAGCATGTTCTCGGTCGCCTTGTGGCTGGTTCGCATCTGCTGCCCGACATTATCGGGAATCCCGCACTTCTTGGAATGGGTATCGATAAATTTGACCATTTTGCTTTCGGCCTGCGAATAGTTTCCGATCAGCTTGCAGGCTTCGTCTGGCGGCGCATGGCGGGCGCTGGCTGCTTGAATCATCTTGCCACGCTTCTCGGCAGCTTCACGTAGCGGGACAAACTCCTTCATGCATTCCTCGCCGCCGGGAGGAGGACCCGCTTGCTGCGGAGGAGGTGCGCCAAATCCGCCTCCCAACACCGGAGCCGCGCCGCCTGACGGAAATGCGGTGGTAGCTGGCGCCGCACCATTTACGGGCGGAAATGCAGGATCGCTGCGCGGACTAGCGGCACTTCGCGCGGGTCCACCATTCACCGGTGGAAAGGCCGGATCATTGGGAGTACCAACCGAGCCCCTCACTGGTGGAAACGCTGGATCGTTGGCCGTTCCTGCTGTGCCGTTGGGCAGCGGCGCCGGAAACGGTGTCTGGCTAAGCGCTTCAGTCGCGCTGATCGCGAATACCGCGAGCGTCAGCGGAACGATCAAGTGTCGGACGATCACAGGCATTCCTCCGGCAGGGTCTAAGTCCCCGAAGTCCTTCGCACGAAGGGCTTTCAATAATTCGGCAATTCGGCGCTTTTTACGATTCCTGCCTGTTCTTAACAACCCGATGAATTTGGCAAGAGCGCGACGCATGGCCGCGCCGGAACACACGAATGATGCCGCGCATTCTCCGCCAGCGCAGGGATAGTTATATCAAGAGGCGCGGAAGTCTATGATTTCAGGGCAGATTTTCGGCGATCGCTTCGAGCTTGGTTGTGGCGATCAGCACGACGGTTAATCATCGCGCTGGCAATTGTGTTGGTCTAGAAAGCGGCTCTCGAAGGACTTCCATCATGCCTGACACGGACTTTCGCAGCCCCCGGCTGTACGTCGACGCTCCGCTGGCGGCCGGCGGTCAGGTTCCGCTCGACCGCAACCAAAGCAACTATCTCGGCAATGTCCTGCGTCTCGGCTCCGGGGCGCACGTTCTGATTTTCAATGGACGCGACGGCGAGTGGCGGGCCGCGATCGCCGGCCGCAAGCGCCCGGAGCACCTCGAACTCATCACTGCGAACAGGACGCAGGACCGCCTGCCCGACCTGCATTACGTCTTCGCGCCGCTGAAACACGCCCGGCTCGATTACATGGTTCAGAAGGCGGTCGAGATGGGGGTGGCCTCGCTGCAACCGGTTCTGACCCGGTTTACGCAGGTGACCCGCGTCAACAGCGAACGGATGCGCGCCAACGTTGTCGAGGCCGCAGAGCAATGCGGCATCCTGAGCATCGCCACCGTGGAGGAGCCAGTTCCGCTGGATCGCTGGCTGACCCGGCGCGACCCACAGCGCCTGCTGGTTTTTTGTGACGAGGCCACGGAAACGGCAAATCCGGCGGCAACGCTTGAGCGCGTCCGCGACGTTTCCCCAAACGGCATCGATGTTCTGGTCGGTCCTGAAGGCGGCTTTGCCGAGGACGAGCGCGCAAACCTGCTCGGCCAGCCCGGAATTCTGCGCCTGTCGCTTGGGCCGAGAATCCTGCGCTCCGACACCGCCGCAGTCGCCGTCCTCGCGCTAGTCCAGACCGTCATGGGCGACTGGACGACGCCTTAATAACACGTCTAGGTTGTAATTTCGGCAAGCCGTTAAGCCACTTCCCCGATCATGGTCGAAACTGTCAAACGGTCATGCTAAGGGCTTGCCCGAAATCGACTGAAAACGCCTTGGAATCCATGGACTTCGATATGAACCAGAGCCCGGAAAATCCTGGCGGCCGAAATCCTGCGAACCGATCCGCCGCCTGGGCGGAAGGACTGCTGCTGTCATTCGCACAGGCCGGCTACATCAAAGCCGAGCCTGCGATCCTTCAACCAGCCGAGCCGTTTTTGGACCTGTCGGGCGAGGACATCCGCAAGAGTCTCTACCTGACGTCGGATGCGGGCGGCGAAGAGCTTTGTCTGCGCCCGGACCTGACCATCCCCGTGGCGCGCGACTATCTGGCCTCCAGCAGGGCCGGTCAGCCGACCGGATTTTGCTATCTCGGTCCGGTGTTCCGTTATCGCGGCGGCCGCTCGAGCGAATTTCTCCAAGCCGGGATCGAATCGTTCGGACGGCAGGACCGCGCCGCGGCCGACGCCGAGATGCTCGCGCTCGGCCTTGAAGCTACCGCGGCGTTCGGTGTCACCGATGTGGACATCCGGACCGGCGACGTGGCGCTGTTCATCGCACTGATCGATGCGCTCGACCTTTATCCGGTCTGGCGGCGGCGCCTGATCAAGGATTTCAATCGCAAGATCAATCTGGCGCAGGACATCGAGCGCCTGACGCTTGCGACAGGTCCCGGTCACAATGAATACGAAGGCGTTCTGGCGGCGCTTGCGGGCTCCGATCGCAAGGCGGCGCTGGCGCTGGTGACCGACATGATGTCGATCGCGGGCTCAACCAATGTCGGCGGCCGCACGGTTGCCGAGATCGCAGACCGGTTTCTCGAACAATCCACGCTCAAGAGCGGCGCGTTGCCGCGCGACGCACTGACGATCATCAAGCGGTTTCTCGCGATATCGGGCGATCCCGACGAGGCGCTTGGCCAGTTGCGCGCACTGGCTTCCGACGCCAATCTCGATATCCACGTGGCCATCGACCAGTTCGAAAGCCGCATTGGATTCATGGCCGCTCGTGGGATCGCAACCGGCAACATCGGCTTTGCGACGTCGTTCGGCCGTGGCGTCGACTACTATACCGGCTTTGAATTCGAACTGCACCGCAAGGGCAACGGCGACGAGCCGCTCGTGGCGGGCGGCCGTTACGATAGTCTGATGACGCAACTTGGTGCGCGCACGCCCATACCCGCGGTCGGCTTCTCAATCTGGATCGAGGCGCTGACGCAGGTCGCGGGCAATGCATCCGCGAGCCGGACCACCGGGAGCGCGTCATGACGACACCCTTCGTTCTGGCCGTGCCATCGAAAGGCCGGTTGCAGGAAAACGCGGAAGCGTTTTTCGCCCGCGCCGGACTGACACTCGCGAAGCCGCGCGGCATCCGCGATTATCGCGGCACCATCGCCGAACTCGACAATGTCGAGATCGCTTATCTCTCGGCAAGCGAGATCGCCTCGCAACTCGCACGCGGCATGGTGCATCTCGGTGTGACCGGCGAAGATCTGATCCGTGAAAGCATTGTCGATGCGGACAAACGCGTGGCGCTGATCGACGGCCTCGGTTTCGGCAGCGCCAATGTCGTGGTCGCCGTGCCGCAGTCCTGGATCGACGTGCGCACCATGGCCGATCTCGACGACGTGACCACCGGATTTCGCGCGCAGCATAACCGCCGCATGCGAGTCGCGACCAAATACATCAACCTGACCCGCGCCTTCTTCGCCTCACATGGCGTGGTGGACTACCGCATTGTCGAAAGCGCTGGCGCCACCGAAGGCGCGCCCGCGGTCGGCACCGCCGAGATGATCGTCGATATCACCACGACCGGCGCAACGCTCGCCGCGAATGGCCTCAAGGTGCTGGACGACGGCATCATCCTGCGCAGTCAAGCTAACCTGGTCGCGTCGCGCGATGCCGACTGGTCGAACGACGCGCGCGAGACTGCCCGGATTATTCTCGATCACATCGCCGCGCGAGCCCGCGCCAGCAAATTCCGCGAGGTGCGCACCCGCTTCGCCGGGTGCGATGCGGCGCTGCTGACTGAGGCGCACGATCGCTTCGGCGTGGTCTCGCCGTTCGGCGGGCCCACCTCCTCAGGGATGATCACGCTGCACTGCCCACCGGCTCAGCTCTATGCGCTCGGCAGTTTTCTGCGTCAGCACGGTGCGGACACCGTATCGATTGCCTCGCTCGACTACGTGCTGGATCGCGAAAACCCGCTATTTGCGAAGCTGGAAGCGTTTTTGCAGCCATAGAGCATGCATGGCGACCGTTGAAGCGATCGGCCGCACTCACTACCATATGAAGCAGATCGAAATTGACCGCGCCGGAACCGACGATGACGACGACACCTCCGCTTCCTGGTCCGACTGTCGCTGCGGCCTCCGCCGCGGCGCAAGGCCTGTCGATCATCGTTCCCGTTTACAACGAAGCCGCCGGCCTGGAGCGGCTGCATGAACGCCTTGCTACTCTTGCGGCAAACCTCAGGCAGCGTTTCGGCCTGACATGCGAAGTCGTTTACGTTGACGACGGCAGCACGGACAGCACGCTAAGCCTCGCCCGCGCTCTGCCGGCCACCGCGCTGGATGTGCAGGTGGTCTCGCTGTCGCGCAACTTCGGCAAGGAAGCCGCCTTGATGGCGGGACTGGATCATGCGCGGCGCGGCGCGCTGCTGTTCATGGACGGTGACGGTCAGCATTCCCCCGATCTGGTGGAAAGGCTGGTCGATTACTGGATCACGGGCGGCTACGACGTCATCTACACGGCGAAGGCACATCGCGCGAACGAATCGGTGCTGCGGCGTATCGCCGTGCACGGCTTCTACGCGATGATCAACTGGGGTGCGCGGCAACGGATTCCCGAAGACGCCGGCGACTTCCGCCTGTTGTCGCCTCGTGCCGCAAGCGCCTTGCGCCAGTTGCCCGAGCGCAACCGCTTCTTCAAGGGCCTCGCGAGCTGGATCGGCTTCCGGCAGATTCGCGTCGACTACGAGCCCGAGCCTCGCGCCCACGGCATCACCACGTTCAATGCGGCACGGCTGCTCGGTCTCTCGATCGAAGGCCTGACGTCGTTTTCGGTGGCGCCGCTGCGGCTGGCCAGCCTGCTTGGGTTGTTGCTGGCCTTCGCGGCCTTCCTGTTCGGGCTCTCTATTCTCTGGGAGACCTGGATCAGGGGCGAGAGCGTTCCGGGCTATCCGTCGCTGGTGGTCGGCCTGATGACAATCGGCGGCGTGCAACTTCTGATGATCGGCATTGTTGGCGAATACATCGGCAAGATTCTCTCGGAACTAAAGGCGCGGCCGATTTATTTCGTCGCCGAGCATAGTGTGAAGCAGGCAGAGAGCGAGCCGGTTGCCGGCGACCCGCACCGGACCGCCGCCGAATGAGCGGCAACGACTCGCAACGCCGGATCCGGCTGTGTGCGGACGATTACGGCATTAGTCCGGGCGTCAACCGGGCGATCTGCGATCTCATCGAACGCGAGCGCATCAATGCGACATCGGTAATGGTGATCGGACCCGCGGCCGGGCGTGATGACATCGACGCGCTGAAGACCGCGGCCGGCCGCAATCCACATTGCGCCATCGGTCTGCACGCGACCCTGACCGCGCCGTTTCATCCACTCACCATGCACTATCGCCCGCTTGAGGGCGGCCTGTTTCTGCCTTTGGCAAAAATGCTGCGCGCCAGCCTGCTGCGACGACTCGATCCCGAAATCATCCATGACGAGTTGAAAGCGCAAATCGCGGCGTTCACGGAACGGGTTGGCCGCACGCCCGACTATGTCGACGGCCACCAGCATGTGCAGATATTTCCGCAGGTGCGCGACGCCTTCCTATCAGCGGTCAAGGAAGCCGCGCCCAATGCCTGGGTTCGCCAGTGCGGCCGCCGCCAGCCCTTGGCGCAGCGGGTCGGCATGCCGAAAGCGCTGCTGCTGGACATCCTGAGTTCAGGGTTTCGCCGCCGCGCCGCGCGTGACGGCATTCGATTCAATCCGGGATTCGCCGGCGCCTATGATTTCACCCGCGCCTCTGAATTCGCCGACCTGATGCAGGGCTTTCTCGACGGCTCGCCGGACGGCGGCCTGATCATGTGTCATCCCGGCTTTGTCGACGACATCCTGATCGCGCTCGATCCCCTCACCGACCAGCGCGAGCGGGAATACGCGTTTCTGGCGAGCGACGGTTTTGGGGACATGTTGGCGGCGAATAAAGTTACATTGAGCTGACCCGCCAAAAGTCCGTCCGCCATTTTGCCGCATACAGAAATTTAATTCGCCGCAGCACTACTTGCGACACAAAGCGCGCCTACATCCCATCCGCCATCTTATTGGTCATGGGAGAGCGCGATGACGCCGCAAGAACGCCAGTTGGTAGACGACCTCTTCACCCGCCTCGCCAGCGTCGAAACCGCGCCGCGCGATCCTGACGCTGGCGCTGTCATCGCCGATGGCCAGCGGCGCGCGCCCAATGCGCTTTACACACTGGTCCAGACAGTTCTGGTGCAGGATGAAGCCTTGAAGCGCGCTCACGACCGCATCCAGCAACTGGAGGCCGGCGAGCCCAGCGATCAGGCTGCCTCAGGCGGATTCCTCGATTCCATGCGTGATACCGTGTTTGGCAAGCCCCCGCAGCGCGGCTCGGTCCCTAACGTGCAGCCGCCTCCGATGCCGACGGGCCGGCCGGCCTGGAACACCGGTCAGGCGTTGCAGCAAGCCGACACGCCCGGCCGTTACGATCAGGGCCGCTACGACCAAGCACCTACCGGTCAGCCCTACGGCGCGCCGCAACCGCAGGCAGGTGGCGGTGGCTCGTTTCTGGGAACAGCGGCAGCGGCAGCCGCGGGCGCCGTGGGCGGGGGACTGCTGTTGAGCAGCATCCGCTCCATGATGGGCGGCGGCGGCCACGCCAGCAGCTTCGGCGACTCCGGCGGTCTCGGCGGCATGCGCAGCCCGTGGGGGGGTGGCGATCAATCCAACAGCAGTCTTGCACGCGATGCCGGCGTAAACGATGTCGGCTCGCAACATACCGGACAATATGATCAGGCGCAGGCGGATGCCGACCAGGACCAGGATCAAGATCAGGATGACGACGACGAGATGGATATGGATTCCGATGACGGCGACAGCGATAACGCCTGAGACCCTCACCATCATGCGAAAGCAAAACGGCCGCCCGATCGGGCGGCCGTTTCTGCTTCAGGAAGTGTTTTCTGCGATCAGATCACAACCACCTTGGCGCCGACATGAACCCGGCCATAGAGATCGATCACGTCCTGATTGCGCATCCGGATGCAGCCGGATGAGACGTTGGTGCCGATCGTCCATGGTTCGTTGGAGCCGTGAATGCGATAGAGCGACGAACCGAGATACATGGCGCGCGCACCCAGCGGATTTTGCGGACCGCCTTCCATGTGGCGCGGCAAATCGGGGCGGCGTTGCAGCATCTCTTTCGGCGGCGTCCAATCCGGCCATTCCTTTTTCGCCGTAACCGTCTTGATACCGGCCCACAAGAAGCCGGGCTTGCCCACACCGACGCCGTAGCGCAGCGCCTTGCCGTCGCCCTGCACAAGATAAAGGAACTTGCTCGACGTATCGATCACGATGGTGCCCGTGGATTCCTTGCCGCGGTAGTCGACCATCTGCTTTTCGAATTTCGGATCGAACGCGGGATGTCCGGCCTCGCTCGCATCCTGCTCCCGCAGCACCTGCTGCGGCTGCATCGATTGCGGCTGCGGCGCATAAATCGGACGCTGATCATAAGGCTGCTGCTGGTACCGCGATCCCTGCTGACCGTCGCTGAACAGGAATTCGATAAATCCACCGCCCATGTTGGACCGTTCGCCGTAAGCGACGCGTTGCGGCACGGGCTGCGGAGCAGGCCGTGGCGTGGATTGATCGGCGTAAACCACCGCCGGTTCGGTGAAGAAGCTCGCTTGCGGCTCTCTCGCAACGGCTTGCTCTATTCCAAGGCCGAGAAGCGACACGCCCGCGAGGAGCGCGAAGGATATGTTTCTGAACATCGACGTACTCTGCACTGTTTCGTCGTGGGCGCGCCCGATAGCGCGTTTGCACACGAGCGAATTAAAATCAAAACCGCATCGGTTTGGTAAACAAAACCGGCATTTCGATTCACCACATCGTCAACACGGTCCTGTTCTTTCCGGTAGCGTTTATTTTAAATGAACAGGCGCGCGGCATGGTTAATCGTTGGTATGCAAGGCGCGGCAAATTCATGAAGCGCAGTTCCGACGTGAACCCGGCGTTAAAACACGCCGGTATAAAACGCATTGAGTAGAAGTTGGGGGGTCTGATGCCTGTTCACCGCAAGCGCTTTCGCATCGAAGAAATTTACAACGGCGGAACGCCGATCATGACAGCCGGCGATGACGACGCGGCACCGATGCCGATGCATCGTGAAATCATGGCGGAGCTACGGGCGATCCGCGACCAGATGGGAGCGCCGCACCGCAATGGTTCGGCGGATGCGGTCGCAGCAGAGATCGAATCGACCAATCGCGAGGTTGCCGACGCCCAGGCGTTGCTGCAGACCTACCGCGCGCAGATTGAGCAGTGTGAAAAGCTCAAGATCGAACTCGACCTGATCTATGATGCAATCAACCGCACCAAGCAGGAAATCGCGGTGCTGCACGGCAAGAGCTTCAACGGCGACGAGATGGCGAAGGTCACCGGCGAACTCGGCGCCGTGGTCGGAGGCACCGAACACGCAACGCAACAGATCCTGGAAGCCGCCGAGGCCATCGATCAATCGGCGAGCGCAATATCGAAGGTGACGTCGCCGGACCAGATGCGGTTGCTGAGCGAAGAGATTCAGGAACGCGTCATTTCGATCTTCGAGGCCTGCAATTTTCAGGATCTCACCGGCCAGCGCATCAGCAAGGTGATGAATACGATGAAATTCATCGAGCATCACATCAACGTCATGATGGACATCTGGGGCGGCGTCGATGCCATCAGGGCGCACGCTCCGCCGATCGTTGACGACCGCGTGGGCGATGCCAAGCTGCTGAACGGCCCCAAGCTCGACGGCGACGCGGGCCACGCCTCGCAGGACGATATCGACGCGCTGTTCAATTAATGCAGCGGTTAGGTCGACCGCGCTACGGCGCGCGGCGGCCGGATGGCCAGAAAGCAGCCGAGCGCCAACAGCGCGCCGACTGCGCCGAACTCCAGCACCGTCCGGTCTGACAGCCGTTCGGCGGCGGACGCCACCACGAACGGCGCGAGCGCCTGCACGAATAATGCCGGACGCGCGATACGGCCGATCACCCGGCCGTAGCCGACCGACCCAAACATCACCAGCGGCAAAGCACCCCGCGCAATGGTCATGACGCCGTTCGCCGCGCCGAACGCGATGGCGAACAACGCCGCCACCGCAAACGTCGGCCCGACAAATGCCAGAACGATAAACGCGGTGGCCATTAGCGCGACCGCGCCGCGGGCGATCCAAAGCGGGTGTGTCCGGCTTGAGAACAGAAAGTCGGTCAGCCGCGCGGCAACCTGCGCCGGACCGAACATGGCCCCGATCGTCACCACGGTGGCGGCGTCGAGACCGTCTCGCTGCAACATCGCCAGGAGATTCGACGTCACCCCGGACAGCAGGAAGGCGTGAACGGCGAAAGCGGCCGCGAGAAAAAGAAATAGCGATCCTTCCGGCCGGGCCAGAACCTCCGGCGACGGAGTTTCATGGTCGGCGGCAGGCGGCGGCGCCGCGGCAATCACGCGCGGGAGCGCAAATGCATTGAGCGGCGCGACCACCAGCGTGAGCACCGCGGCAAAGGCGAGAAACGTGCCGCGCCAGCCAAAATGTTCCAGCAGAAGATGCGTCGCAGGCCATCCCACGGTGGAGGCAAATCCGCCGGCAAAAGTCACGAACGTGATCTGCCGCCGGGCCGAGGTTCCGAAAATCCGTGCCAGCGTGGTGAAGGCGGGATCGTACAGGGTCGACGACATGGCGGCGCCGATCAGCAGCCAGCACGGCAGGTACGTCGCCTTGCTATTTGCGAACACGAGCCCAACAAACCCGAGCGCTCCGGCAAGCGCACCCAGCGACATCACGATGTTGCCGCCGTGGCGGTCGATCAGCCCGCAGGCCGTCGGTGACAGAACGCCCGATACGATCAGCCCGATGGAAAACCCGGCCATACAGAAGGCCAGCGACCAGCCGTGGTCAGCCGCCACATGCGGCATGGTCAGGACAGGGGGATAGATCAGGATTCCCCAGGCGAGGATTTCCGTCAGCGAAAGCACGAGAACGGCGCGGCCCGGTCCGAAAACGAGGTCGCGCAGCTTCTGCATCACACCCGGACTCTGCCAGCGGAACTCACGACGGGCGGCTCAGCGCTTCGGTGCGCAACGGACATAGACCATGTTGCCGTAGCGGGTCGCCGCATCCGGGTCGAGGAAGCGGGTAATCAGCACGCGCCCATCGAAGGAGACGATCTCGCGATCCTTCTCACCGCCGGCGGGTCCTTCCGGTCCGATGTAATTCTTGCCGCTCTGGCTGCCCTTCAGCCGCAGTTCCTGTGGCGTGGCCTCGTCGGCGAGATGCATGATCACGCCGCCATGGGCGCCGGCGCCGATCACGTAGGGGTTGCGGCACTGGGATTTTGCCGCCGCCTCGGTCCGCGCCCGGTCGTTCGGATTTTGATAGGAGGCGAGCCCCCAGCGCCCGACGATCTCATCGGAGCGGATGGTGGCCGGAATATCAGGCGCAACTGCCGGCTGGGAAGGCGCGGGCTGAGGCGACAGCCCGATCGAGCCTATCGAGCCGCACGCTCCGAGGAACACTGAAAGGGCCGACGCAACTCCCAGATTAAAAGCCGCGCGTCCGCCGTATGATCTAACCATCGAACTGTTCCCCGACCGAATCCTGACCGCCGCCCCGTGCAGCCAAGCGCAAAAATATTGCCGTAGCAATCTACCCTTCAATTACGCAGGCGCCACAACATGGTTTCGACTATCCTATACGCGCCTCACCAAGGCCTTAAGGGGTTGCTTGACAGGATCGCCGCCAAGCCATATTTCCCGACCCGCAATTAGCACTCCCGGAGCAAGATTGCCAAAGATACCGACCGCGCCAGCGGAGTCAAAAAAATCCGCAGCGCAGGCGCTCCGTTCGATGCCGATTCAAATCCAGTGAACCCCAGAGGAGCTGTCATGGCTAAAGCCAAATTTCGTCCACTGCATGACCGTGTTGTGGTCAAACGTATCGATGCCGAGGAAAAAACCAAGGGCGGCATCATCATCCCCGACAGCGCCAAGGAAAAGCCGTCTCAGGGTGAGGTCGTGGCTGTCGGTCCCGGCGGGCGCGACGAAGCTGGCAAGCTGATTCCCATCGACATCAAGACCGGCGACAAGGTGCTGTTCGGCAAGTGGTCCGGCACCGAGATCAAGCTCGACGGCGAGGAACTCCTGATCATGAAGGAGTCCGACATCATGGGCGTGCTGAACTAAGCGCGCCTGATTATCCACGGATGAAGCCGTCATCACCGGGCTAAAGCGCGAAGCGCGTCTTCGCGCAGATGTCCCGGTGATCCACGTCTTCCTTCTTTCACAATAGACAGACGTGGATGGCCGGGACGAGCCCAGCCATGACGTCGATTTTTTTGGAGTCTCAAAATGTCAGCCAAGGACGTCAAATTTTCCGGAGACGCGCGCGACCGTATGCTGCGCGGCGTCGATATCCTCGCCAACGCCGTCAAGGTGACGCTCGGTCCGAAGGGCCGCAACGTCGTCATCGAGAAGAGCTTCGGCGCACCGCGTATCACCAAGGACGGCGTCACCGTCGCCAAGGAAATCGAGCTTGAGGACAAGTTCGAGAACATGGGCGCGCAGATGGTGCGCGAAGTCGCTTCCAAGACCAACGATCTCGCGGGCGACGGCACCACCACCGCCACCGTGCTGGCGCAGGCCATCGTGCGCGAGGGCGCCAAGTCGGTCGCGGCCGGCATGAACCCGATGGATCTGAAGCGTGGCATCGACATCGCGGTTGCGGCGGTCGTCAAGGATATCGAGAAGCGCGCCAAGCCGGTCGCCTCCTCGGCCGAAGTCGCACAGGTCGGCACCATCTCGTCGAACGGCGATTCCGCTATCGGCAAGATGATCGCGCAGGCGATGCAGAAGGTCGGCAACGAGGGCGTCATCACCGTCGAAGAAAACAAGTCGCTTGAGACCACCGTCGACATCGTGGAGGGCATGAAGTTCGATCGCGGCTACCTGTCGCCGTACTTCATCACCAATGCCGAGAAGATGACCGCCGAACTCGAGGATGTGTACATCCTGCTGCACGAAAAGAAGCTGTCCGGCCTTCAGGCGATGCTTCCGGTGCTCGAAGCCGTCGTTCAATCGGGCAAGCCGCTTTTGATCGTCGCGGAAGACGTCGAAGGTGAAGCGCTGGCGACGCTGGTGGTCAACCGCCTGCGCGGCGGCCTCAAGGTCGCGGCCGTCAAGGCGCCGGGCTTCGGCGATCGCCGCAAGGCGATGCTGGAGGACATTGCCGTCCTGACCGGCGGCCAGCTGATCTCCGACGAACTGGGCATGAAGCTCGAAAGCGTCACGGTGAACATGCTCGGCCGCGCCAAGAAAGTGGTGATCGACAAGGAGAACACCACCGTCGTCAACGGCGCGGGCAAGAAGAAGGACATCGAGGCCCGCGTCGGTCAGATCAAGGCACAGATCGAGGAAACCACCTCGGACTACGACCGTGAGAAGCTGCAGGAGCGTCTGGCCAAGCTCGCAGGCGGCGTCGCGGTGATCCGCGTCGGCGGCGCGACCGAGGTCGAGGTCAAGGAAAAGAAGGATCGCGTCGAGGACGCGCTCAACGCCACCCGGGCGGCTGTGCAGGAGGGCATCGTCCCCGGCGGCGGCACTGCCCTGCTCCGCGCCAAGAAGGCGGTCGGCCGCATCCAGAACGACAACTCCGATGTCCAGGCCGGCATCAACATCGTGCTGAAGGCGCTGGAAGCCCCGATCCGTCAGATCGCGGAAAACGCCGGCGTCGAAGGCTCCATCGTGGTCGGCAAGGTGCTCGAGAACAAGAGCGAGACCTTCGGCTTCGACGCCCAGAACGAAGAGTATGTCGATATGGTCGCCAAGGGCATCATCGACCCCGCCAAGGTCGTACGCACCGCCTTGCAGGATGCCTCCTCGGTTGCGGGCCTGCTCGTCACCACCGAAGCCATGGTCGCTGAACTGCCGAAGGAGCCGGCGCCGCCGATGCCCGGTGGCGGCGGCGGAATGGGTGGCATGGGTGGCATGGGCTTCTGAGCCATCGTCCACAGCACACGATTGCAAGGCCGCCTCCGGGCGGCCTTCTTTTTTGGATACGGCAGTTCTAGGGTGCCGACAGATTCGCATGACCAGGGAATTTTGAAATGCGCGCGCCATTGCTGTGTCTGATCGGACTTTTTGCGGCGACGCCCGGCTTGGTGATCGCTCAAAGCAAGCCCGTGCCAAATGCTTCCGCCGTCGAGACGCGTTATTTCACCTCCATCGACGGACTGATGGAGGGCAATGCCGACGTCATTCTCAAGGAAACCCGTCAGGGCAAGACCGTCACGGCCGCGGTCCTCGATGTGTGTTATCCGGCGGAAAAAGGCTCGGATCGCAAGGACCGCTTCGTCGTCAATCTCGCGGTGAATGGCTCAACCCTGACCGGCGCCACACAGAGCATCGGCGACAAGCTGCCGGTCACAGTGAAGCTCGTACGCAAGCCCACCGCTGAAACGTTCGAGTTCAAGGGCCAGATCGGCGTCGGCCAAACCGTGACCGAAGTGACGTCCACGGACAATTCCGATCTCAGTGAAGCCGAATTCAACGAGAACCAGACGACCGACGACGGCATCATCGCGGCGCCAAAGGATTTTACCGAAGCTTCGCCAGAGGCTCTCGCCGTGAAGGTGAAACTCGACGCTGCCGTTGACCTGCTCAAGGGATTAAAGGCGCAGAACGTGGAGGTTGCACTGAATAGCCTGAGCGTAAGCTGCGAGGCGCTGCGCGCCGGTATGCAGGTCATCAATATCAGTGTCGATCCCGACCGCGCCTCTGCCCTCCTCGCCCAATTGAAGGCATCGCCCGGCGTGGTCGCGGCCGGCTGGAGCAGCGGCACGTTCGACATGGAACGCACCATTCGCTTCCCGGCAGCGGAGTGGCGCGATGGAGGCAAGCTCAATCGAACCAAACTCGCGGCCGCCATCTCCGGCGTGCTCGAAAAGACGCTGGCCGCGAAGCTGGCGTCCGCGAAATGGAGTGACGACACCGGAAAGCTGACACTCACCTTCAAACGTCCGAGCGACGTCGTGCCGGCGCTCGCGCTCACTGACACCATCGAGGTGATTGCGCTGGCCGGCCCCGACAAGCCGGCCGGTTCCGATCACATGATGCTCTGGGTCGGCAGTCCGTCGACGACCACCGCGGACGAAGCTACGGGTCCGAAACTCAATCTGGTCGACCAGTCCGCCGGCGATGAAGAAGGCGGCGAGACCGACGACAGCGGCTCGGTGGATGCGCTAGCGAAGCAATTCAAGGCCCAACGTTGGGACGCCGACAAATCGGTGTGGAAATAGCGCTTTCCGTGACGCGGGATGTGCCGGCGCCACGGCGCCGCTTTCCGTAACCAGGCTCTGGCGATCTTGCAGGGCTGCCATTCCATTCGGCAGAGCCGTATTTGACATGCCACTCCGCAACGGCAATGAACATATCAACATAGGAAAAAGCCTGCGGGATTTCTGGGTTAATGGCGCGCTATGACGTAGTGGTGATTGGCGCGGGCCTTGGCGGTCTGACGGCCGGCGCGATTCTGGCGCGCGATGGACGCAAAGTTCTGGTCATCGAACGCAGCAACTCGGTCGGCGGCGCCGCGTCCAGCTACAAGGTTGGCGACCTCTTCGTCGAAGGCTCGCTGCATGAAACAAGCGACCCCCGCGATCCGCGCGACCCCAAACACGAGTTGCTGAAGCGCGCGGGCGTCCTTGAGGCGGTGACGTGGTCGCGGAGCGAGGTGTTCTATGAAGTCCGCGGCGGACCGATCGCATCCCCGCTCGCATTACCAGCAAGTTTTGATGGTGCGCGCGCCACGTTGATTCAGCGGTTTCCTGAAGCTCGCGCCGGCCTTGAACAGATCATGCAGGAGATTGAGCAAGGGCCGCCTGAATCGGAGCAGTCGATCGCGCTGACGCAAAAGCTCGACAGCTTGTTCGGCAGCAACGAAGCCGTCAAATCCGCCATTGCAGCCAACCTTGCCTATTACCACGACGATCCCGCGACACTGCTCTGGACGCATTTCGCAGAGGCACAAGGTCATTATCTTCGAAATGGCCCATGCTTCATTAAGGGTGGTTCGCAACGGCTGTCGAGCGCGATGGCGCGTGCGATCAAGGCCGCGGGCAGCGACGCTGTGCTGCGCCGAACCGTCATCAACGTATCGCCCGGCTCCGACGGCATCCACACGATCACGCATACGACCAAAGACGGCGGCGACCCACAAACCGTCGAGGCCGCTTGCGTCATCAGCAACGCCGCGCCCGAGACGCTGGCTGCATTGCTGCCGGACGCCGCGGCCGCACGATTGCGCCATCACTATGCCACGATGACGCCGTCGATCTCGCTGTTTGCATTGACGCTCGGATTGTCGCGGCCGCCGCGCGAAGTCGGCTTCACGAGCTATTCGACACAACTGCTACCGCCATGGATGACGCGCTTTTCCGACTATCGGCGCGGCACGTTGCTATTCGCGGATGAGCCGGGCGACCGTATGCCGCCGATGGCGATCGTGGATTACAGCGCCATCGATTCAGGCGTCCCCGCTCCGCCGCATGTTTTGTCCATCTTCGGCCCGGACCGGCTCACGAACTGGGACAGTTCCGACATGGATCGGTATCGCGAAAAGCGCGCTCGGTGGCAGGATGCGATTGTCCGTTATCTCGACGGGCAGTATCCCGGACTGGCGAGCGCTGTGACAGCCTCGTCCTTCAACACGGCGCTGTCGACGCGGCAATATCTCAACGCGCCGGAAGGCGCGGTCTACGGGTTTGCTCCGACGGTCGCGCAGGCCGACGTCACGCGTTCGCCGTGCACGCCGGTCGATGGCCTTTATCTGTCGTCGGCCTACGCGAACACTGGCGGCTATACCGGTGTCATCCAGGCCGGCGCAGCGTGCGCGGACGTCATCCTGCGCAAAGCAAGTTAGAGCGGTTTCGAGCGAAGTGGATACCGGTTCGCGTTAGGAAAACGCGTCAAAACAAGAATCCAGAGCTCCGTTCGATTCTATCGGAACGGGAAAGGCTCTAGTTGGTGTTGAGGCGAAAGCGAAGCGACGTCGGCCCGACGAACGACACCACATCGCCCTGCCGCTTCCAGGTCGCAGCTGCCGCGAGAGCCCCAACCAGATCGTCATCGGCCTGTGCCTTCGCCGCCGGACAGGAATGATCTTCCAGTTGACCTGCTGCGAAAATGACGGTGTTGCCCGCGACAGAAAACTGGCCCTTGCCGGTCTTGCACCACAACTCGAGTTTGGCCTCGCCGCTGTCGCCGACTTCCAGCGACGGTACCCGCCTCGAGCCGGGCAGTGGCTGCGCAGCCAGCGTCATCTCGAGGCCGAACGGAAATTCGTCTTGGGCCCATACCGGAGCCGCATTGATACCCCAGATGGCAACCATCATGGCGGCGGCGCGATACCAGAACCTGCACCTCAAAACCATTTGCCCTCATACATGCTCGACAAGTCCGCGCCGTTCTACAGCGTCGACCCCTTGACGTGAAGTACCGGCTTTGTGACCGAAATTGGCCCGACCTGTCCAAACATTCATGCGAGACGCATTGACCCGGCGAATACGTGCCGTAATCCTTATCCGCATCGCCATTGCCGAAGGTCATCACGGTTGCCTCACATCCTTGCGACTCGGAGCGGCCCGCACGTCGTTGCGCGGCGGTCATGCTAGAATCCGCTCCGAGTCCGCTCAAATACCTCGTTAAAATATTGCAGTTATGACTTTATCCCCCGCCGCAATCCCCCATCGTTTCAAACGATTTGCAGCCCTTCCCGGAGACATCGAACAGTGAAAAATCTCGGTACGACGCTGAAAACCGTATGGCGAATTGCCTCACCGTATTTTCGATCCGAGGACAAATGGGCGGGCCTCGGGCTTCTCGTCATCGTCATCGCCATCGAATTGGGGACCGTGGTCATCGACGTGCTGCTCAATCAATGGCGCAACCGTTTCTACAATGCACTTCAGGAGCGTAACTGGAACGGGTTTGTTTCGGAGGTGATCTATTTCAGCGTGGTGGTGGCGATCCTTGTCGCCATCGCGGTCTATCAACTCTATCTCAACCAGTGGCTGCAAATCCGCTGGCGCAACTGGATGACAAAACGATACCTCGGCGATTGGCTCAACGACGCCAATCACTACCGGATGCAGCTTGCTGGTGATGTCGCCGATAACCCCGATCAGCGCATAACCGACGACATCAAGATGTTCGTCGAGCAAACACTCGGGATCGGTCTCGGTCTTCTGAATTCCGTCGTGACGCTGGTGTCATTCGTCGTCATCCTCTGGGGCCTGTCGGCGGCAGCCCCGCTGCATCTGTTCGGGCAGCAATACAATATTCCGGGCTATCTGGTGTGGGGCGCCCTGATCTACGCAATCGTCGGCACCATACTGACCCACCTGATCGGAAGACCGTTGATCGGTCTCGATTTCCGTCAGCAACAGTTCGAAGCCGACTTCCGCTTCAATCTGGTACGGGTTCGCGAAAACTCGGAGCAGATCGCGCTGCTCCACGGCGAGACCGCCGAGCGCCAGCGCTTGATGGAGAAATTCGGTTTGATCATCGAGAACTGGATCGGGATCATGAACCGCACCAAGAAAATCACGGCGTTTACCGCAAGCTACGGACAGGCGACCCAGATCATTCCCTACATCCTGGTCGCGCCTGCCTATTTCGCGAACAAGACCCAGCTCGGCGGCATGATGCAGGCGGCGTCGGCGTTCCTCAGCGTGCAGGGCGCGCTGTCGTTTTTCGTCACCGCATACCGGCAACTTGCCCAATGGCAGTCGATCGTGATGCGGCTCGACGGATTTGAAGCTTCCATCGCGAAGGCCAATGCGCTCGGCGCGCAATCCGGTATCGTGAAACTGTCGCCTGTTGGCACCGATATCGCGCTTGACGACCTGCTGGTGCGATTGCCGCACGGAAAGCCGCTGGTGTCAGCCGAGGGCTTCAGCTTCCGCAACAAGGCCCGCACGCTGGTCACAGGCCCCTCCGGTTCAGGCAAATCCACCCTGTTCCGCGCCATTGCCGGTATCTGGCCATTCGGCTCGGGCTCGATCGCGATCCCGGCCAATGCGACGCTGATGATGCTGCCGCAGCGTCCCTATTTTCCCATCGGATCGCTGGAGGCTGCAATCGCCTACCCGGCGGAGAGCGGCGCGTTCAGCGTGCAACAAGTCGCCGAAGCCGTAACGGCTGTCGGACTGCCGGCCCTGACGTCGCGTCTCAACGAAGAGGCGCACTGGAACGGGATATTGTCGCTTGGCGAGCAACAGCGTCTCGGAATGGCCCGCGTACTTCTGCATCGGCCTGACTATCTCTTCCTCGACGAAGCCACGGCGTCCCTTGATGAGCCATCGGAGGCTGCACTCTACCGTCTGATCGAAGAGAAACTGCCCGCGACGACCGTCGTCTCGATCGGGCATCGCAGCACGCTCGAGTCCTTCCATCAGGACAAGGCCGTTCTGGAACCGGCGGGCGACCAGTTTGCGATTCGCGGCCTGAAGCGGCAGGCGGACGCGAGCTGAAAAGGGCGGCAGATCGCTCTGCCGCCCTCCAGAGGTCTTGGGAGGATAGACTTACTTCAGGTTCGTCATCGCAGTCAGGTCGGCCGACAGCTTGGCGATGAAGGTCGCGCCGCACCAGTTGGAGCCGCCGCCGCCAGGATTGATGGCGGTCGGATTGGAAGTTCCGCTCGCCGTAAAGTCCGAGGTGAAGGCGTTGCAGTCACCCTTCGACAGGTCGCTGTCAGAGTAGCGCAGGTCGAGTGTGAATACCTTGTAGGTGAAGCCGATGCCGATATTCCAGGTGTTGTAATCGGCATACTTGATGCCGTTCGGAAACGGGCCTGCAAAGCCCGCCGCCGCAAAGCCGGTACCGTAGAAGGAGTCGGAAGTCCCGAGCCACTGACGCCCGAATTCGCCCGACACATACATGCCGATGCCGCTGCTGCCGAAAGTAGTGCTGGGCGCGGTAAACTTGCCTGTGATCGACGAATAGTTGCCCCAGGCACCGGTGTTCAGGAAGTTCGGCGAATACCACTCGTTCAGGCCAACCGACCAGCTGTCATTGATGGTGTAATTTACCTTGGCGTAGCCTTCGAAGAAGCTGACGTCCTTCTTGATCACGTTGCCGTTCAGAAGTGCATTTGTGGCGCACTCGTTGCTCAGCAGGTTGCCCGCGGTATCAGCCGGCGCTCCGTAATAGCAGGTGCCGCCCGGATAGAGATAACCCCAGACGCCGAAGTCGAACGCGAACGCGCCGAAGGTCGGGCGAATACCGCCGTAGATGTCGACTTCTGCCGCAGCGCGGTTGGCAAAGGAGATGCTCTCGAAGGACGAACCGACGTAAAGCTGCAGGTCCTTGGTAACGTTATAGCGGGGCTCGAAGTAGCCGGTCACTGACGGCTTGTGGTTCGACTGCGTCACACCGCGGAACACGTAATCGCTCATGATGCCGGCACCGAACGCGATATCCCACGGATCGAACGCGACCGGAGGCGGCGCCTTGTAGGCTTTCACCGACATATCCGCCGCAAACGCCGAACTTGCCGTCATTGCTAGCGCCGTTGCTACCAAGACCATTTTCTTCATGACGATCCCCATCAGGTTTAAAAATCAGCGCGATTTCGAAGGCCCTGCGGGCTCGCGGCAATCGGCTGCAACGAATTCGTTTTCGTTGCTGCAATCTGAGGTCCGAAGCCGATACGGAGAAGCCGAAAAGGCGAGCATTTGCTGCCTTTTTGGGCGTTCTAGCTCGTTCAGAACATGTTGTTCGCAAGTGTTGCAAAATATCATCACATAATCTCGGGCGCGCATCCGGCAGATTTCGGCGGCTCCCGACATGCTGGACGGGCCAATTGACCGTGCGGACGAACCCGGTTCGCTAGCCTTTGCACCGGCATCTTCGACGGCCGGTCCAACGCCGAACTTGGGCAGACCTTGAGCAAATCTCAAATGAAAAGGGCCGCAGCGTAACCGCTGCGGCCCTCGGTTTAAGAATTCTCGTTCGGGGGGCTTAATCGCCCTCCTAGTTGCTCTCGCCGCCAGAACCGGACCCGTGGTCCATCGAGTGGTCCATATGGCTGTGGGACGGTGTCGGCGCCGCAGCCTCGGGCATGGCCCAGCTCGATGCGGAAACCGGTGCCGGAGCCGGCGCTGCGGGCTTCGGCGCGGCCTTTTTCTTCACCGGAGCCTTTTTCGCTGGAGCCGGGGCAGCAGCCTTCGCCGCGGCCTTCTTGGCAGATTTCTTCGGCGCGGATTTCTTCGCCGACTTTTTCGCAGCCTTCTTTTTGGAAGTCTTCTTTTTGGCGGCCTTTTTCGAAGCCTTCTTCATCGACTTCCTGGCTGATTTTTTCGCAGCCCTCTTCGATGATTTCTTTTTTCCGGCTTTCTTCTTTGCCGCTACGACCTTCTTCGCGCTTTTTTTGCTTTTCTTGCTCTTTGCCTTCTTGGATTTCTTAGCCATCGTCGTCCTCCTGTTGCCGCCGATCCAT
Organism: Pseudomonadota bacterium; assembly: GCA_041691515.1. Lineage (GTDB taxonomy): Bacteria > Pseudomonadota > Alphaproteobacteria > Rhizobiales > Xanthobacteraceae > Nitrobacter. The sequence goes on along the minus strand of JBEPUM010000014.1, from coordinate 6,305 downwards.
AAGCCATCGAACGCTTCCGGCAGTCCGCGCGTTGCACGAAGCGCCGGTCGATCAATTCAAACCTGGCCGGGGGCCGCCCGTCGCCCAATCGAGAAGTTCAATCGTATGAACAACAGGGACTGACGTTCCACCGGCAATCTGAACCATGCACCCGATATTGCCGGCGGCGATCATGTCCGGCTTGACCGTTGCGATATTGGCGACCTTGCGATCGCGCAGCTTGTTCGCAATGTCAGGCTGGAGAATGTTGTACGTCCCCGCCGAACCGCAACACAAATGACTCTCGGGCACATCTTTCACCACGAATCCATTCTTGGAAAGCAAATCTTTCGGAAGCTGTGTGATTTTCTGTCCGTGCTGAAGGGAACACGCAGAGTGATAGGCGACAACAAGCTCGCTTCGTTTCTGCGGCGCGGGCAGATCGAGGCCCGCGATATATTCGGTGATATCCTTGGCAAGCGCTGATATTCCCGACGCCTGCGCCGCATAGTCGCGGTCCTCGCGCAGCAGAAATCCATAATCCTTGATGACGGTGCCGCAGCCCGATGCCGTGACCAGGATCGCATCGAGGCCGCCGCGGCCGATTTCCTTCGTCCACACCGAAATATTGGCGCGCGCGCGAGCCAGCGCATCGGCATCGTCGCCCATATGATGCGTCAGCGCGCCGCAGCATTGCTCATCGGCGACCAGCACGACCTCGATGCCGTGGCGTGTCAGCAGGTTGATCGCGGCCTGGTTGATGCGCGGAGCCAGCACTTGCTGGGCGCAGCCTTGCAGCAGCGCGACGCGGCCACGCCTGGTTCCTGTAGCTGGAAACACGGTGCCCGCTGCCGCGCCGGGAGACGGCAGCGACGCCGGCGCCAGTGCCAGCATCGCCTTGATTCGACGAAAGAATGTCGGAACGCCCTGCCCCGGCTTCGAGTCCGGTAACAACGTCGCAAGTGGCCGGCCGAACCGCGCGAAGATCATGCTGAGGCGAAACAGTTTTGGCCGAGGCAGCACAAAGGCGAGGACGGCGCGGAGCAGCCGCTCCGGAAGCGGCCGCACATACTCCTTCTCGATCTTGACGCGCGCCTGATCGACCAGATGCATGTAGTTCACGCCGGACGGACAGGTGGTCATGCAGGCGAGGCACGACAGGCAGCGGTCGATGTGTTTCACCACCTCAGCCGTCGGCGGCTTATCCTTCTCCAGCATCTCCTTGATCAGATATATCCGACCGCGCGGGCTATCGAGTTCGTCGCCAAGCAGGACATAGGTCGGGCACGTGGCCGTGCAGAACCCGCAATGCACGCATTTGCGCAGGATCTTGTCGGCCTCGGCGATATCCGGATCGGCCAGTTGGGCGAGCGTGAATTCGGTCTTCATGAGATTGACGTCCGCTTCAGCCTGCCGCGGTTGAGAATGCTTTTTGGATCGAAACTCTGCCTGACCCGCTCGGCCAGGGCGGCAACGCCGCTCGTCTGCGGCGGGAAGACATCGACCTCTTGCCGTACTGCCTCCGACGCCCGCAGCAGCGTGGCATGACCGCCGATCGCGGCGAGCCGCTGGCGCAGCAGCGCGGCGTGGGCATCGGGCGATGGCGGCAGCGCCGCCCAGATCAACCCGCCACCCCAATCGTAGATCACATCGCCACCCGTGTCGCGCGCCAGCGCCTGCCCGAATGCGCCTCCCGCTGCCGGCGGGCAGACGATCCGCCACACCGGCCACGCACCGAGCGCGCCGCTGGCTGCGAATGGCGCGACGTCGCGAACGGCGCGCCACAGCGCAGCCGACGCCGCATCCTCGACCAGTTCTGCCGTCCCGAACGGAGCCAGCACGGCGGCGAGCGATCCCGCGCGGTGCGCCGCCGACGCGGTGATTCCTTCCAGCCGCAACAGGGTCGCGGACTGCTCGGCCGTTCCGAGACCCGCCAGCGCGCCGTGAGCCGATCCTTGAGCCGTTCCTTGCGCCGACCTGAAAGCCGAATTCGGCACATGCGCCGCCCCCGAAATGTCATGCGGCGAACCCAAGGCAGCCGTCATCGCCCGGTTGGCGGTGACATCGTCGAGCCCGCGCAGCACCAGCGTGCGCTCAGCCTCGGCCTTCGGCATCACCTTCAGCGTCACCTCGGTCATGACCGCGAGCGTGCCCCACGATCCCGCCAGCAGTTTGCAGAGGTCGTAGCCGGTGACGTTCTTGACCACCTTGCCGCCGGCCTTGAAGCTGTCGCCGAAGCCGGACACCGCATGCGCGCCGAGCAGATGGTCGCGGGCGCCGCCGGCCTTGATGCGGCGCGGACCGGCCAGACCCGCCGCGATCATGCCGCCGATGGTGCCGCGGCCGGACGAAGTGCCGAGCAATGACGCAGTGTCCATCGGCTCAAACGCGAATTCCTGGTTTTTCGAATCGATCAGCGAGAGCACATCGTCGAGCGGCGCGCCCGCCTGCACCGTGATGATGAGTTCGTTGGGCTCATAGGACGTGACGGCGTTCAGCGCGGAGAGGTCCAGCACTGCATTGGTCGCCATCCCATGGCCGACCTGCCGCTTGCTGCCATGGCCGATGATTTCCAGCGGCTGCTCGCCGGCGATGGCGGCGCGCACGGCGGCCTCGACATCGGCGGCATCGCGTATCTTCAAGATATCCACGGCGACAGAACCCACTCCACAATAGTCCACTGCAGGCAACGACCAGTAGCCCCACGCGTGCCATTGCACAACACGCCCCCGCAAGCTTACCGGCATTGAAACTTCGGTGCGGCCGGACAACACTGAACCAAAGGCGCCCAGGGAGAAAAGGCCGCATGTTTGAAGGCAACCGCGTCGTCGCGCATACCCGGTCGCGCTACCCGATTTTTCAGTCCCCCATGACATGGATTGCCCGCGCGCCGCTGGTGTCGGCGGTCGCAGCAGCCGGCGGCATGGGCCTTTTGGAAAACTCGATCGCGGACCTGTCGGTCACCACCCGCGAATTTGCGGCCATCCGGGCGGCCACCAACCAGCCCTTCGGGGTCAATCTGCCGGTCCGCTATCTCCAGACCAATCAGGACCAGGAGCGCGCCATCATCGACTGGCTGCTCGGCCAGGGCATCCACTTCGTCACCACCTCGGCCGGCGATCCCACGCGCTACGCCCGCATGCTGAAGGACGCGGGCGTGATCGTCTATCACGCCACCGCGACGCTGCGTGGCGCCCAGAAGGCGGTCGATGCCGGGGTCGACGGCCTGATCGTGGAAGGCGCGGAGAGCGCGGGCCTGCGCAACCCGGACGAGGTGCACAGTTTTGCGCTGCTGCAGGCGGTACGTGAAGCCGTCGATGTGCCGATCGTGGCTGCTGGCGGCATCGTGGATGGGCGCGGCATGGCGGCGGCATTTGCGCTCGGCGCGGAAGGCGTGACCATGGGCACCCGTTTTGTGGCCTCTACCGAAAGCCCCGTTCATGCCAACTACAAGGCCGCCATTGTCGAAGCGCCGATCACCGGCACCATTCTGACCGACAATCCGCCGCGCGCACGCTCGCGGGGACTGCGCACGCCCTATGCCATAGGTGTCAGCGACGGCACGCGGGAACGCCTGCAAGGTCGCGCGACCCTCGACATGCTCTACGTCAACGGCGATGTGGAAAACACATCCGGCTCCGCCGGCGAGAGCGCAGGCCTGATCCACGAGATCAAGCCGGTGCGGCAGATCATCGAAGACACGGTCGCAGGCTTCTGGCGCGAAATCGACCGGCTGGCGGCGCTGCGGCCGAAGGTGCGCGACACGCTGGCTGCGGGCTAGAGAGCACTTACTTGATCGTCATGCCCGGCTTTATGCCGGGCATCCACGTCTTGAAATAGCGAAAGGGATCACAGACGTGGATGGCCGGAACAAGTCCGGCCATGACCAAGAAACATCGGTATGTCTGCCACAAGCCGAGCCGGAGCAGAGCCGCGCCTCAAAACCGCGGCAACTCCGGGAACGCGAGCTTACCCTTGTGAACGTGCACGCGCCCCAATTCGGCGCAGCGGTGCAGGGTCGGAAACACCTTGCCGGGATTGAGCAGGCCCTGCGCGTCGAACGCGCATTTCAGCCGCTGCTGCTGGTTGAGGTCGATGTCGCTGAACATTTCCGGCATCAGGTCGCGTTTCTCGATGCCGACGCCATGCTCGCCGGTGAGAACGCCGCCTACTTCGACGCAGAGTTTCAGGATATCCGCGCCGAACGCCTCCGCCTTGTCCATTTCGCCGGGCTTGTTGGCGTCATAGAGAATGAGCGGATGCAGGTTGCCGTCACCGGCGTGGAATACGTTGGCGACGCCCAACCCATATTTAGCGGACATTTCCTTCATCCGCACCAGCACCTGCGAGAGCGCGGCGCGCGGGATGGTGCCGTCCATGCAGAGATAGTCCGGCGAGATTCGCCCGACCGCAGGGAATGCCGCCTTTCGGCCGGACCAGAACAGCAGACGCTGCTGCTCGGAGTCCGATATCTGGCAAGTGTTCGAGCCGCAGCCGAGTGCAATTTTCTCGACGCGCTTGATCAGTTCATCCACTTCCACACCTGGACCATCGAGCTCGATGATCAGCAGCGCATCGACATCGAGCGGGTAGCCGGCATTGACGAAGGCTTCCGCGGCGTGGATCGCCGGCTTGTCCATCATCTCCATCCCGCCCGGAATAATGCCCGCGCCGATGATTTGCGCCACGCACTCGGCGGCGGCCTCGACTTGCGGGAAGCCGACCATCAGCGCCCGCGCGGTTTCCGGCTTCTGCAGGATACGGACGGTAACTTCGGTGACGACGCCGAGCAGACCTTCGGAGCCGGTGATGATGCCCATCAGGTCGTAGCCCTCGTTCTCGGGCGCCTTGCCGCCGATCCGGAGGATTTCGCCGGTGATAAGCACGAGCTCGCAGCCCAGCACGTTGTTGGTGGTCATGCCGTATTTCAGGCAATGCACGCCGCCGGAATTCTCCGCGATGTTGCCGCCGATCGAGCAGGCGATCTGCGACGACGGATCGGGCGCATAGTAAAATCCGGCATGCGCTACCGCCTGGCTGATCGCCAGATTGGTGACGCCGGGCTCGGTGACGACGACGCGATTCTCGAAATCGATCTCGCGGATGCGTTTGAACTTGCCCAAACCCAGCAGCACGGCATCGGCAAGCGGCAGCGCCCCGCCGGACAGCGAGGTTCCGGATCCGCGCGGCACCACCTTGATGCCGTTGTCGAAGCAGTATTTCAGGATCCGCGAGACCTGTTCCGTGGTCTCTGGCAGCACCACCACCATTGGCGGCTGGCGATAGGCGGTGAGACCATCCGACTCGTAAGGCAGCATTTCCGCCGCGCTGGAGATCACGCCCTCGCCCGGCACGATCGCGTTGAGGTCCGCGACAATGGCATCGCGGCGGTTCAGAACCGTCTGGTCCAACGCGGGCATCATGATCGTCATGGGCAGACTCCGGCGGCGTAATCCCGGTCACTGACAGCAACAAGGTCTTGCAAATCAAGCATATTCTGCACGTTTTGGGTAGCTATCGCCTACCACCATAAAGCATCATTGATCGGGTAAAACCGGCTGCTAGCATCGGTCCCATCGTCGCGGTCGTATCCGTCCAGACTGCTTCGCCTGAAATCAGAGGTCTTCATGAAAGCCTTCGTTCCATCCGCACTAGCGGCCCTCGGCATTACACTTGCGAGCAACGGCATCGTCCACGCACAGGACGTGGCCGCAGGCAAGACCGCGTTCAACAAATGCATGGCGTGCCATGCCATCGGCGAAGGCGCCAAGAACAAGGTCGGCCCCGAACTTAACGGGCTGGACGGACGCAAGTCCGGCACCGCGGAAGGTTACTCCTATTCGGAGGTCAACAAGAATTCGGGCATCACCTGGAACGAGGCGGAATTCAAGACCTACATCAAGGATCCCAAGGCCAAGATCCCGGGCACCAAGATGATCTTCATCGGCATCAAGAACGAGACCGAGGTCAACAATCTCTGGGCCTACGTCTCGCAGTTCGACAAGGACGGCAAGGTCAAGACGAAGTGACGCCGCGCAAGGCGGCTGCTACTTCGCCGGCATGCGAAACGTGAACCGCGTTTCGGTCGCGGTCGAGTCGACATCGAGTGTGCCATTATGGGCCCGCGCAATTTCGGAGGCGATGTAGAGTCCCAGTCCCAATCCTTGCAAGGATGCCCGAACCCTGCCGCGATAAAACGGCTTGAACAGATGCGCCATGGTTTCCGGCGAAATCGGGCTCCCGGCGTTGGCAACAGACAGTTCAAACGTGTTCGATTGCGCCGAGGTGGATTGCGATCAGTTCGGCGAACAACGTGAACATTCCGA
>JBEPUM010000013.1:0-35878 GCA_041691515.1 Pseudomonadota bacterium | reverse complement strand
TCCGGCGTGATGAACAGCGGCACCTCGGCGCCGAAGGATTCGCCGTCGGCGCGCGCGGCTTCGGCGCGCTCCAGCTGCTGCTTGCGCCCGAGGTTTTCGCGCTCGGCGACGTAGATCATCTCCTTGGTGATGATTCCCGCGCGGGCAAACTCAAGCTGCGTGATCATGGCATCGCCGGTGCCGCGCAATGGCTTGTGATGCGCGGTGAAGGCTTTTGCCGCATGGGACGCGCCGACATTGCCGTTGTCTTCCGGCTTGATGTCGCGCCCCTCGTATTCCTCGACGCCGCCGCGCTCTTTCACCCACGCGATGCGCGCGCGCGACAGACCGGCATTGACGTCGATGGTCACGGTGGGATCGGTGTACGGACCCGAGGTGTCATACACTGGAAGATTCGGCTCCTTTGCTTCGGGCGAGAGAATGATCTCGCGCAGGGGCACGCGCAGATCGGGCGCGCTATCGGGTGTCGCAAAAATCTTGCGCGATGAGGACAGCGGGCCGGTGGTCACTGCGGGACGGGTGGTGTCCGGATTGGAGCGAATGTTCATGGAGTCCTCCTTTGAATGGGTGTCATTCCGGACGGTTCGCGCAGCGAACCGATCCGGAATCTAGAAGTGAAATGACCGAATGAGATTCCGGGTTCGCTCGCATTGCGAGCGCCCCGGAATGACGCGAAGACATGCTTTCTCATCATCACGCCGCCTCCGATTTCTCGCCTAGCCACGCGCGCACCCGCGCATCGGGATCGGCGTTCTGCGTCACGTCAGAGACAACGGCGATGGAGTCCGCACCCGCGGCAAAAATCTCCGCCGCCTGCTCGAACTTGATGCCGCCGATTGCGACCAGCGGTAGATTGCCGATACGCTTTTTCCACTCCGAGATCTTCGGAATGCCCTGCGGCGCGAACCGCATCGATTTCAGCGTGGTCGGAAATATCGGCCCCAGCGCGATGTAATCGGGTTTGGCGGCTAGCGCGGTGCCGAGTTCGGCGTCGTCGTGGGTCGAGAGTCCGAGCGTCAGTCCCGCATTGCGGATTTCAGTGAGGTCGGCGGTCGCCAGATCTTCCTGACCGAGATGCAGATGTTTCGCGCCGGCAACGATCGCCGCGCGCCAGTAGTCATTGACGACGAGTTGCGTCGGCGTGCCCTTGACGATCTCCAATGCGTCGGTGACGAGCTGCAGCGCCTCGCCGTCGTTGAGATCCTTGGCGCGCAATTGAATCGTGCCGACGCCGAGCGCGGTCAGGCGACGAACCCAGTCGAGCGTATCGACGACAGGATAGAAACGATCAGGATACGGCATGCCAGAACGGTGTCCCTACCACGGGGGTTGAAGGGGAGGCGAAGTCGCGGGCGTCCATCAGGCCGGCTTCAAAAGCGGTGCGACCCGCTTCGACGGCCTGCTTGAATGCGCCGGCCATCGCGACGGGATCGGCGGCTTTCGCCACGGCGGTGTTCAGCAGCACGGCATCGTAGCCGAGTTCGAGCGCGTGCGCGGCGTGGCTGGGCGCACCAATGCCGGCATCGACCACCAGCGTGATGTCGGGCAGCCGCTCGCGCAGAAGTTTTAGTGCATCGCGGTTGACGATGCCTTTTGCGCTTCCAATGGGCGCGGCCCAGGGCATCACAACCTTGCAGCCGGCCTCGACGAGACGCATGGCAACGCTGAGGTCTTCGGTGCAATAGGGAAACACCTCAAAGCCATCCTTGATGAGGATGGCAGCGGCTTCGACGAGGCCCACCACATCCGGCTGCAGCGTGTCGTTGTCGGCGATCACTTCGAGCTTGATCCAGGGCGTGCCGAACAGTTCGCGCGCGAGCTTTGCCGTGGTCACAGCTTCGCGCACGCTCTTGCAGCCGGCGGTGTTGGGCAACACGGTGACATCGAGTTCGCGGATCAGCGACCAGAACGCGTCGCCGGTCTTAGCCCCAGCGGTCTCCCGCCGCAGCGATACGGTGACGATCTGGCTTCCCGCGGCGCGGATCGCGTCCTGCATGATCTTCGGCGACGGATACAGCGCCGTGCCGATCAGGAGGCGGGAGGAAAATTCGCGATCGTAGAATTTTAGCATGGCCTTGTACTTCCGTTGCCGCGCAGGTGGCGCGCTCCCTCGCCCCGCTCGCGGGGAGAGGGTTGGGGTGAGGGGGCGTTGGAGTTGAACGCTCGCGCCCCCTCACCCGGAGCCTTCGCTGCGCTCAGACTCCGACCTCTCCCCGCAAGCGGAGAGAGGTGAAAGGCAGTGCCAGCCGATAGAAATACAGTCATCGCTCACCCTCCCTGCCGCGGCGTGATGATCTCGATCTCGTCGCCGGCCCGGATCGGAGTCTCCGCCCAGCGGCTCTTCGGCAGCACGTCGAAATTCACGGCGATCGCGAAGTGCGTGCCCTCGTAGTCGAGTTCAGTGAGCAGCGCATCCACGGTGCTGGACGCAACCTCCCGATGCTCGCCATTGACGATCACTTGCATTGTTTCACCTGCATCGCGTCACCTGCATTGCATCACCTCGTTGTCGATCTCGCCGCGTTCGACATAGCCAAGCGTCAGTTCCGCCAGTGCCGGCGCGAGCAGAAAACCGTGACGAAAAAGTCCGTTGACCGCGATATGGTTCTTGTCGATGGCGATACGCGGCAGATTGTCGGGAAATGCCGGACGCAAGCCCGAGCCGATCTCGACGATCCGCGCCTCGCCGAACGCGGGATGCACCGCGTAGGCGGCGCTGAGAAGTTCGAGCGCCGAGCGCACGCTGACGCCACTATCATCGCGCTCGATCGAGGTGGCGCCGATCATGAACTGGTTGTTGTCGCGCGGAATGATGTAGAGCGGCCAGCGCGGGTGCATCAATCGTACCGGACGCGACAGTTCGATCTCGTCAGTTTCGATGATGATCTCCTCGCCCTTGACGCCGCGCAGATCGGGAAACGCGTCGCGCGCGGCAAGACCGCGGCAGTCGATCGTGATGCCTTCGATGTCGCCGGCTTCGGCTTCGCTGCCGAATGCGATGGTGCCGCCGGCCGCGCGAATGCGCGCGTGCAATTCCGGCAGCACACGGCGGGGCTCGACGTGGCCTTCGTCGGGAAAAAACAGCGCCTCGCGGAAGCGGCCGTCGAGCGACGGTTCGAGTTCGCTGACGGCATCGGCATCGACACGACGATGCCCCGAGGTCATGCGCGCAAAGCGCTCGAAATCGCTGCGGTCGCGTGGATGCGCCACAACCAGCGAGCCGTTGAACGGCGTGTCCGGCAGATGTTCGCGCCACAGGTCGAGCGAACGGAGGCCGAGGCGGCTGATGACGGGTTCGGAGACTTCGGCCTCGCACCACGGCGCCAGCATGCCGCCGGCCCAGTGGCTGGTGGCCTGTGTCATAGCGGCGTCGCCGCGCTCGTGCACGGTGACGGCATGACCGGCTTCGGCCAGCAGCAACGCCTGCCATGCGCCGGCGATACCTGCGCCGATGACCGAAACGGGGGACTCCCCGCGTAGAGTTTGCGTCGTCTGTAACATCCCTGTCCCTTCGCCGGCATGACCCGGATCAGGTTCAAAGGGTCACCGCGGTCCTGCAATCCGGCTTCGGATTGCGAGCTTGCGGTATCTCAGCTCCTCGTCAGAGCTCCCCTCGGAACGCCTTTAATCTAAGCCGTTGGGTGCGAGTGTCAACGCGCGGCGGGGCAGATTTCAACCGCTGAGACTGGCCGTCCGGGATTCGGAACCCGTCGCCAGCCGCCTTTACCTGAAATTATCGCCTTATTTGCGAAACTCGCTCTGGTGCCGCAGGCGGGTAAACAGGCCGGGATCGTCGCATATGAGCATTGCAGAGACCGATCGCCGGATCGACGGGCGCAGCCATCTCGTGCGCATTCCCGCGTGGCTGTGGATCGGCGCCGGTATCTATCTGCTTCTGCTGTTCCGCGGCAATGATCTTCTGAACGACCCGGACATGTTCTGGCAGCTCAAAGTCGGGCAGCGGATTCTCGAAAGCCATGCGCTGCCTTACGTCGACATCTATTCGTTCACCCGCGCCGGCGCGCCGTGGATCTCGACCTCATGGCTTTCGCAGATACTGTTTGCGAAGGCTTACGGTCTTTGCGGCTGGGCCGGTGTTGTGATTCTGGCCGCCGCGGCCGCGGCGGCGGCGTTCTCGCTATTTGCTCGCAGGCTCCGTCGTGACCTGCCACCGCTCTATTGCGCGCTGATTGCGCTCGTAGCCTTTTCGCTCGCGGCCCAGCATATCCTGGCGCGGCCCCATGTGCTGGCGATGCCGGTGATGGTAGCGTGGATCGGCGGATTGATCGCGGCCTCCGATCGGCGCGTGCCGCCGTCATGGTGGCTGTTGCCGCTGATGGCGTTGTGGGCGAATCTCCACGGCAGCTTCGTGCTCGGATTGGTGCTGATCGGTCCGGTCGCGCTTGATGCCATCTGGAACGTTGCGCCGTCTGAACGGGTTTCGCTGGCGCGGCGCTGGTTCGTGTTCGGCCTGTGCGCATTGGCCGCGTCCTGCCTTACGCCCTATGGTTGGCGGTCGCTCGCGGCGGCAAAGGATATACTCGAACTCGGTGTTTTGCTGTCTCATATCGCGGAATGGGCGCCGGTGAGCTTCGCGCAAGTCGGCCTGTTCGAGGCGTGCATGATGTTGATGATCGGCGCTGCGCTGTGGCGCGGCGTGCGGCTCTCGCCGCCGCGCATCCTGCTGGCGCTCGGGCTGCTGCACATGGGCCTCAGTCATGTCCGCAACGTCGAAGTCTTTGCGTTACTCACGCCGCTGGTGCTGGCTGCGCCGCTGTCGCGCCAGTTCGGCCGGGCGAACGTGACCGATGGCGGGGCGCATCGTGCGCCGCTTGCCTTTGCGATCGTCGCGGCGGTTGCGCTCGCCGCTGTGACATGGGGCGCGGTATCGACGCTGCAATTCGGGCCACGCGGCGCGACGATGCCGTCGGCGGCGCTCGCGGCCCTGAAGGGCCGCAACGCTTCACGCGTCTTGAATGACTACAATTTCGGCGGCGCGATGATCTGGCGCGGGATGGCGCCCTTCGTCGATGGCCGAACTGAACTCTACGGCGAGGCGTTCGGGATCGATACTTTCGACGCGCTCTCGCTACGACGACCCGATACTTTGCTGGCGCTGCTCGCCCGTTATCATATCGATGCCACGCTGCTGGCGCCGGAAACGCCCGCGGCGCGGCTGCTGGACCATCTCGACGGCTGGACAAAAATCTTCGCCGACGAAACGGCGGTGGTGCATGTCCGCTCGACTGCGGCCGGCGCGAACGGATCGCCGGGCATCAGATAGACGGCGATAATAGAGTATTTTGCTTACGGCGGTGGCAGAAGGGATTGCGGCGCGCCCGATGCCAGCGCGTTGGCGCTCATGGCCTCGTGTCTGGCCCGATGCAACCGCTGCCGCTTTGCGGCGTAGTAGTAGCCGCCCGCATAATAGGCCACCGCGCGGTTGTGGTTGCCGTTGGCGGCGTGATACGCGCCCGCAAGATATTTGACCGCGTAGGTGAGGTTGGTTTCGGGGTCGAGCAGGCCCTCTGCGGTGCCGGTGTAGCCAAGGCCCCGTGCGGTTGCGAGCTTGATCTGCATCATGCCGTAATTGCCGCGATGAACCGCGCGCGGATTGTAGCGGCTCTCGCGCATGATGACGCGGTGGACCAGTTCGACCGGAAGGCCGTTGGCCTGCGCGTGCGCCGCCACCATCGCGTCGTATTGCGCATGCTGGGCGAGCGACGGGCACGATCCCCCCATCATCAGACCCGCAGCCACCATAACAATTTGAACAAAATGCTTCACGAGGCGGCCCACTGCGATTGCTGGTGCTTTTTCGCGCCTCAATCGCGACTTTCCTGTGGCAAAATCCGTCAACCCAACGCATGACCTCATGCTCGGGTTCCAAACCTTGGGTTCCGGAACTTGGAATTCCAATGCTTGCTTGGGAAGCTCAAAAATGGAAATCAAGCCGCCTGCTGCTGGGTGCCGCCGGGAAGCTCGATGCGCACAATCAGGCCATGCGGTTGCCGGTCGTTGAGGGACAGCGTGCCGCTATGAGCATCGACGATGGCGCGAGTGATCGAGAGCCCGAGGCCGAAGCCCGCGGATTCGTCCATGGTACGCGCATCGTCGCCCCGTACGAACGGCTCCAGCATGACATCTTTGCGCGCGTCGGAAATGCCGGGTCCGTCGTCCTCGACTTCGATCGTTACGGTCTGCGGCGATATACGGAGCCGGATGGCGGCTTCGGCGCCGAAGCGCACGGCGTTTTCGACGAGGTTGGTGATGGCGCGGTGTAAATCGTCCGGGCGAGCGGTGATCATCGCATGGGGCGGGCCTTCATAACTGACCCTATGCCCCATATCGGCGAATTGATCGGCGATCAGTTGCAGGGTGGTTGCGATATCGACGAGCGTGATCGACTCCAGCCTGCGATCGTTGCGCAGAAACGACAGCACCGACTCGAGCATGGACCGCATCTGGTCGAGATCGCGCAGCATGTGACGGCGATGCACCTCGTCCTCGATAAATTCGGAACGCAGCCGTAGCCGCGTGATCGGCGTCCGCAGATCGTGGCTGATGGCTGCGAGCATTCGCGTGCGATCGTCGATCAGGCTGGTGATGCGGTCGTGCATGCGGTTGAGCGCCTTGGCGACGGAGCGGATTTCCTCCGGGCCGCGCTCGGGCAGGGGAGCGGCGGTGCCGTTCAGGCTGAAATTTTCGGCCGCCTTGGCGAACGACGACAGGGGCGCGGTCAATGCGCGCGCCGCCCACAATCCGAGAAGGGTCAGGCTGATGGCTGCGAACAGCAGGGTAGCCATCCATGGCCCGCCCCAGAACCGGGGACCGCCTCGGCCTGGCAGCAACCGCACCGATATCTTGGCGCCGTCGGGCAGCATGACGCCGACAAGTTCGGCATCCTGCTGGCCCTTGAACCCAAACAAGCGGTAGTCGGCTCCGAGATGACGGCGCAATGCGCGAAGAATATGATTGTCGGGTTCAACGGCTGTGGCATCGGCGCCCGATGCGAGCAATCTGATGTCGAGTTGCGGAAACGTCCGCGTGATATCGGCCATCAGCCGCGGCCGTTCCGCGATCGATGCCCTTCCGAGCAACTCGACCGCAGCGAGGAAATGGCCGTGGCCGCGATCGATCGCTGGGTCGGGCATATCCGGGCGATGCAGCCAGAATATCCCGGTGACGATCAGGTGCAGTGCGACGATCGACACGACGACCAGCGCGGCGATCTGGCTGCGGATGCCTCTGAGATTCAATAGCGCCGGAAACTTCATGATCTTTCGTCAGCCGTTCAGAGATTGCGGCGAAAATTTATGCCGGCTCCACCATCGGCGTGAACATGTACCCGCCGGAGCGAACCGTCTTGATCATGGTTGCCTGGCCCGGATCGCTCTCGATCTTGCGCCGGATGCGGCTGACCAGCACATCGATACTGCGCTCGAACGAGCCGGCGTTGCGGCCCTGGGTCAGATCGAGCAGGCTGGCGCGCGATAGCACCCGGCCGGGGCGTTCGCAGAACGTACGCAGCAGATCGAATTCAGCGCTGGTCATGGCGACCCGTGCACCGGCGGGATTGCGCAGCTCGCGCAGCCGGACATCGATCCGCCATCCGAGAAAAGTCATCGCACTGGCGCCGCGCACGGCGCTCGCGGTCAGCGCGCTGGCCTGACGGCGCAGCACCGCACCGATGCGCGCCAGCAACTCGCGCGGATTGAATGGTTTTGCGAGATAATCGTCCGCGCCCATCTCGAGCCCGAGAATACGGTCGACGTCTTCGCCGCGCGCGGTCAGCATGATGATCGGCACCTCCGACTCCGCGCGCACCTTGCGGCAGAGGCTGAGGCCATCCTCTCCTGGCAGCATCACATCGAGGATCACAAGGTCGACCCGGCGGTCGGCCATCACCCGGTGCATCTCGTTGCCATCGGACGCGGTCGAGACGTTGCATGAATTGGTGCGCAGATAGCGCGCGATCAGCGCGCGCGTCTCGCGGTCGTCCTCGACGACAAGGATGTTGGGGGGTGCGGTCGTCATGCCGTGTTGTCTCGCGGATTCGGAAGAGGGGGCAGCGGATTTTTGTTTCGAAACATTTCCAGAGTCGGGCTTGCAACATGATGCAACACCCGGAAACGGCAATAAAAAGGCCGCGTTAAGATGGTTAATCTCATCATCGGCGGATCGCAAGGATACCTTGGAGTCCTCATGACCTCTATCGCCGCCACCGGTACCGCCAGTTATCAGTCGCCGCTGCAGAAGCTGCAGGCCGAGCTTCAGTCGGAAGTTTCGTCCGGCGCCATCAGCTCGACCGACCAGGGTGCACTCTCCTCCGCGCTGACCGACATCGACTCTTCGCTTCAAAGTCAGCCTGCGTCTGACCTTAGCGGGGCGCAATCGTCGCCCGATGATCTCAAGTCGAAAATCGACACGCTGATCGCCGGCGAAGTCTCGAGCGGCAAACTCACCAGCGATCAGGCGACGGAATTACAGAAAGTATTTTCCAACACGTTCGCCAGCGGCGGTCCGGGTGGACCGGATGCCGCCGCGGCTGGCGGCGGTGCTCCGCCCGCCGGCGGCGCCGGCGGGGCGCACAAGGCCGGTGGTCATCATCATGGCGGTCACGGCGGCGCGAAAGGGGCAGGCGGCGCTTCGTCATCGGCGGACAGCACCGACAGTTCGAGCACATCTAGTGCCAGCGATCTGTTGCAACAGTTCCTGCAGTCGCTCCAGGACTCGCAGTCGTCTGCGTCATCGGCGGGCTACGACGCCAACGGCGACGGCAGCAGCACCACCTCGGCGTCATCAGCGCTTCTGATCGACTACCAGAGCTGACACCATCTAGCTCACGCCGGTTTCACGCACGCTCCGCTCCACGCATCATCATCCTTTCCAGAACGGAAGGGATGCTGTCGTTTCGATTCGATGACGAGAAGTGCGTCGCATGCCGCCGCAAAACTGTCGCGAACACGAGGTAAATTTGTCGCGCCGCAAATTTCTTGACACTCGTTTTTGCAGCGCTAGATTTTTGGCATATAGCAGATGGGAGAAGCGTCATGGTCGCTGTCGTATCTGATTATTTGCCTCATCAAAATCCGTGTGCGCAATGCGCCAAGCCGATCGCCACACCGGTCTGGTTTGAAGACGGACCGCACCGGACCGCGTATCTCTGGCAATGCTCGGATTGCGGTTACCAGTTCGAGTCGGTCGCCTTCTTTGGTGAAGCAGCCCGGCAGATAGACGCGATCGCGGCCTGAAGTCAGACTTGGCCACCGAACCGCTTACCGCATCGCGTCGCGTGGTTTTGTCGCACATCCGGCGGAACAGCGACGGCGTCTAGGCGTTGATCTCATCTACCCGATCCGTTCATCAAACCGGGAGGGAGCGATGACCATGGACGTCATGACAAAACCGCATCATCTGATTGCAAGCGACCGCGTCGAAGGCACAGCCGTGCGGCGGCCGAACGGCGACAAGATCGGTCACATCGAGCGCCTGATGATCGACAAGATCAGTGGGCAGGTGTCCTACGCGATCCTCAGCTTCGGCGGATTTCTCGGCATGGGGACCAACCTGCTTCCGCTGCCGTGGGCGCGGCTGAAGTACGATCCGGATCTTGGCGCGTATCAACTCGACATCGACGATGCCGAATTGAAGCGCGCGCCTTCGTTCAGGGCTGACAAGGATTTCGACTGGGGCGATCGATCCAGGGAGGAAGACCTGCATCGCTACTACGGCATCCCGCCTTACTGGGGTGGATACTGATCCGCGGGTGAGATGGTATGGGGCGCGAGGTGCAGACCGCTTAATTTTAATTGTCACTCCACCGGCTGCGCTTTTCTTTGCGCTGTTTCGCCGCTCTCGTGGAACCCACAATAGGAAATTCACCGGGAACGACTGTCTGTGTCGCGGGTTCTCTTCACAGTTATTTCAACTGAAGGAGGCGCGAATGATTTCGAAACATATGACTGCCGCTTTGATCGGCTCCGCGTTGCTGGCAACAGCTGCTGTGGCCCAGACACCAAGCGCGACGACAAATAGCACCACGACTGCTCCGGCCGCGACGTCGACGTCCGAGTCCGGCTATCATGGCGACTGGCGTTCGTCGAAGGTGGTCGGCCTGAACGTTTATAACGACTCCAACGAGAAACTCGGTTCGATCAGCGATCTGCTGCTCGACAAGAGCGGAAACATCAAGGCCGCGGTGATCGGCGTTGGCGGATTCCTGGGCGTCGGCGAACATCTGGTCGCGGTATCTTTCGACAAGTTGAAGTTTGTCGATACGCCGGTACCATCGACGTCTGCTTCCACGACCTCGACGACGGGAACGCGTCCTGGCACCACAACCGGTGCTGCGACAACGGCTCCTGCGGCTACCACCACAACGAAGACCAATCCTTGGTATCCTGATCACGTCATGTTCAACGCCACCAAGGACCAGTTGAAGGCGATGCCTGAGTTCAAGTATTCGACCTAATCGAATCAAGGCGGATCGAATGGCCCAATAGGAAACGCGCCCGGTTTTTAGCCGGGCGCGTTTTTTTGCGATCGATCTGGCGGTTTTGTGTAGGCCGTCGGCGTGATTAGTTCTTCTTCGTCACGAACGGACAGCCGCCCTTGTCCATCGGACGGAACGCTTCGTCGCCGGGGACGGTTGCGAGCAATTTGTACAGGTCCCAATCGCCCTTGGACTCCGAGGGCTTCTTCACTTCGAACAGGTACATGTCGTGCACCATGCGGCCGTCCTCGCGGATATGGCCGTTCTTGGCAAAGAAGTCATTGATCGGCGTGGCCTTCATCTTGGCCATCACCTTGGCGGTGTCATCGGTGCCGGTGGCGTCGATCGCCTGCAGGTAGTGCATGGTCGCAGAGTAAAGGCCGGCCTGGATCATGGTCGGCATGTGACCGACCTTGTCCATGAACTTCTTGGAGAAGGCCCGGGTCTCGTCGTTCATGTCCCAATAAAAACCGTCGGTCAGGATCAGACCCTGGGCCTGCTTCAGTCCGAGCGAATGAGAGTCCGTGATTTCCTGCAGCAGGGCGATCATTTTCTGGCCGCCTTTCATCAGGCCGAATTCGGCCGCCTGCTTCAGCGCGTTGGTGGTGTCGCCGCCGGCATTGGCAAGCGCAACGACCTTGGATTTCGAGGCCTGTGCCTGCAGCAGGAATGACGAGAAGTCCGACGAGTTGAGCGGGTGGCGGACATCGCCGAGCACCTTGCCGCCGTTCGCTTTGACGACGTCAGCCGCATCGCGCTCCAGTGCCTGACCGAAAGCATAGTCGGCGGTGATGAAGAACCAGGTGTCCTCGCCGCGTTTGACCATCGCCTTGCCCGCCACATTGGACAGCGCATAGGTGTCATAGGTGTAGTGGACGAAGATCGGCGAACACGCCTTGCCGGTGAGATCCGAGCTGCCGGCGCCGGAATTCATGAAGATCTTGTTCTTTTCGGTCAGCAGCGTCGAGAGCGCGAGCGCGACCGAGGATGTCGGCACGTCGAACAATGCATCCATTTTGTCGTTGTCGATCCAGTTGCGGACGATGTTGACGCCGACGTCGGGCTTGTTCTGGTGATCGCCGGAGAGGACAACGATTGGCTTGCCCTTGACCTTGCCGCCGAAGTCGGCGACGGCCATTTGCACGGCGGTCAGCGAACCTTTGCCGGTGGCGTCGGAATAAAGGCTGGACATGTCGGTGAGGACGCCGATCTTGACGACGTCGTCGGAGATCTGTGCCTGGGCGGCGCCTATGGACAACGCCATTGCGGCGCCGGCCACGAATGTGGCTGCGAGTGACTTCATTGATGTTTCTCCCTGATTTTCTTGATGGTGTGGTGGCGGTTACCCTAACCGGCTTCCGTTCTGCCATCAAAGCAGACTTTCGGGCAAGCCTGGTCATTGCGCCGCGGGATGGCTCCTATCGGGTTCGCTGCCGCGATGTTACGCTCCCAGCCGGCAGGAACACCTGCTTCCTGCCTTACATGTAACGGGAGGACGGCATGGCTGAGAGTGTCTACAAGGTCATCGAACTGATCGGCACCAGCAAGGAATCCTGGGAGAAAGCGGCCAAGGCCGCGGTCGACAGGGCGGGAAAATCCCTCAGGGATCTTCGCGTTGCCGAAGTTATCAAGCTCGACATGCAACTGGACGCCAAGGGCAAGGTCGAGGCCTACCGCGCCAAACTCAATGTCTCGTTCAAATTCGAAGGAAAATGAGGTCCCCGCATCGTGCTAGTGGAGTGGAATAGAATTCGCTACCCGCCTTGCGGCGAACTTGGGAAGCGAATGTCGAATCCAAACTCCCCTGGTATCCCGATTCCGAAGTTCGCATGTCCTGGTCGCAACCCTTGATGCGAACTTCGGAATCAAAGAGACACTAGCGTTTCCCGGGAAGATGCCACTACAGCGCCGGCAATGTCTTGACCTGGACGTTAACGGCGCCGGCCGCTTCCGCGATGACCCGCAGCGTCGTGGAATCGAACGCGATGTCTGCAAGCCGCAGACTGGTGATTTCGGCGGTCACCTTGATGCCATCCTCGTTCTTTTGAAAATCTGCGATGACCGCGGCGATCTTCTTCTGCGCATTCGATGCGAACGGCTTGAGATCGATGGTTGCTTTCTCGGCCAGCGCCGTTTGAAGGTACGGCATCGCGGCGCGTGCGGCCGCGCCGAGCAGGCCGAACGCCGCCTCGGATTCGACCGCAAGCCGGATATCGGTCAGACGCAAGGTTTGCTGCGCCTGATCGAGCACAGGTTTACCCCAGATGTGAACGGTGGCTTCGCCGCCGAAGCCGAACCAGCTCTTCTTTTCCTTGGCGTGAACCAGCAGCGAAATCAAAAGCCGGTCGCCGGAGGCCGCGACGCTGGCCTGCTTCACGGTAACATCGACCGCGCCGCTGCCGTCTTCGGGAAATGTCTTGCCGGCAAACTGCGCCTCGATGATCTTGTTGATGTCGGTAAAGGGTATGTCGATCGGAACGCCGATATTCAGTTTGCCCGGTGTCGCCGGCACGATGGTCAGCGTCGCTGGAAATGGACAATCCGGCTTGGTTGCCGAGGTCGTAACCCGCGTTTCGGCCTCGACGCCGAGCGTCAGCGTGACGTTGCTGGCGTCGACACGCGGTTGCGCGGCGACGGCGCGGACCGGCTTCAGCTCGAGATAGAGATTTTTCAGCGCGGCCGCGCCCTGAAGCGGAATCGAACGGCACATCTGCGCCCACTGCAGCCGCGCATTGCGCTCGAGCACGGGATCGTTGCGGATTTTTTGTTGCAGGCTTGCGAGCTGCTCGTTGACCGCCTTGTCGATGACCGGTTTGACCTGCGCCGGCACGTTAACGCGGGCGCCGGCGACCGACAGGTTGGTATCGCCGAGATTGACCTGCGCGGTCAGGTTGGGGTCGATGTGCCAATCCGTCGTCAGCGTCGGCCGCGCGGTCATCGCGACGTTGCCCTTGATCTCGGCGCTGGCGTTCAGGTTTTTGATATTCACGCGGCCAATCTGCTTGGCGACATTGCCGCCGAGCAGGTTTCCGAGCGCGTTGCCAAGCTGGCCTTGGGCATTGGCCGACAGCGATCCTGTGACCTTGAGATTGCCGGTCAGCGGTGTCGACAGCGACAGCACGTTGTTGGCACCGGTGGCGCTGATCGCTCCACGCGACGCAGTCCATCCGATGTCCGCGTTCTGCAGGATCTGCTCTGCCGGGTTAGCCGCTTTGCCGCTGAAGGTGCGGGGCGCAGCGCGGTCGGCAGCATCGCGGATGGCGGCGAGCGGAATCGCGATCGGCGCGATGATGCTCGAACTGCGGTTGACGGGCGGCAGCGGCGGCAATTTTGCCAGCACCGGCTTGTTGATCCCGCGCGGCGACACCCAGTCCATGGCCTTGAGATTGATGAAAAACGAGACCGCAAGGATCCCGACGCCGAGCGCGATGGTTTTGAGATTGAACTTCAGCCGCATTGGCTCCCCGAAACAATTGTCCCCGAGAGAAGTCTACAGGCAGCGGACGAGGGATGCCAGTGCGCGCGGATGCGAGCAGCATCGGGGCCATTAACGAATTGGGCGCGGACGCGGCAATATCCTGCAATGTGTCGCTCGCGGCTGGTTATGAAGCGCGCCGATGGTTCTGCGAATTTCCATCTGCGTGCAAAAAAAATGGCGCGGAACACCGCGCCATTCAAGTCATGGGAGTAACGAGAAATTATCCGCGCTTGCCGCTCGTATTGTCCGCGCGGCGGTCAGTCATCGGCAGCACGATCACCCTGGTGCCGACGCTGACGCGGGAATAGAGATCGGCGACATCGGTGTTGGTCAGGCGCAGGCAACCCGAAGACACGTGCGTGCCGATGGTCTCCGGCGCGTTGGTGCCGTGAATGCGATACACCGTGCCGCCGAGATACATGGCGCGTGCGCCGAGCGGATTACCGGGGCCGCCCGCCATGTGGCGCGGCAGATACGGCTGGCGCGCGATCATGTCCGGAGGCGGCGTCCACGCGGGCCATTCGGCTTTCTTGGTGATGGTCTGCACGCCCGACCAGGTGAAACCGTCGCGGCCGACGCCGATGCCGTAGCGCATCGCCCGGCCGTTGCCGAGCACGAGATAGAGATACGTGTTCGGCGTATCGATGATGACAGTGCCCGGTGCTTCGCGCGTCGAATAGCTGACGACCTGACGCTTGAAGCGCGCCGGCAATTCGAACGTGCTGCGCTCCTCCTCGGCGGCCTGCGGCTCGGTCTGAACTTGCGGTGCCGATTGCACCGGAGGTGTCATGAAGAATGGAAATAGCGGCAGCGGCGCTGCAGCGGCGGATCCGGAAAACGCCGCGACGCCAATGGCAAGCGCCCCAAATCCAATCGCAGTACGGCGGGTGTGAGCCTTGAGTGTGTCCAGCATGAACATCGGTCTGATCCTGTTTGAGCGCCTGTGATGCGCGCCGGTCGGCGCGTCGTTGGCTACAGGATGTACAGACGCCAGGTTTCAGCAGATTTGCGCCAAAACCGAAAATGGTTTCGTCGCGCGGCGGAATTGTTTCATTGTCGTGTCGTGGTGTGCGGCGGCCGCGCGGGCCGCTTGCGATTTCAGTTCAGCAATCGGCCGATGACTCAAAGAGAATGCCGGCGTGTGAACACGCCGGCATTCTCAGAATTCAGATAGGGCTTGGGTAAGAAAGGTATCAGTAGCCGCAGGATCCGCAATGCGGTCGCGCGTAGCTGTAGACCGGCGCGGGCTGTACATAATAGGAGCGCGCGGGCGCTACCATAACGGTGCGCCGCTCGGTGGCATAGCGGGCAGGGATACGTTCGTAGGAGACGCCTTCGGGGGCGATCATCACCGTCTTCGGCACCATCACCGTGCGATAGCGTGCCGGCGTGCGATGCGCGACCGTGCGGCCCGGCGCGACCATGACGGTCTGCTGAACCGTGCGATACTGCGGCGGTACGACGACCTGTTGCGGCTGCTGATAGCACGTGCCGCAGGGCTGCGGCGGGGCGTAGCAGTTATAGCAGCCAGCCGACGCGGCGGTCGGAATGGCAATGGCGAAGAGCGAAGCTGCGAAGAGCGCGGCAAAAACGCGAGACATGATGTTACCTGCTGTCTTGGGACGAATGCTGACCTTGTTCGAACCTATGACGTAACCGGACGGCACGGCGCGTCAACGAGAGTCGCGCGTTTACGTTGACAAAGGTCGTTAACGCGAGATGAAGCGAATAGCGCAACCTGCATTCTTCGATCATGCGGCGTTAGCGAAACGGGTTCTAGCGATCGTTGCGGCGCGGCTTTCGCGGCGGCGGTGCGCCGCGGCGCTGCAGGCTGGGACGTTGCAATCCGGGCGTGCCTGGCCGGTTCTGAAATCCCGGCCGCGGCTGCGCGCCGGGCTGCTGCAATCCGGGCCGCCGCGACGGAGTGTTGAAACGTGACGGGTTGTTTCGGCGCAAGGCACGCTGCTGCGTTACGATTCTGCGGCCGATATTTTGCGAGGCGAACAGCCGGCGCACAAATCCCTGATCGCGCGCGGCTTGTTGCGGCGAGATTTGAATGGGTACGGCGGTAAACCGTGCGCCGCCGCCGCGGCGGATCGCGAAACCGGTGGAGCCTTGCGTCAGAAATCCGAGCCGCGCGCCATCGCGTCCGTTGATCTCGATGCGGCCGACCTTGCCGTCGGCGTCCGGATAGAGCTTGACCGCCACATCGTTCGGACTGGCCGCCGCCGCGTTGGCCGGCACTTCGATTACGCCGGTGGTGCCGCGGATGCCGAGGATCGCCGTCGGTGTTGCGATTTTCATGTCGCCGGTTTTTGCGACCGCACTGGCGGCGAAGGCGACCTTGCCGAGCGCCACCCGGAACAGCGCGGCATTTTTTGCACCGGCGCTGTCGTCGTAGACGTAATCGTCGATCGCGAAACTTGCGTTGGCATCGAGATTGAACGTGGTCGCGTCGTTGAAGGTGACGCCGAGCGCGGAGTTGGCCGATGTCTGCAGAACGTCATTCTTGTAGACGTCGTCCTTGAGATGCAGCGGCGTCGATGCCTTGTCGCGCGTGACCGTGGCTTCGCCCTGAAGCGTGGCGACGTTTCCGATTGGCTCGCTGCTCGCGGCCGTATCCGCCGCGGCCGGCTGTGGCGGCTGTACGGGCTGCGCGATGGCCGTCGATCCCGCAAGGACGGCCAGGCACCACGCGATGCCGGCGGCGTATCCGATTTGACGAAGCATGACGATTGTGAAGGCCCAGCGGAAACGTCGGGATGGCGGGATCAAATTGAGGCGTCATCGCCTGAACGGGCGCTGAACAAATCGAGGCGCAGCCAAAAGAATGCCTGCCACGGTCCAAGCCTCGGAATCGCGGCAGGCAAGGTGAAGAGAGAAAAATACGAACAGATTGCTAGATGACGCCCAACACTATCGCGCCGACAAAGGCTAGCGCGACATAGGCGGTCACAACGCTCATGTTGCCGACGAAAGTCATGGGACAGCTCCCTTGGTTCACGCCGCTGGGTTGTTGTAACGCCCAAAGTAGCAACCCGTTCCCGACCGAAAAAGTCAGGCGTGCTGTTCTATCTTCGGCTCCTTCAGCTGCTGCACCGCCGCAACGTGGTTAAAAATGACTGAAAACAACGCGTTGAAGAGTCCTTAAATAAATTCAACGAACGTGCGTGGATGACGCGCAGAGTTGCCTTGTATCTCGTCGGCTCCGTCGTCCTTGTGTCGCTGGCGGGTTGCGGACGCGGTTTCTTTCAAACCGCGGAGCGGGAACCGTGGCGGGCCGAGGCCGAAGCCGCATGCCTGAAATCCGGTGAAGTCAAGGAGACCGCCGATCTCGTTCGCATCAACCCGATTTCCGGTCCGGGCATCTGCGGCGCTGAATTTCCGTTGAAGGTCGCAGCGCTCGGTGAAGGCGGCGCTTATGGATTCGCCGACGAAGACCTCCGTCCGCCGGGATCGATCGGGCGAAACCAGCCGCGTTGGCCGGTCTCGCAACCGTCTTATGCGCCGCCAACCTATGCGCCGCCGCCGTCGTCGTATCCGGAACCGCCGGTTCGCCAGTCCGGCTATGGCAGCGGATCGAACGGTCCGGTCTCGCTCACCGCGCCCGGCGTGAACCCCGCCGATGATCGGATCGAACTGCCATCGGAGGGAATGTCCGCCGATCGTGCGCCGTCCTATCCGCCGAACGATCGTTACGCGCAACCGTATCCCGAACCACGATCCGCGCCTTACGGTGGCGAGTCCGCCAGATATCCCGCCGCAACGGCTCCCATGAGTTCTGCCTCGGGTTCGTCACAACAATATCCGCCCGTGCCGCG
Source organism: Pseudomonadota bacterium (assembly GCA_041691515.1). GTDB lineage: Bacteria > Pseudomonadota > Alphaproteobacteria > Rhizobiales > Xanthobacteraceae > Nitrobacter. The sequence goes on along the minus strand of JBEPUM010000013.1, from coordinate 18,084 downwards.
GCTCGGCCCAGTGCAAGGCAATGTCACCAGTGCGGTCGGGCCTGTTGCGGTGAAGCCCGCGGCAACGCTGGCCTGTCCGATCGTCTCGATGCTCGATCGCTGGCTCGCGGAGTCGGTGCAGCCGGCGGCGCTACGCTGGTTCGGCGCGCGCGTCGTGGAAATCAAGCAGATCTCCGCCTATTCCTGTCGCGGCATGAACGGCAATCCGCACGCGCATATCTCCGAGCATGCATTCGGCAACGCGCTCGATGTCGCGGGATTTACGCTCGCGGATGGACGCTACATTTCCGTGCAGCACGGCTGGAAGGGGCTTCCGGAAGAGCAGGGTTTTCTGCGCGATGTGGAAGCAGGTGCGTGCCAGCGTTTCACCACGGTGCTCGCGCCCGGCGCGAACGTCTATCACTACAATCACATCCACGTCGATCTGATGCGCCGCGCCAGCCGCCGCCAGATCTGCAAGCCGGCCGCGGTGTCGGGTGAGGAAATCGCCGCGCGCGCTGCGCAGCGCAACGGCTATGCCAGCCGCGAGCCTGCGGTGACGGGATCGCTCGGCGGCAAGAAGGCCCATTCGCGCCGCAGCGGTTCGGACGAAGCCGATTACGACGACGAGTAGCGCGATCGCGATTTAATTCTGCTTCACGCCATAGGCCGCGAGAAAGACCCGCGTCGCACTGTCGACGGCATCGGCGATCTGCTCGGGCGCGGGCGCGGGCGCAGCCTGGAAGATGTAGGGCAGGAATAGCGTCGCCTTGCACATTTCCATGAACTGCGAGGCCGCGAGCGTCGTGTCCTCGATCTTCAATGTGCCGTCTGCGCACTGGCTGTCGAGATAAGCCGCGAGCCGGCCGATGGTCATCGCGATCACTTCTTCATAGAACCGGCGTCCGACCTCCGGCATCCGTTCGGCAATCGCCATCACGGTGCGCAATGACGATCCGCCCTCGGGCCGGCATAGCACGCGGATGAAGGCACGGCCGAACTCCGGCAGCATGGTCTGCGGGCCGCGCGACGGGTCGAAATTGAATGCGACGTGGCCCTGCTCAAGACACTCCTGTTCGACGATCGCCTCGAACAGCCGATTCTTGTCGGCGAAATAAACGTAGAGCGTGCCTTTCGATACGCCGGCAGCACGGGCGATCTCGCCCATGCTGGCGCCGTCGAATCCCAGATCCATGAAAACCGCCCGCGCGCCGTCCAGAATCTGGCGGCGTTTCGAACTGTCATCGGCCTCGACGACTGTGAGAGGGGTGGGTCTTGATGCAACCATTCGTTCAGCCTGCTTTAGAATAGTCCAAGGATGCGCTCGGCTTGCGTACGGGACTCACTGCCGATAAAATACTCCAACCCACTGAAATAACATTGCTTCTTTCGGATGATGGCGCTGGCCGCCGTCCGATGTCTGCTGCCGGGCAACCCTTGCGAACGATTTCCCTGCGGGATCGAACGCAATCTATATTGACCGAACCGTTCGGTCAATATAGATATGGTGCGGCGCACCAGCGCGGGCCAGGGCCCATTGCGGCCGGTGCAAGGTTCAAAGGGAGGCCGTTATGGCCGCAGCAAGAGATCAGGCCGCCCGTATCGTTCGGACCGAGGCGGATGACGACATTGTTGAGCAGGTCCACGGAACGCCGGCATTGGCCGAGGCATCGCCCGACGATCTGACGGCGCGTCGTATCGGGGAAGCGCCTGCCACCGACAAGCCGGCGAATGACGCGTCCGCTGCAACGCCTGCTGGCGCCAAGGGGGCCGCGCCAAAATCCGGCAAACGGAGATTCGTGCTGACGGGTGTGGGCGTGCTGCTCGCGCTCGCGGCAATTTCCTACGGCGTTCACTACCTGCTGGTTGGCCGCTTCATGATCGGCACCGACGATGCCTATATCAGGGCCAACAACACCACGCTCGGCGCGCGCGTCGCCGGCCATCTCGCGCGTGTCGCAGTCGGCGACAATACGCCGGTGAAGGCGGGCGAGCTTCTCTTCAAGATTGACGACGGCGACTACGTTCTTGCCGTGCAGACCGCGCGCGACAAGATCGCGACGCAACAGGCGACCATCGAACGCATCGGCCGTCAGGTCGAGGCACAGGCGAGCGCCGTCGAGCAGGCGAAAGCGCAAGTGGTGTCGGCGGAAGCGGCGGTGAAACGCAGCGAGGCGGATTTCCAGCGGCAGCAGACGTTGAGCGACAAGGGCTTTGCCTCCAAGGCGACTTATGAAGTGTCATTGGCGACGCGTGATCAGGCCGTGGCCTCGGTCCAGTCGGCGAACGCCGCGCTGGCGGCGGCGCAGGATAACGTCGGGGTCATCAAGGCGCAGCAGATGGAAGCGCGCGGCCAGCTCGACGAACTCAAGACGGCGCTGGCCAAGGCGGAACGCGATCTCGCGTTTACCACGGTCGTCGCGCCGGTCGATGGCGTGTTCTCGAACAGGCTCGTGAACGAAGGCGACTATATCCAGCCCGGTCAGCGGCTCGCCAATGTGGTGCCGCTGGACGATGTCTACATCGATGCCAACTTCAAGGAGACGCAGTTGCGCCGGCTGAAGCCCGGGCAAACGGTGAGCATCTCGGTCGACGCCAACAAGGATGAGAAGATCGAGGGTGTCGTCGCCAGCATCGCGCCGGCTTCTGGTTCGGTGTTCACGCTGCTGCCGCCCGACAACGCCACCGGCAATTTCACCAAGATCGTGCAGCGCGTACCGGTGCGTATCCGTGTGCCAGCCGATGTCGCCAAGCAGCACCTGATGCGGGCCGGCATGTCGGTTTACGTCACCGTGGATACCCGGCAGGGCGGAGCGCATTGACGAGGCATCGTCGTCCTTTCGATCTTTGATGATGCTCGAATTTTCAAACGCCGAGAAAATTGAAGATGTCGTCAGCTACCACAGCTTCGCCTGCAATGGGCGCCTCATCGATCGGCGCTGCTGACGCGGATCGCATCGCGCCGAAACGGCTGCTAGCGTTTCTCATCATGGTGTTCGGGATGTTCATGTCGATCCTGGACATCCAGATCGTCTCGGCCTCGCTCGCCGAAATCCAGGCCGGGCTTTCCGCCAGCTCGAGCGAAGTCTCGTGGGTGCAGACCGCCTACCTGATCGCCGAGGTAATCGCGATACCGCTGTCGGGATTTCTGTCGCGTGCGCTTGGCACCCGGCTTCTGTTCGCAATCTCCGCGGGCGGATTCACCATCGCGAGTTTTCTGTGCGGCTTCGTGACTTCGATCGACCAAATGATCCTCTGGAGGGCGATCCAGGGCTTTCTTGGCGCCGGCATGATCCCGACGGTGTTCGCATCCGCCTACACGGTATTTCCGCGCAGCAAATTCAATATCGTCGGTCCGATCATCGGTCTCGTTGCCACGCTGGCGCCGACCATCGGTCCGACCGTCGGCGGCTACATCACGGATTTGATGTCGTGGCACTGGCTTTTCTTCGTCAACATCTTCCCGGGTGTCATCATCACCGTCGGCGTGCTGGTGCTGGTGGATTTCGACGAGCCGAATTTCGCGTTGCTCGACCGTTTCGACTGGTGGGGTCTCATCACCATGGGCGGCTTTCTCGGCTCGCTTGAATATGTGCTGGAGGAAGGGCCGCAGTATGAGTGGCTGCAGGATACGTCGGTTGCGATCTGCGCCGCGGTCTGCGTGGTTTCGGGGATCGCGTTTTTCTGGCGGGTGCTGACGGCGAAGGAGCCGATCGTCGACATCAGGACCTTCACCAACCGCAATTTCGGAGTCGGGTGCCTGATCTCGTTTTGCATCGGCATCGGCCTCTATGGATTAACCTATATCTATCCGCGCTACCTCGCCGAGGTGCGCGGCTACGACGCGCTGATGATCGGCGAGACGATGTTCGTATCCGGCGTCGCCATGTTCCTGACCGCGCCCGTGGTCGGCCGGCTGATGATGAAGTTCGATATGCGCTACATCATCGCTTCCGGGCTGGTCATCTTCGCCATCGGCTCGTGGCAGATGACCTCGATCACCCGCGACTTTGATTTCTATGAGCTGCTGGTGCCGCAGATTCTGCGCGGCATCGGCATGATGCTGGCGATGGTGCCGGTCAACAACATTGCGCTCGGCACGTTGCCGCCGGAGCGGGTGAAGAATGCCTCAGGGTTGTTCAACCTGACGCGCAATCTCGGCGGTGCGGTGGGACTTGCCGTCATCAATCAGGTGCTGAACGACCGGACCGACCTGCATATTTCCCGGCTGCACGACCGCGTGACCTGGGGCAACGCCACGGCGACGGAAACGCTCAATATGCTGACGCAAAAATTCCAGGGCATGGGCAATGCGTCGTTGATGGCGATGAAGCAGTTGTCGATGATCGTGCATCGTCAGGCCGTGGTGATGGGCTACGGCGACGCCTTCTTTATCTTGACGCTGTTCTATTTCGGCCTGACGTTGCTGGTCTTCCTGTTGAACAAGCCGGCTAGCATGACGGCGGCGCCCGCGCACTAAGGCCGTTCAGCGAAGGTTGACGAGCTTTCTGCTCTCCGCGGGCTCAGTCTTGTCGAGATCCTGCGGTGAGGGAACGAGCTGCGGCGCGACGGTATAGACGACGAAGCTCGTGCCTGTCCGTTTGGCCTGATAGAGCGCCTGGTCTGCGCGCGCGAGCAGTTCTTCGGCAGTCAGTCGCTCGCCCGATAGCAGTGCGACGCCGATGCTGGTCCCGATCCTGATCTCGTACCCATTGATCGCATAGGGCGCGCCGATGTCCTGGACGATGCGTGTTGCGAGCGAGATGGCGTGCTCGCGGGTGTCGACTCCGGTCTGGATCAGAATGAATTCATCGCCGCCGAGCCGGACCAGCAGGTCGCTTGACCTTGTCAGGAGCGATAGCCGCGCTGCGACTTGCTTGAGGATGGCGTCGCCGGCCGGATGGCCGAAGCGGTCGTTCGCCGCCTTGAAATGGTTGAGGTCGAGGCTGTGAACCGCCATCCCGATCTGCTTCCGGTTCGCCTCGGCGAGAATCGGCTCCAGCCACTCGTTGAGCACCAGCCTGTTGCACAGGCCCGTCAAGGGATCGAGCCGTGCGAGGCCTGAGAACCGCTGCTTGAGCGTAAGGTGGCTGACGATTGTCCGGTAGAGATGCGCGGTTGTCTCGAAGGCGCCGAACAGAAAAATCATCATGGTCAGGCTCAGGCAGGCATGGACCGCGCCGCCATCGAGCAGGCAGGCAATCGCCGATGGAACGGCGACGATAACGAGATTGAGGAGTGCCAGCCGCGGCCGATACGCGACCCGCGTGATGGTCCCAGCGGCATAGGCGAACAAGGCGCCTATGATGAGCATATGGCTGGTTTCGTCCGGCAGCATGAAGATGCGTACGCCCATCGCGCTCACGACGATTGCCGACGCGATGCTGCGGATCGCGAAGCGCTGCTCCCACATGCGCGCAGTCGTCGCGGAAAGTGGCATCGCCGCGATGTCGCGGCGATATTTCCTCGCCATCGCGATGCGCTCGATCGAGACAAGAACGCCGGCGACGGTCAGCACCAGAATCAATATGTCGCCGGTCTCGGCGGCGATCGCCAGTCCGATGATGAAGTGGGTGATGGCAAAAACCACAATCGGCGGGATCAGGCTGAACAAGGAGTCGACGAGTTCGACATAGATGGCGTCGGGCACCCGATCGAATCGAAACGGCTTTGGCAGCGGAAGTTTCATGCGGTTCCAGATCGCCTTCGGCTTTCACCGGCGAAAAACTGCCTCCTTCCTATCCGCGTCCGGTAAAATGAAAAGCGTAGGGAAGGATCAAAATTGAAGAATCTGGAACCGGCCGATTGGCCCCTATCAGGCTTCAGCGATCGGCGCCGGCCTGCTGCCGCGCGTGCGCGCGCTGATCGCGACCGTCACGACGACGGCAGCGGCGAACAGAACGATGGGAAGCGTAATGATCTCATCGTTGAACAGCGCGGCGAGCGCGAAGGTGATGAAGGGCTGCAGCAACTGCACCTGCGACACCCGCGCGATGCCACCCATCGCCATGCCGGCGTTCCACGCGAAGAATCCGATCCATTGCGAAAACAGCGCGACATAGAGCAGACCGAGCCACGGCTTCAGCGGAATGGCCGCGAGGTCGTGCGGCATGGTCAATGCCGCCGCCGGCAGCGAGAGCGGCAACGCCATCACCAGAATCCAGCTGATGACTTCCCATCCCGGCATCGAGGCGGTGAGGCGGCCGGAAAAGCCGTAACCGATCGCGGACACTGCGACGGACGCGAACAGCAGGAGGTCGCCGGTCGAGAATGTGCCTCCGCCCTGACGCAGCGCGAAAGCGATCACCAGCCCCGCGCCGATGACGGATGCGATCCAGAACAGCGGTTTTGGGCGTTCGTGGGTGATCGCGACCGCGACCAGCGCGGTGGCGATGGGGAGGAAGCCGAGCACCACGCCGCCGTGCGAGGCATCCACCGTTTTCATGCCCATCGACATCAGCAGCGGAAACAGCACGGCGACGCCCATCATGGCGACGGCGATCTGCGGCCACAACCGCCGCGGCGGTAGCGGACGGCGCAGCACGATGAGCAGCACCAGCGAGCAGATCCCGGCAATCGCGGTTCGCATTGCCGTCAGCGCCATCGGATCGATGGCGGCCACGGCGAGACGTGTCGCCGGCAGCGTGCCGCCGAATACGGCGACGCCGATAAGACCGAGCAGCAGGCCGAGCCGCGTACGTGAGTCCGGCGCGGACGATGCGGATGTGATCGTCGAAGACATGAAGCGAGTGCTATCGGGTTCGCGCGCATTCGCCTAGTGACTGATGGAATACCGGGTGCGCGCATGGCCGCCATGCGGCGCGCTACATTCAGAAATGGCGAGGGGTCCGGCGTATGCGCGCCGAACCCCTCATTCTCGATCGGCGCTTTCGCGTCGAAAGTATCAGCCAGCCTGTAAGCCGGGTTTTGTAGGGCACCGCGCAGTTGCCTGCACGATACGTGACGGCCATTCCTCTGGGACAACGTTTGCACGCTGCCTCGAGCAACCTACCCGGACGGTCGAGCCCGACATGGCCCTGCGGTGTTCTCGCGTGAAGCGAACTGCCGCGACGCCGTCCCTATTCGGTTTTGCTCCCGGTGTGGTTTGCCATGCCGTCCCCGTTGCCGGCGACGCGGTGCGCTCTTACCGCACCTTTTCACCCTTACCTTCTCCGAAGAGAGGGCGGTTCGTTCTCTGTGGCACTGTCCCTGGGGTCGCCCCCGCCGGATGTTATCCGGCACCGTATGTCGATGGAGCCCGGACTTTCCTCCCCCGCAGCCTTTCGGCCCTAGCGGGAGCGGCCGTCCGGCCGACTGACGCGACAGGAATGGGGGCTCAGGTCCGACACGTCAAGCCGATAAGGTCGCCCGAGCCGGCGAAAATAATTTATCCTGAAGATGTCGTTTTGCGATTGGTCCGTTCGACTGACGGCATGATCCCGAAAACCGGAGATCATCCACATCCGGCGCCCGGCGCCGACTGAGAGGAGCTAACGTCATGCAATACCTGCTGATGATCTACCAGAACGAGGCCGAATACGACAAACGATCAGCCGATGAGATCGCCCATATGACAGCAGAGTATGAGGTCTTTACCCAGTCCATCGTGCAGTCCGGACACTTCAAGGGAGCCGATCGGTTGCGACCGACCGCAACGGCGACCACGGTGCGCATCCGCGACAGCAAGACGCTCGTGACCGACGGGCCATTCGCCGAAACCCGCGAGCAGCTTGGCGGCTACTATCTGATCGAGGCCGGCGATCTCGACGCGGCGCTGGCAATCGCGGCGCGAATTCCGACGGCGCGGACCGGTTCGATCGAGGTGCGGCCGATCTGGGTCTATAACTGAAGCCAATCGGTCTGGCCGCAAGCCAATGACATCGACAAGCATCGAAAAAAATCTGCGCGACGAGGCGGGACGGGCGCTAGCAACCCTGATCCGCCTGGTCGGCGATTTCGATCTCGCGGAAGACTCGTTGCAGGATGCTTACGCTGTGGCGCTGGAGCGTTGGCCGTCGTCGGGCCTTCCGTCGAATCCGCGCGCGTGGCTGGTCAATGTCGGCCGCAACAAGGCGATCGACCGCATCCGCCGGCAGGCGAATTTTCGCGGCAAGCAGGCGGCACTGGCGCACGAGCTGCTATTGAACGCGGCACCGGATGATGATGACGGCGGCGGCGACAGCGCCACGCTCGACGACGATATGCTGCGGCTGATCTTTATCTGTTGTCATCCGGCGTTCGCGATGGACGTACAGGTATCGCTGACGCTGCGTACGGTATGCGGCTTGACGACGTCGCAGGTGGCGCGCGCGTTTCTGGTCAGCGAAGACGCGATGGCGCAGCGGCTTCTGCGCGCGAAGCAGAAGATTCGCCTTGCCGGCATACCTTATGAAGTGCCGGAACGCGGCGCGCTTGCACCGCGGCTGCGCGGTGTGCTCGCGGCGATCTATCTGGTCTTTACCGAAGGGTATGCCGCGACCTCGGGCGAAGACCTGATGCGTTCCGACCTCGCGCGAGAGGCGATCCGGTTGGGCCGTCTGCTCGACGGACTGCTGCCGGGGCGCGGCGAGATCAAGGGATTGCTGGCCCTGATGCTGCTGCACGACGCGCGTCGCGCTGGCCGTCAGACTTCGAGCGGCGATATCGTATTGCTGGAGGAGCAGGACCGTACGTTGTGGGATCGCGCGCAAATCGCCGAAGGCTTGCATCTTGTCGAGGGCGCACTGCGCGCAACCGGCCGGCCCGACGCTTACGCCGTACAAGCCGCGATTGCCGCGCTGCATGCGCGGGCGCCGGATTACGAATCCACGGACTGGCGGCAGATCGCGGGACTTTATGAAGTGCTGCTGCGGATCAATCCGTCGCCGGTCGTCGAGCTCAATCATGCCGCGGCGGTCGCGATGGTCGACGGTCCCGCCCGCGCGCTCGATCTGATCGATGCGCTTGATGCACGTGGCACGTTGCGCGGCTACGAGCCGTTATTCGCGGTGCGCGCCGATCTGCTGCGCCGTCTCGGACGGCATGAGGCGGCATGCGATGCCTATCGCGCCGCGTCGCAGACGACGCAGCTCGAGCCGTCGCGGCGGTTTTATGCGCGCAGGCTCGCTGAACTCTGCGGGCCTTGAACCCTGCGTAGTTCACACATGGGTACGCCAAGCGGGCTTCCGGCTGCGGCCCGATAAATTTTGACATTTGCCCAGGCACGGCCTTTCATATCGGTATTTCCGATCCGATGAGGGTTGCGCCGTGGACACTGAACTTGCCCGAACCTTCCTGACGGTCGTGTCCGCAGGCAATTTCATTGCCGCCGCGGACCGGCTTCACGTCAGCCAGTCGACCGTCAGCACGCGCATCCATTCGCTCGAGCAGCAGCTGGGCTGCATCCTGTTCATCCGCAACAAGGCCGGTACCACGCTGACCTCGGCCGGACGTCAGTTTCAGCGTCATGCATCTGCGCTGGTTCGCACCGTCGAACAGGCGCGCCAGGATATCGGCATCCCCAGAGGGTTCAGCGGAACGCTGGTGGTCGGCGGCCGCATCGGCTTGTGGGAGGAGTATTTGCTGCGCTGGCTGCCGCTGATGCGCGCCCGGCATCCGGATATTTCGATCCGGGCGGAAAGCTCGCTGGAGCCGGAGCTCATGCAGGGAATTGTCGAAGGACGAATCGATATCGCCGTGATGTACACGCCGCAAAGCCGGCCGGGGCTGAAGGTCGAGCGCTTGTTCGAAGAACAGCTCGTGCTGGTGTCTACCGATCCCAAGGGTGGCGGCGAGCCGCGCACCGGTTATGTCTATGTGGATTGGGGGCCGGAGTTCTACGCGCGTCACAGCGTTTCGTTTCCGAATTTTGCAGGGCCTTCGATCACGGCGAATATCGGCTGGCTGGGATTGCAGCACGTTCTGGAGAATGGCGGATCGGGCTATTTCCCGCGGCGGATCGTGCAGGCGCTGCTCAGGGAGGGGCGGCTTCATCTTGCTGTCGGTGCGCCGGAATTTTTGATGCCGGCCTACGTCACCTATCCGCTCGACCGCGACGCTGCGCACATCGCAAGTGCCGTCGAACTGATGCACGAGGTCGCCAAAGCGGAGGCGGTAACGGTCAGCGCCGCGGCGCCCAAACGCCGGCGGCGCGCAACGCGCTAGGCGCGCGATGAAAGCGAACTCCTGAACCAACGTCCGACCCACATGAAAAAGCCGCCCGCCAGCACATATCGGCCGGCGAGCGAGTCATGGGGAGACTATTGAAACAGCTTCATCGCGTTGACGATGGTCTGTGCGACCCCGCCAAGGAGGGGAATGCCGACAAAACTCCAGGCGAGGACGAGTTTGCTGACCGGTGTTTCCGATGTTGTGGCGTTGGCGTTTGATGGGCGCATGATGTTTTACACTCCTGGTGGGAAGCCCGACGCTGCGGTTTCCGCTTCTACTTGCGCCGCGCTGTTCTTTTCTTTCATCGCGGCGAGTTTTTGCGTGAGATGATAGAAGGTCCAGGCGAGCAGAAGCTGGAAAAATCCTGCTTCGCCTGGATGTGCGTTGCTCATCACGCCCTCCTTGCAACTCTCTCGGGCGCGAGTGACGGGATGCTGTCGGCGTCCGCCTTCATGTGCCACTTCTTGTCGACCGCCTTGACGCAGAGGTTGGCAATGAAGCCGATCACCAGCAGGCCGGCCATGATGTACATGGTGATGTTGTAGGCCTGTGCTTTCGGGACGCCGTGGGTGACGTTGTACTCACGGATGTAATTGATCAGCACCGGCCCCACGATACCCGCCGCCGACCAGGCGGTGAGCAGGATGCCGTGGATAGCGCCGACATAACGGGTGCCGAACATGTCCCTGAGATAGGCGGGGACCGTCGAGAAGCCGCCGCCATACATCGAGACGATGATCAGGAAGCAGCAGACGAACAGTACGACATTTCCGCTGCCGCCCGCATAGGGCACCGTGATGTAGAGGATGAAGCCGAGCGTCATGTAAACGAAGTAGGTGTTCTTGCGTCCGATGAAGTCCGACAGCGACGCCCAGCTGAAACGGCCGCCCATATTGAACAGGCTCATCAAACCGACGAGACCCGCGGCCGCGATCGGCGTGATGTGACCGGGGAACATTTCCTGGCTCATCGCCGAAGCCTGCCCGAGCACGCCGATGCCTGCGGTGGTGTTGAGGAACAGCACGACCCAGATCAGCCAGAACTGCGGGGTTTTCACCGCGTCATAGACGTAGACGTCGTTCTTGGTGATGAGCTTGGTCGCGGCTTTCGCCGGGACATAGCCTTCCGGTTTCCAGTTATCGGCCGGAACGCGCACGATGGTGGCGCCCACCATCATGAACACGAAGTACGCGCAGGCGAGAATGGCGAAGGTTTCCATCACGCCGATATGCGTCGGTGTCGTGAACTTGCCGAGTAGCCACACGGATAATGGCGAGGCGATCAGCGCGCCACCGCCAAAGCCCATGATGGCCATGCCGGTCGCCATGCCGGGCCGGTCCGGAAACCACTTCATCAGCGTCGACACCGGCGAAATGTAGCCGATGCCGAGCGCCATGCCGCCAAAGATGCCGTAGCCGAGATAGATGATCCAGAGATTGTGGAGATAGACGCCAACTGCGGACAGCAGGAAGCCGCCGGCCCACAGGCATCCGGCGGTGAACATCGCCTTGCGCGGTCCGCCTTCCTCGACCCAGCGGCCGAAGACCGCCGACGAAATGCCAAGCACCGCCATTGCGATCGAGAAGATCCAGCCGAGTTGGGTCAGCTTCCAGTCGCCGGGTCCCGATTGCGAGACGCCGAGCAGTTTTGTCATCGGCAGGTTGAAGACGCTGAACGCATAGGCCTGGCCGATGCACAGATGAACGCACAACGCGGCCGGCGGCACCAGCCAGCGGCTGTAGCCTGGTCTTGCGATCGTATGAGAGCGATCGAGAAACGAAAGCATCGATCGCGATTGAGCCCCGTCCAATGTCGTCGTCATGTTCGTCCCCTCCAACGGCATCGCTTTGTTCTGGGCAGACTCGTGTCCGCCATCGCGATTGCGCGTGAGCACGCTACGCACGCCGTTGATTTTGACAAACGAATTGTATTGGCGGGTATTATCGACTTTATCGATATGAAAGAGCGTTAGCCGCGCGCTTCGGCATCAAACGGCCTAGCTGGATGCCATCGCAGCGCTCTGGTCCGGCAAGCTTTCGAGCAGCGCTTGCAGCGTTTTCATCGTCGATTGATCGGCGACGCCATCGACGCGTTCGGGCCGGAAGTGACGCTGGAAGGCCGCGACCACTTCCATGGTCGCGGTATCGAATTTTCCGCTTGTCTTGATGCCGTAGCCGTAGCGCGCCAGCGCCTCCTGTATCGCGCGGACGCCGTCGCCCTCGCTGCCGATCTTCAGCACGTCGCCGCGCACGATCGGCGCGGGCCGCACCCAGTGGCCGACGCCGGAATTCGCCAGCGAGTGCCACGGAAATTTTTCACCTGGGTCCTTCTTGCGCGCCGGCGCGACGTCGGAATGGCCGATGACGCGATGGCCCGGGATGTTGCGGCGGAGAATGATGCCGCGGCACAAGGCGATGACGGCGGCGATCTGCCGCAGGGGAAAATCCGGGTAGCCCCAGTCATGACCGCGGTTGACGATCTCGATCCCGATCGAGCAGGAATTGATGTCGTCCTCGCCGGCCCACGTTCCGACACCGGCATGCCAGGCGCGCTTGGCCTCCTGGACGCATTGCACGACGCGGCCGTCTTCCAGCACGACGTAATGTGCCGAAACGTCGGTTCCAGCGGTGCACAGCCGCGCCAGCGCCCCCTCGACATCGGGCATGCCGGTGTAGTGCAGCACGATCATGTCGGGCAGCCGCTCCCTGGCGCGGTCGCCGAAGTTGACGGACGGCACGGTGTCGGAGACGACGGATGAATCCGGTACGAAAGTCTGCATGTCTGCGGTAGCCCTGGGAATGGGAAGGGCGCGTCGATGCTTGGAATCGGGATCGGCAGACGCGAACGAACCTGGCGGCATGCAACAACTCAAAACGGGCAGGAGAACGGCACCCGACCGGTTAAAGCCGATGCCAGATTTATCAATGACTTGCCACGAATCACTATATCCGGTCGCGCCGGGTTGCAGGTAACGGATTGCGCGGCATCTTTTCGCCTTTTTTGCCGACTGTGGGCGCGATGCATCACTCGGCGGCTCGCGTCTGGATCGCAACGCCCTCAATTCCCGTCAAAACCATCAACCCTTTCTTAACGCTAAACGCCGTTACTAAGTGGTGAAGAGCCGAACCGGTTTTGGGGCGGCCGAGGTCCCATCTGCGCTCGAAATACCCATGGCACCCCCTCAAATTCCATGCGGAAGCCCGGGTTTGCCAGCTCATCTCCTGGACGGGAGGCGATTTGGGACCGATCCGCGCGGCTGGGCGGCGGCGAGCTGGTTTCAGGGCCGGAAAGTCCGGCTGATTTTCGGGCATTTGGGGCGGAGTGGGCGCGCGCGTGTCGAGATCGAGACATTTGCTGCCGGAGGCCGGACGATGACGCCGGACGCGCCGCTTCGTCATGTCCCGGTGCTCGGCCGTGAGGCGGTCGCCATGCTCGCGCCGCGCAACGGCGGTCTCTATGTCGATGCGACCTTCGGCGCCGGGGGTTATTCCCGCGCACTTCTCGCCGCCGGCAATACCCGCGTGATCGGGATCGACCGCGACCGCACGGCCATCGCCGGCGGTTTCGATCTGGTCGATGAATCAAATGGCCGGTTGACGCTGGTCGAAGATCGTTTTTCCAATCTCGCCGAGGTCTGCGCGGCGCAAGGCGTTGACGCCGTCGACGGCGTTGTGATGGACGTCGGCGTGTCCTCGATGCAACTCGACGAGGCTGACCGCGGCTTCTCGTTTCGTCTTGCAGGTCCGCTCGACATGCGCATGAGCCAGCACGGCCCGACCGCCGCCGATGTGGTGGCGCGGGCGTCGGAGACCGATCTTGCCAACATCATCTATATCTTCGGCGAGGAGCGTCACTCGCGCGGCGTCGCCCGCGCTATCGTCGCGGCGCGGAAAGATGCGCCGATCACGACTACGCGGGCATTGGCCGAACTCGTGTCACGCGTCGTGCGCGCAAAACCGCACGAGATTCATCCAGCGACGCGAACGTTCCAGGCTTTGCGGATTTTCGTCAATGAAGAGCTCGATGAATTGATCGCGGCGCTGAGCGCTTCGGAGCGGGTGCTCAAGCCCGGCGGCCGTCTCGCGGTGGTTTCGTTCCATTCGCTCGAAGATCGCATCGTCAAGAATTTCCTCGCCGCGCGCGGAAAAACCGGCGGCGGTTCGCGGCATCTGCCTGAGGTCGCCCAAGCCGCGCCGAGCTTTACGATTTTGACCAAGCGCCCGGTGACAGCGGGAGACGCTGAAGTGCTCGCCAATCCGCGCGCGCGCTCCGCCAAGCTGCGCGCCGCCGAACGTACCGCCGCGCCCGCGACCAGCGACGATGCCGCGCTTCCGGGCTGGCCGTCGCTCGCAAACGTGATGCGGGGAGGCTGAGTGATGCGGATCATCCATTGCCTCGTGATCTGTGCGCTGGTCTATGCGGCGTCCTACGTCTATCGCATCAAGATGGACTCGACGGCGCGCACCGAGCGGGTGCTGCGGTTGCATGCGCAGGTGCGCGAGCAGCGTGAGGCCATTGCGGCGCTGCGCGCGGAATGGGCCAAGCTCGACGCGCCCCGGCGCTTGCAGATTCTGGCGGAACGGCATCTGACACTGAAGCCGATCGACGCCAACCAGTTTGACAGTCTGAAGAACTTGCCGGAGCGGCCGCCGAGCCTGGTTCCGCCCGGTACGTCCGATCCGATCGGCGCCATGATCGAAATCGTCGATCCCGATGTCGTCACGGGTTCGCTGCCTTCGCCGGAGGGCCCTCGATGACCGGCCAGGAGATGACCGTTCCCGCGCGCAACAAGCCGCCCGAGCCGTGGCGTCAGCGCATGATCCGCAGCCTGCTCTACGGGCGCAACGTCGATCGCGCCGCCAAGGCGCGCGTGCGTGTCGGGCTCGTCATTATTGCGTTTGCCGCCATCTATGCCGTGATCGCGGTGCGTCTCGTGATGTTCGCCACCGTCACCGATGGACGCGGCGGGCATCGCACGGCTTCGCAGGATGCGATCGCCACCGCGCGTCCCGACATCATCGACCGTAACGGCGAAATTCTCGCTACCGACGTCAAGGCGCCGAGCCTGTTCGGAGAACCGCGCCGTATCATCGACAAGGATGAGGCGGTGGAGCTGTTGACGGCGACGCTGCCCGATCTCGAGACCGCGGAGGTGCGTCAGCGCCTCGCCACCCGCAAGGGCTTCGTCTGGTTGAAGCGCGAGATCACGCCGCGACAGCAGAAGGAAATCCACAATCTCGGCATCCCCGGTATCGGCTTCCTGCGCGAGAACAAGCGCGTCTATCCGAGCGGCGCCGAAGTGGCTCACCTGATCGGCCTGGTCAACATCGACAACCAGGGCATCGCCGGCATGGAAAAGTGGCTCGACACCAACGGGCTCGCCGATCTGCATCGCGCAGGCTTTGCCACCGATCGGTTGCAGAAGCCCGTCGAGTTGTCGGTCGATCTGCGCGTCGAACACGCGTTGCGCGACGAATTGGTGAAGGCCAAGGAGCACTTCCACGCCAAGGCAGCGTCAGGTCTCGTCTCCAATGTCAGGACCGGTGAAATCGTCGCGATGATCTCGCTGCCGGACTTCGATCCGAACAATCCGAAGGAAGCGCATGACCCCGATCGCATCAACCGTCTGACCACCGGCGTGTACGAGATGGGATCGACCTTCAAGGCCTTCACGCTCGCGATGGCGCTCGATTCCGGAAAGTACGATCTGAACTCGCTGTGGGATGCACGCGCACCGTTGCACTACGGACGGTTTGCCATCCACGACGACGAGCCCAAGGGGCGCTTCCTGAACATGAAGGAGGTGTTCACCTTCTCGTCGAACATCGGCGCGGCGCGCATTGCGCTGGCGCAAGGCGTCGAGGCGCACAAGGCCTTCCTGCGCAAGATGGGCCAGATGGATCGTTTGCGGACCGAGCTGCCGGAAAGCGCCGCGCCGATCCTGCCGCGCAAATGGGGCGAACTGAATACGATCACCATTGCCTTCGGCCATGGCATCGCGGTGGCGCCGCTGCAGGCGGTGATGGGCATCGATGCGCTGGTCAACGGCGGCTGGCTGATCCCCCCGACCTTCCTGAAGCGCACCGAGAAGGAAGCGATGGCTGTCGCCAAGCGCGTCATCAAGCCGGAGACGAGCGAGAAAATGCGCTATCTGCTGCGGCTGAATGCCGAGATCGGAACGGCGCGGAAGGCAAACGTCAAGGGCTATTACGTCGGCGGCAAGACCGGCACGGCTGAGAAGGTGATCAACGGCCGTTACGCCAAGAAGCGCGTGCTCACGGCTTTCACTGCGATCTTTCCTGCGGACGCTCCCAAATACCAGTTGCTGGTGATGCTGGACGAGCCGCAGGCGCTCAAGGAAACCTTCGGCTTTATCACGTCGGGCTGGAACGCCGTGCCAACCGGCGGCAAGGTGATCGCGCGCATCGCGCCTTTGCTCGGTGTAGAACCACGGTTCGATCTGCCGCCGTCCGACCGCCTTATTCTTGCGGCATCCAAGGTGACGCAGTAGGCGCTCGCTGAAGCGGGATGCGGATGTTAGAATCGGACCACTAGCGAGCAGGCCCTTTCAGGCTGGCGGGAGAGCATGAAACTTCGCGAGCTTTTCGGCGACGGTGCCACCATGGATGCGCGGGCGGGTGAGCTCGCGGTCACCGGCCTCGCTGTGGACAGCCGTGCCGTGAAGCCGGGCAATCTGTTTTTCGCGCTCACGGGCGCAAAGACCGACGGCGCGCGATTTGTGGAGGCTGCGGTTGCCGCAGGCGCGGTCGCGGTTGCGGGCGAACATCCGTCTGCAGGCAGCCGCGTGCCATTCGTCGCGATAGCGAATCCGCGCCGCGCACTGGCGCTGGCGGCGGCACGATTCTATCCGCGGCAACCCGCGACCATCGCGGCCGTCACCGGCACCAGCGGCAAGACCTCCGTCGCTGCCTTCACGCGGCAGATATGGCAACGGCTCGGATATCCGTCCGCCAGCATCGGGACCATCGGCCTGGTTGCGCCGTCGCGCACCGTCTACGGTTCGCTGACCACGCCCGATCCAATCGCGCTGCATCGCCAGCTCCATGAACTGGCGGGCGAGGGCGTGACTCATCTCGCGCTGGAAGCCTCCTCGCACGGGCTCGATCAATACAGGCTCGACGGTGTGCGCGTGCGCGCCGGTGGCTTCACCAACCTGTCGCGCGATCACATGGATTATCACCCGACTGTTGCGCATTATCTCGATGCAAAACTGCGGCTGTTCCGCGATCTGGTCGAGCCTGATGGTGTCGCCGTGATTTCCGCCGATCATGATTGTTCGGGGGCGGTGATCGAAGCCGCGACTGCGCGCAATCTGCCGGTCATGAGCGTCGGCCGTCGTGGCGACGGTGCGCATGCAGGTATTCGTCTTGTGGACGCCGCCATCGACGGGTTTGCACAGAAACTGACGCTCGAACACGCTGGACAGCAGCGCGTGCTGCGCCTGCCGCTGGTCGGTGAATTCCAGATCGAGAATGCGCTGGTGTCGGCTGGTCTTGCCATCGGCACCGGCGGCAATGCCGATGAGGTATTCGCCGCGCTGGAGCATCTTGAAGGCGCCAAGGGGCGGCTGGAGCGCGTCGGCGATCATAATGGCGCGCCGGTATTTGTCGATTACGCGCACAAGCCGGATGCGCTGGCGAAGGCGCTGCAGGCGCTGCGGCCCTATGCGAAACGCAAGCTCGTGGTGGTGTTCGGCGCCGGTGGCGACCGCGATGCCGGCAAGCGACCGCTGATGGGCGAAATTGCCGCCAACGATGCGGATACCGTCATCATCACCGATGACAATCCGCGCAGCGAGAATCCCGCTGCCATTCGCGCCGCGATTCTCGCATCGGCAAAAGACGCGTGCGAGATCGGCGATCGCGCGGAGGCGATCCGCGTCGCGATCGCGGGCTTGCAGCCGGGCGACGCGTTGCTGATCGCCGGCAAGGGCCA